>NZ_JANNMI010000303.1:0-7291 GCF_031397715.1 Roseateles sp.
GCCCGCATGGCGATGAACGATGAGGAAACCGTCGCGCTGGTGGCCGGCGGCCACACCTTCGGCAAGGCGCATGGCGCGGGCGACCCCTCGCTGGTCGGGGCCGAGCCGGAAGGCAGCGACATCATGGCGCAGGGCCTGGGCTGGGTCAGCAGCTTCGAAAGCGGCGTCGGCGCCCACACTATCACCAGCGGCATCGAAGGCGCGTGGAAGCCCAACCCGACGACCTGGGACAACGGCTACTTCGACATGCTGTTCGGCTACGAGTGGGCGCTCACGAAAAGCCCGGCCGGTGCGCACCAGTGGGTGGCCCAGAACGTCAAGCCCGAGCACATGATCCCGGACGCGCATGACCCGACGCAAAAGCATGCGCCGATGATGACGACGGCCGATCTGTCGCTGCGCATGGACCCGGCCTACGAGAAGATCTCGCGCCACTTTCACCAAAACCCGCAGGCCTTCGCCGACGCTTTTGCTCGCGCCTGGTTCAAGCTGACGCACCGCGATATGGGCCCGCGTGCGCGCTACCTCGGCGCGCTGGTGCCGCCAGAAGTGCTGATCTGGCAAGACCCGATTCCGGCCGTCGACCACGCCTTGGTCGACGCGCAAGACATCCAAGCCCTGAAGGCCAAGCTGCTTGGCTGCGGGCTGTCGACGGCCCAACTGGTCAGCACCGCCTGGGCCTCGGCCTCGACCTTCCGCGGCAGTGACAAACGCGGCGGCGCCAATGGTGCGCGCATCCGCCTGGCACCGCAAAAGGATTGGGCCGTCAACCGGCCGGCCGAATTGGCCGTCGTGCTGGCCAAGCTTGAGGCCGTGCAGAGCGAGTTCAACGGCGCGCAGCCCGGCGGCGCGAAGAAGATTTCGCTGGCCGATCTGATCGTTTTGGGTGGCAACGCGGCCGTTGAGGTCGCCGCCAAGCTGGCCGGCCAAGACCTGGCGCTGCCGTTTGCGCCGGGCCGTATGGACGCCTCGCAAGCGCAGACTGACGTGGCGTCGTTCGCCGTCTTGGAGCCCGCAGCCGACGGTTTCCGCAACTATGTGCGGCCGGGGCTGGAAGGCGTGGCCGCCGAGCTGATGTTGGACAAGGCGCAGTTGCTGGGCTTGAGCGCGCCCGAGATGACGGTGCTGGTCGGTGGGCTGCGGGCGCTGACCGCCAACACCGGCGCGGCCGCGCCCGGCGTCTTCACCGCGCGGCCCGAAACCGTGTGCGCGGGTTTCTTAGTCAACCTGCTCGACATGCGCACGCGGTGGCAAAAGTCTGCCAGTTCGACCGGCGTGTTGGAAGGCTACGACCGCAGTTCGGGTGCGCTGAAGTGGACGGGTACGGTGGTGGATCTGGTCTTCGGCTCCAACTCGCAGCTGCGCGCACTGGCCGAGGTTTATGCGTCCAGCGACTCAGGCCCGAAGTTCGTGCAAGACTTTGCCGCAGCTTGGAGCAAGGTGATGGAGCTGGACCGATTCGAGCTCAAGTAACGGAGCGTGCTGGCGGGCGGGGGCGGGGGCGGGGCTTGGCCGGTTCTGCAAGCGCCGCTGTGCCCCGCGGTGCTTCTTCGACATGGCAGGCGCAAGCCTCGCCATGCGCCGCCGCCACCAGCTCCTCAAGAATGCCGCAGCCCTGCTGTGTGCCACGCTGCGTGCCATGCTGCCGGTGCTGACCGTCGCAACGGCTTTTGAGCGCCATCAATTGCTGCTCCAAGGCGTGCATGCTGACCAGACGAGCGCGCACCCGGGCCAGTTGCGCGTCGACCAGGCCGTCCACGCTGGCCAGCTGCGCAGCATCGCGGCTATTCAAGCTGGCCAATAGCAGGCCAATATCGGCCAGCGACATGTCCAGCGCGCGCCCGTGACGGATGAAAGCCAGCCGCTCCAGATGCGCTTGAGCGTAGTCGCGGTAGCCGTTCTCGCTGCGCGCCGGGCCGGGCAGCAGGCCGCTTTTCTCGTAAAACCGAATGGTTTCAATGTCGACGCCGGTGGCTCGGCTCAGAGCTCCGATTCGCATGATGGGTATGACCTCCGGCACGGAGCATAGCCGAATCCATGGAGTAACTACAGGGAATCGCCATTCTTATTGCCCCCACCCAGGGGTTATGCCTGCCCGAGGGGGCGACGCGCAGCGGTGACAATGCGCGCTCGCCACGCGGCCACAAGCCCAGCGACTAGCGATAAGTGACAAGCATTTTTCTCATTGGGTCAATCACATGACAGCCACAACGATTCCGAACATGCCGGGCCAGGCCTCCGACATGCCAGCCACTCAAAGCACGCGCCAACCGGCCGGTCTGAAGGTGATCTTTTTCACTGAAATGTGGGAGCGCTTCAGCTATTACGGCATGCGTGCCTTGTTGGTGCTGTATCTCGTCAACGCGCTCGGCTATGACAGGCAGAATGCGCTCGCCCTGTACGGCTTGTACACCGGCCTGGTCTACCTAACCCCGATGATTGGCGGCGCCTTGGCCGACAAATACCTGGGTAAGCGCCGCGCCGCGGTGATTGGCGCCGCGGTGATGATGCTGGGCCATTTTGCGATGGCCTTCGAGCCGCTGCTGCATCTGGCGCTGGGCCTGTTGATTGTCGGTAACGGCTTCTTCAAGGCCAACACCACCTCGATGGTCGGTGATTTGTACAACGGCGAAAACGATCCGCGCCGCGCGGGTGGCTATTCAATCTTCTACATGGGCATCAACCTCGGCGCCTTCCTGGCACCGGTGGTGGCCGGCACGCTGGGCGAGAAGCTGGGCTGGCATTACGGCTTTGGCGCTGCCGGCGTCGGCATGGGCTTGGGGCTGATCCAGCTGCTGTGGGGCCAGCGTCTGCTGGGCCGCGCCGGCTTGATGCCGCATCAAGAAGCGATCGGCACGCGTGATCTGGGCCTGATCCTGACCTGGACCGCCGCCAGCGTGGCGCTGGTTTATGGCGTTATCAACGCCTGGGCCTTCGTCGGCCCCTTGCATGCCGCCTTGGCCACGCCGGTGCGCGTGCTCGCCAATGTCGGCGTGGTGGCCGCGATCCTGTGGGTGATCGCTCGGCCCAGCAAGGACGTACAGCATGAGCCGCTGACCCGCGCCGACATGGGCCGGGTGCTGGGCATCATCATCGTGATGTTCTTCGTGATCGCCTTCTGGACCGGCTTCGAGCAGGCCGGCGGCACCATGACCCTGTTTGCCGACAAACAGACCGAGCGCGAGATGTTCGGCTTCACCGTGCCGGCCTCGCTGTTCCAGTCGATCAATCCGCTGATCATTGTGATGATGGCGCCGGTGTTTGCGCTGATCTGGACGCGCCTGGATCAAAGCCGCTTGGCGCTGCCCGACACCGCCAAGCAAGCGCTCGGCATGATCGTGCTGGGCCTGGGCTTCCTGGTGATGGCGCAGGCGCAAAACCTGGCCGATCTGAACGGCAAGGTCGGCGCGCAATGGCTGGCCATCGTCTATGTCATCCACACCATTGGCGAGCTGATGCTGTCACCGGTCGGCTTGGCGATGGTCTCGCGCATCGCGCCGACCCGCTTGGCTGCGATGTTGATGGGCGTGTGGTTCCTGTCCTCGGCGTGTGGTTCCTGTCCTCGGCCGCCGCCAACTATTTGGCCGGTACCTTGGAGCATATGTTGGAGGGGTCGGGACTGCCGCTGTATCCCTTCTTGGCCGCGATGGCGATCGGCGCCGGCATTGTGCTGCTGCTGATCACGCCGCTGCTGAGTCGCTTGATGGGCCTGCACAAGCGCGCCTGACGCCGATCGGGCACCGGCCTCGTTCTGGGCCGCCGCGTGGCCTGGCGCGCACTGCCGATCCGCTGGTGAGCAATAGATCACATGGCGGCTCTGCTCCCCCCATCTGGGGGGCTATTGTTTTTCGGCCCAAAGGACTCCAATCAAGCCATGCGGGGCAGAGCTTCTCAACCGGTGGAGGGTTAACCGGGATGCGAACTGGGCCAGCGGCCAAGACTCACGCGAGTGCTTGATCCGGCCTCCCCCGCGCCATACGCCAACCCCCACGCGCCGGGATACCGCCGCTGCCCCCCGAGGGGGCGTTGAACCGGCTTGGGGCTGAGCCCGGACTCAAATAGGCCAGTGGCCTGTTTGTGCCCAGCAAAGGCCTCAGGCCCTGGGGCCTGAGGCGGCCCGGCGCCGGGTCTTCTCTAGCCCCCACGCGCCGGCGTACCGCCGCTGCCCCCCAAGGGGGCGCTGAACCGGCTTGGGGCGGCCCGGCGCCGGTTCATGCAGCTAGCCGATCGGCGAGAATTGCCCGATGCTGTCCTCCCGCCAAGCCCCCATCGCTGCCATCGCCACCGCCCCCGGACGCGGGGCCGTCGGCATCGTCCGCGTCTCCTCCGCGCAAGACCTGACCCCGCTGATTGACGCCATCTGCGCGCGCACGCTACGGCCCCGCGAGGCGACCTATCTGCCGTTTTGCGATGCCATTGGTGTGGCCATCGACCAAGGCCTGGCGCTGTTGTTCCCGGCGCCGCATTCCTATACCGGCGAGCATGTGCTGGAGTTGCAGGCGCATGGCGGGCCGGTGGTGCTGCAACTGCTGCTGGCGCGCTGCCTGGAGGCTGGCCGAGAGCTTGGCATCCGCTTGGCCGAGCCGGGCGAATTCACCCAACGCGCGTTTCTGAACGGCAAGCTCGATCTGGCGCAGGCCGAAGCGGTCAGCGATTTGATCGACGCCAGCACCGAGGCGGCGGCCCGCAGCGCCGGCCGTGCGCTGGCCGGCGCGTTGTCGCTGGAAGTCAACGAGTTGCGCGACGCGCTGATCAAGCTGCGCATGCTGGTCGAGGCGACGCTGGACTTTCCCGAGGAAGAGATCGACTTTCTGCAGCAGGCCGACGCACTGGGCCGGCTGGCCCGCTTGCAAGCGCGTCTGGCGGCCGTGTTGGACCGCACGCAACAGGGCGCGCTCTTGCGCGAGGGCATCAAGGTGGTGCTGGCCGGTCAGCCCAATGTCGGCAAAAGCTCGCTCTTGAACGCGCTGGCCGGTGCCGAGCTGGCCATCGTCACCGCGGTGGCCGGCACCACCCGCGACAAGGTCAGCCAGACCATCCAGATCGAAGGCGTGCCCCTGCACATCAGCGACACCGCCGGCTTGCGTGACACGAATGATGAAGTTGAGCGCATCGGGGTGGCACGCAGCTGGGAGGCGATTGCCGACGCCGACGTGCTGCTCTTCATGCACGACCTGACCCGTGTCGGCCAGTCGGACTACGAAGCCGAGGACAAGCTGATCTCGGCCCGCTTGGCTAATGTGCCAGCCGAGCGCATCCTGCAGGTTTTTAACAAGGCCGATGCGGCTGTGGTCGCGGGCCTGCCGGATGGCGCCTTGCTGCTCTCGACCAAGTCAGGCGCTGGCCTGGCCGAGCTGCGCCAGCGCCTGCTGCAACAAGTCGGCTGGCATGCCACGCCGGAAGGCCTGTTCATCGCCCGCGAGCGCCATGTCCAGGCGCTCAAGCGCACGCGCGAGCATTTGGACTTGGCGATGGCCGTCGCGCACCAAGAGCCCCCGGCGCTGGATCTGCTCGCCGAAGAGCTGCGCCTCGCGCACGATGCGCTCGGCGAGATCACCGGAACTTTCAGCGCCGACGACCTGCTGGGGGAGATTTTCAGCAAGTTCTGTATAGGAAAATAATGACTTGGGGTTGGACCTGCGAAGCAGCTCCGACCTGACTGGCTAGCGGGGGTTGGACCTGCGAAGCAGCTCCGACCTCACGGATTGGAAAAGCGTTCAGGCTGCAGTGACACTCGCGCACAGTTTCACGAGCGCGCGCATCCGCCTTCACACCCAACGCATTTTTGAACCCACCTTCAAGAATGTCGACGACATCCTGCACAAGGATGCCGGCTGCACCCAATGGCGCCGACGGCAAACTCGACCACAACACCGCCATGACCGGCGACGACCTGCGCGCCTTCATCAACCAGCGCCTCTTTCCGCATCTGGCCGGCTTCAAGCAGCGCGCCAGCGGCCCGAACACGATCGAATCCAAGATCGGCGAGATCTTCAGCGAGATCACCAACAAGGTGCAGAGCGGCGACAACTTGCGCGATGTGATCGAGCTGGTGTACGAGCTGGTGGACGAGCTGCGCTTTGGCTCGCAGACGCAGAGGCATGAGCTCTCGCATCTGTACGAAGCCAAGATCAAGAATATGGGCAACGCCGGCTGCAACGGCGGCGAGTGCTACACGCACCCCGGCCGCTGATCCGCGCCATGATTGAAGTGGCAGCACCCCAGATCGGCGAACGCATCTACGACGGCGCCTGCGGCTCGGCCGGTTTCTTGTGCGGGGGTTTTGGCTACCTCAGTGCCAAGGCCACCACCACCGAGCACCTGGCCACGCCGCAAACGCGCAGCTTCTACGGCAAGGAAAAGAAGCGCCTGGCCTATGTGATCGAGAAATCCCGCCTGGCGCCAATGCGATCGGAAGAATCAAGCAGCTTGTATGGTTCATGGTTCGACCTTGTAGACATTGACCGACAGCGCAACTGCAGGCAGCGTTAAGCGACCTTGGCTATCGGCGCGCACGCGCATGCCGGTCGCTGGGTATGCTGCGGCCAATTTTGCCCGCGCCGGCAAGCCTGACACGCCGGCGCTGCCGGCCTCGCCGCCATAGTTGATCACCACCAAGCTGATTTGCTGGCCCAGCCGGCGCTGAAAGCTCAACACCTGACCCTGCGCGCTGGGTGCCTCATAGCTGCCGCGCGCCAAGGCCGGGTATTGCTTGCGCAGCTTCAGCATGGCTTTGTAGAAGTTCAGGATCGAGGCCGGGTTCTGCTGCTGCGTCTGAACGTTATGGCTGGCGATGTTTGGTGCAAAAGGGCGATAGGTCTGGGCATTGCGGCTGAAGCCATCCTTGGCGCGGGCGCTCCAGCTCATCGGCGCGCGCAGCGGTTCGTCACCGGGCAGGCCGGCCACACCCGCCATGCCGATTTCTTCACCGTAGTAGATGAAAGGCGTGCCGGGCTGCAGCAAATAGGTGGCGGCCGCCAGCTTGTAGCGGGCTTCATCCCCATTCAACTGATCCCAAACCCGGGCGCCGGCAAAGATGTCGTGGTTGGCCAGCATGGTGGCCATGCTGGCAGGTGCGCTCAGAAAATAGTCGGCCACGAACTTGATCGCGTCCGCCTCGCCGCGTGCCGCCTTGATGACTTGGGCTTCAAGGCCGAAGGCGAAGGCGCTGCCACAAACTTGCGGGCCGGCGTAGACCTTGGGGTTGGCGGTGGCCTCGCAGACCGTGTAGCGACCCGGGTAGCTTTTGATCAGCGTCTGAAAATCTTTGGTCAGGCGCCGGCTCTCGGGC
>NZ_JANNMI010000116.1:0-2306 GCF_031397715.1 Roseateles sp.
CGGTCACGAGCGCGGCGCCTTCACCGGCGCGCAGGCGACCAGGCGTGGCCGCTTCGAGCAGGCCGACGGCGGCACGCTGTTTCTGGACGAGATCGGCGATATGCCGCTGGAGTTGCAGACCCGGCTCTTGCGGGTCTTGTCCGATGGGCAGTTTTACCGCGTCGGCGGCCACAGCCCGCTGCGCAGCAATGTGCGGGTGATCGCGGCCACCCACCAGAACCTGGAGGCGCGGGTGCGTCAAGGCGCGTTCCGAGAGGATTTGTTTCACCGCCTGAACGTGATCCGTCTGCGCCTGCCGCCGCTGCGCGAGCGCCGGGAAGATATCGCCGTGTTGGCCAAGTTCTTCTTGCAGCGCAGTGCGGCCGAGTTGGGGGTGGAGCCCAAGCGCTTGACCGACGCCGCGCTGGAACTCTTGCTCAACTTCGAATTCCCCGGCAATGTGCGGCAGTTGGAAAACATCTGCCATTGGCTCAGCGTGATGGCACCCAGCCAGGTGGTGGAGCCCAAGGATTTGCCGCAAGAGCTGCTGCAGCCCGGTTTGGGTTTGAGCATAGAGCAGCCGGCCGAAGTGGCGGCCATCGAGGCGGCTCCGGCGCCCATGCCGACCAAGGCCGTCTCGGTAATGTCGCCATTGCCGGTGTCCGCTCCGGCCATGCCCAGCTTTGGCGCCGGGCCCGATGCTTGGGTGGCGGAGGTGTCGCGCGAAGCGCGGCGCCTGTTGGCGGCGGGCGAAACCGATGTGTGGGACAGCCTGACGCGCCGTTTTGAAGCCAGCCTGATCTTGGCGGCGCTGGACCTCACACGCGGGCGGCGCATCGAAGCCGCACAAAAACTCGGCATCGGGCGCAACACCATCACCCGCAAGATTCAGGAGTTAGGGCTGGACATCTAGGCCGGTGGCCCCCTGTAAACCCTGAGTATTTTTGTCACGGCAGCGACATCATCGCGGCTGCTTTGCTGCCTAGAATCGAACGATCGTTCTATTTTGGCGGGTCGCTTTCTGAGTGGCGCCGCTCCTTCTCCACCAAGGGGTCAGCATGACAGCCACTTACGAAGTCCGCGGCCAAGTCGCCGTGATCACATTGAACAACCCGCCAGTCAACGGCATGGGCTTGCTCACCCGTCAAGCGGTGGCGGCCGGCATTGAGCGAGCCGAAGACGATGCGGCCATCAAGGCTGTGGTCATCACCGGCGCCGGCGCGGCTTTTTCGGGCGGCGCTGACATCAAGGAGTTCGGCAGCCCCAAGGCGCTGGCCGAGCCCAACCTGCTCAGCCTGATCAGCCTGGTTGAGGCCTGCGCCAAGCCGGTGGTGGCTGCGATTCACAGCGTTTGCATGGGCGGCGGGCTGGAGCTGGCACTGGGTTGCCATTACCGCATTGCGGCTGCCGGCACGAAGGTGGCGCTGCCCGAAGTCAAGTTAGGTCTCTTGCCCGGTGCCGGCGGCACGCAGCGTTTGCCGCGTGCGCTGGGTGTCGAACCGGCGCTGAATATGATCGTCAGCGGGGAGCCGGTGAATAGCGAGTTACTCGCTCAGGTGCCGGGGCAGAAGTTGTTTGACCGCATGGCCACCGGTGATTTGATGGAAGAGGCCTTGGCCTTGGCGGCAGAAATGGCCGATGTGCGACCCTTGCCGCGCGTGCGCGATCTGAAAGCCCGCTGCGCTAATCCGGACGCCTTCTTCCAGTTCGCCCGCAATATGGTCGGCGGCATGAGCAAGAATTTCCCCGCGCCGCTGCGCTGCCTGGAGGCGGTGGCGGCTGCGGTGACGATGAAGTTCGACGACGGCATCAAGGCCGAGCGGGCCGGCTTTGCAGCGCTGATGGTGACGCCGGAATCGGGTGCCTTGCGTCATGCCTTCTTCGCCGAGCGCGCCACCACCAAGATCGCCGATGTGCCCAGCGACACGCCGACCCGCAAGATCGCCAAGGTGGCGGTGATCGGCGCCGGCACCATGGGCGGCGGCATCAGCATGAATTTCCTCAACGCCGGCCTGCCGGTCGTGATGCTGGAAACCAAGCAGGAAGCGCTGGACCGCGGCGTCGCAACGATTCGCAAAAACTACGAATCGCAGGTCAAGAAGGGCAAGCTCAAGCAGGATAAATTCGAGGCCCGCATGGCCTTGCTCAGCACCACGCTGAACTACGCCGACATCGGCGATGCCGATCTGGTGATCGAGGCGGTGTTTGAGGAGTTGAGCGTCAAGCAAGCGGTGTTCAAACAACTCGACGCGGTGATGAAGCCGGGTGCGATTCTGGCCAGCAACACCTCGACGCTGGACCTGAACGCGATCGCCAATTTCACCAAG
>NZ_JANNMI010000173.1:0-10797 GCF_031397715.1 Roseateles sp.
CTTCGAGCAGCCCCGGCTCGGCCAGGCTCTTGCCAATCGGCAACCCTTTGGCGAGCATGAAAGTATTGGCAATGCCACCGCCGACGATCAGTTGATCGACCTTGCTCGCCAGCGCCTTCAGGATCGTCAGCTTGGTGCTGACCTTGGAGCCGGCGACGATCGCCACCAGCGGCCTGCGCGGATGCGCGAGCGCGCGCGTGACGGCGTCGATCTCGGCCGCCAGCAGCGGTCCGGCGCAGGCAATTGCGGCGTACTGCGCGATGCCGTAGGTCGAGGCCTCCGCGCGGTGCGCGGTGCCGAATGCGTCGTGGACGAAGATGTCGCACAGCGCGGCCATCTTGCGCGCCAGCGCCTCGTCGTTCTGCTTCTCGCCCGGGTTGAGGCGACAGTTCTCGAGCAGCACGACCTCGCCCGGCGCGACCTCCACGCCATCCACCCAGTCGCGCAGCAGCGCGACCTTGCGGCCCAGCAACTCGGCCATGCGCTTGGCCACGGGAGCGAGCGAATCTTCGGGCTTGAATTCGCCCTCGGTGGGGCGGCCCAGATGCGAGGTCACCATCACGGCCGCACCGGCCTTCAAGGCCTGCTCGATACAGGGGATGGAGGCGCGGATGCGGGTGTCTTCGGTGATGTTGCCGGCGTCGTCTTGCGGCACATTGAGGTCGGCGCGGATGAAAACGCGCTGACCGGCGACCTTGCCGCTAGCAATCAGATCGGAGAAGCGAATGACATTCATGAAGTTGAGCCCAGAGGTTAGATGCAATGGCCGCTAGCTTACCAAGCTGTTCAGATCAGCAGAGTTACCAACCGAGCCCAATGCGCAGGGCCAACATCACCGCCGTGCCGCTGATGATGGTGCCGAGGATGCCGCCGCGCCAGAAGAAGTAGGCGGTGCCGACCGCCGTGGCATAGAGCCGAGCGTCCTGCCAGGTGTCGATCAAATGGCCCTGCGTCATCACGATCTCGGGCACGATCACCGCCGCCAAGGCCGCCAGCGGCGCATAACGCAGGCCCTGCTTGGCCCAAGTCGGCAGCGGCAATTCCTTGTCGGAGATTAAAAAGAAACCGCGCGTGAGCCCGGTGATCAGCGCCATGCCGATGATGCCGGCAACAATTTCCCAATTGGTCATCGGAGCACCCTTCGCTCGGGCAACCAATGCTCCATCAACAGCCCGGCCGCCACCGCCACCGCGATCGCCACCAGGATGTTCAGCCGCAGCGGCAGGCCGTAAGCCGCCACCGCCGCGCAGCTGGCGACCGCGCCCGAGACCCAGGCATTGCGGTCCTTCAACAGCGAATAGGCCAGGCCCAGCAAGGCCAGCACGCCGGCGAAACCCAGCCCCCACTCGGTCGGCACCCGGTCGGCCGCGAGGATGCCGATGATGGACGGAATCTGCCAGGACGCCCAAGTCCAGGCCGCACCGCCGGCGTAATAAGGTACTTGTCCGGGGCCGGGCTTGGGCTCGGGGAAGCGCCGCATGAAGGCAACGTAATTTAAGTCGGCGGCAAAGTAAGCCAGGCTCAGGCGCTGCAGCCGCGGCAGATGGCCAAAATACATCCGCCATTGCACGCTGAAGATCACGAAGCGCAGATTGACGCAAAAAGCGGTGGCCCACAGCACCCACAGCGGCGCGCCGCTGGCGATCAGCGGCAGGGCCGCCAGCTGCGAGCTGCCGGCAAACACAACCAAGCTCATCAGCAAGGCCAGCGGCACCGACAAGCCGCTCTTGACCATCGCCACGCCGGTCACCAGGCCCCAGGCCGAGATGCCCAAGCCAATGCTCATCATCTCGCGCGCGCCGTTGCGGAACTCGGGGTGGCGCCACAACGCCGCTGCTTCTCTGTTCATGGCCCGATTGTCGCTGCGCATCGGCGACTGCCGCAGCCGCTCAATTCAGCTTGGTGATCACGCCGTGCCCGGCCACCGAACTGCTGACCTTGGGCGAGCCCAGATAGCCGATATCGCCCGAACCAGCGATCGAGATTTTCAAGCTATTGACCGCATGCACGCTCGCGTTGCCGCTGCCGGCAATGCTGGCCTTGACCGCATCGGCCTGCAGGCCGCGCGCATCGACATCGCCGCTGCCGGCCACCGACAAACTGAAACTGCCGGTCCGGCCACTGGCCTTGATGTCGCCACTGCCGCTGACCTGCACGCTCAAGCTCTCGCTGCTGAAGTCCACCAAGTCGATATCGCCCGAACCGCTGACACTGGCATGGAGCTCAGGCGTCTTCATCGCCTCCACCCGCACATCGCCGGAGCCCGCGATCGCCAGCGAACGCAGTTGCGGCATCACCAAGATGATCTGGGGCTCAGTCTTGCTGGAGAAGCTGAAGCCTTTCTTGGTGCCGATCTCCAAGGTGCGGCCCTTGCTGCCCTCGACGACGCGGGTCTCGATCAGCGGCAACAAATTCGTGTCGGCCTTGACCTCCAACTTGACGGCCGGGCCCTGGCGCACCAGGACCTTGTAGCTGCCCGACAGGCTGATGGCGTCGAAGCCGCCCAAGTCGCGCGTCTCGCTGACAACTTCGCCCGAACCCTTGACCTGTTCATTGAAACCCCAGGTCCAGGCCTGAGCGGGTGCGACAACGGCGAGCAAGGTGATGCTGGCGGCGACGTGAATTGAGCGGCGATTCAACATAGGGAGGACTCCTCGGTGAGCGGATGTGACTTTGCGAAGCTCGCATCATCTGCCACACCTTGCCCGCCGCCAATCACGCTGCGACAGGATGCAGGCGCAGGGGCTCAGAAAGCAAAAAAGCCGTCGCGAAGGCTCGGCCTAATGTGCCGCCTTAGGCTTGCTGTCTTTCGCCTCGCCCTTATCGCCGGCTTTATCCGCGCTCTTCGGCTTGGGCTTGACGTCCTCTTCCGGCTCGGCGCCGGGCTTGACGACAGGCGTGCGCGGCACCACCGGTGCGACGCCGTCGAGCTTGTTCTCGCGCATGTACTCGTCCATCTCCTTCCAGCCGGTGAAGACCGCCGCCTTTTGAGCCTTGGGGTTGAGCGTGTAGCAGTCTTCGATGGCGCGCAGGGCGTGGCGGCAGGCGCTGCCGATGGCCTTGCCCTCGGCCTCCTTGGCTGCAGCCAGCTTGGCCGGGTCTTCGATGCCCAGTTGATCGCAGCCCGTCAACAAGGCAGCAGCAGCCAGCACCAGGACGCGCAAGGAAAGAGTGAGCTTCATAGCACTTGATATCGGCTCAATGCGCCGCCGCTTGAGCCCGAACGGGTCAGACTCAACGGCGCGGGGTCATCGCCATCAAACGTGCAACCCGCTCTTCGGTTGCCGGATGGGTGCTGAACAAGCCGGCCAAGCCCTGGCCGGAGAGCGGGTTCATGATCATCATCTGCGCCGTCTCGGGATGGCGCTCGGCCGCAGCCATCGGGATGCGCTGGGCAAAATTGTGAATCTTGGTCAGCGCCGAGGCGAGCGCCTGCGGGTCGCCCGCGATCTCGGCGCCGCCCCGGTCGGCCTCGAATTCACGCGCGCGGCTGATCGCCATCTGGATCACGCTGGCGGCCAGCGGCGCCAAAATCATCACCAGCAGACCGACCAGCGGGTTGCTGGAGCGGCCTTCGCTATTGCGGCCGCCAAAGAACATCGCAAAATTAGCCAGCATCGAGATCGCACCCGCCATGGTCGCGCTGACCGTGCTGATCAAGATGTCGCGGTGCTTGACATGGGCCAGCTCATGCGCCATCACGCCGCGCAGCTCGGCCGCGGACAGCACCCGCATGATGCCGGTGGTGGCGGCGACTGCCGCATGCTCGGGGTTGCGGCCGGTGGCGAAGGCGTTGGGCGCGTCCTCGTCGATGATGTAGACCTTGGGCATCGGCAGCTCGGCCTTGGCCACCAGGTCCTTGACCATGGCGTAGAACTGCGGCGCCGAGGTCGCGTCGACCTCGCGGGCGTTGTACATCTTCAGCACCAGCTTGTCCGAAAACCAATAGCTGAAGAAGTTAAGCCCCGCCGCCACCAGCAGCGCAATCATCATGCCGCTCTGGCCGCCGATCATGCGCCCCAGGACCATGAACAAGGCGGTGATGGCGGCCATCAAGATAGCGGTCTTCATCAAATTGAACACGGGACTCCTTTGCGATTGAGCGAATGATAACGGCCAGTTACATCGGGGCAAGCGCGCAAATTTCAAGCCATGAAGCGAGCGCCGACCGCGATCGGCCGGGCCTGCAAAAAGGCCTGCGCGGGCAAACGCTTGGCGCCAGCGCGCTGCATTTCGGTCAAACGCAAGGCCTGCTCGCCGCAAGCCACCACGACGCCGCGCTCATCCACGCGCAAGACCTCGCCCGGCGCGCCGCCCCCCGCGCAGACCTCGCCGCGCCAGCATTTGATCGCCTCACCGTCCAGCTGAGCCAGGCCGCCGGGGAACGGGTCGAAGGCCCGCAGGCGCCGCTCGATTTCCGCCGCCGGTTGGGTCCAGTTGATTTGCGCCTCGGCCTTTTCAATCTTGTGCGCGTAGGTGACGCCCTCGGCAGGCTGCGGGGTGGCGACCAAATCAGCACCGACAGTCAGCGCCGCCACAATCATCCGCCCGCCCAATTCTGCCAAGCGGTCATGCAGGCTGGCGGTGGTGTCGCTCGCGGCGATGGGCAGGCACTCCACCAGCAGCATCGCGCCGGAGTCCAGGCCGGCGTCCATCTGCATGAGGGTGATGCCCGTCTCAGCGTCACCGGCCTCGATCGCCCGGTGGATCGGCGCCGCACCGCGCCAGCGCGGCAGCAAGGAGGCGTGGATGTTCAAACAACCCTGCGGCGGACTGTCCAGCACCCATTGCGGCAAGATCAGCCCGTAAGCGGCGACCACCATCAGATCGGCTTTGGCGTCCAGCAGCGCTTGCTGCGCAGCGGCCGCCTCCTCGGGGTATTTGCCATCCAGAGGCAGGCTGCGCGGCTGTGCGACCTTGATGCCATGCTGCAGCGCCAGCTGCTTGACCGCCGAGGCCTGCAGCTTCATGCCGCGCCCGGCCGGCCGGTCGGGCTGGGTCAGCACCAGGGGCATCTCGAAGCCGGCCCGCAGCAGGGCGTCCAGGGCGGTGGCAGCAAACTCCGGCGTACCGGCAAAAACGACGCGCAGCGGCTTGGTCATGACTCAGCGCTTGCGCCCGTCGTCTCCGCGCGCCTTCTTCAGCAGCTTGGTCTTGATGCGCTCGCGCTTGAGCGGGCTCAGGTATTCGACGAAGACCTTGCCCATCAAATGATCCATCTCATGCTGAACGCAGACCGCCAGCAAGCCCTCGGCCTCGAACTCATAGGGCTGACCCTCGCGGTTCAGCGCCCGCACGGTGACGCGGGAATGGCGCGCCACCTTGTCATAGATCTGCGGCACCGACAGACAGCCCTCCTCGCCCTCGGTGAACTCGGCACTGGTCTTGGTCAGCTCCGGGTTGATCAAGACGCGCGGGTCATTGCGATCCTCCGAGGTGTCGATCACGACCACGCGCTCGTGCACATCGACCTGGCTGGCGGCCAGGCCAACGCCCTCGGCGGCGTACATGGTCTCCAACATCTCGTCGACTAGGCGCTGAATGCGCGCATCAACGGCCACGACGGCGGTGGCCACGGTGTGCAAACGGGGATCTGGGTAACGCAGAATATTCAATATCGCCATGGTTCATGCGCTGTGGACGGGACACAACGTCTTTTTGTAAGTGCTTGCAAGCGGGCGAAAGCCCTTGTTTTGTTCGTTGCGATGGCCCGTTTTTGGGGGCAGAATCATCGCGGCCAACAGGATTTTCGCCGAAATGCAGAAACTTGGCCGCTCAGGGTTCTATACGGGCGGCAAATCAGCTACCGCTTGCGCAGAATAGGACTTAGGCAAAGTTGTTCCAGCTAGGCACGACGCCGCAGGCAGTACGCCCTGTACGACAAGGCGGAAGGAGTCAACGCTGGGGCGATTTTGCGTAAGTCCTAAATAAAACAAGTCAACCAGGGCCGCATCCGTCAGCGGTAGAGAGTGCTCAATGCCTTTTCGTGAAATCCCGAATCTCCCCCGCCGCAGCTTGCTGGGCCTGTGCATCATGGGCACGGCGTCGCTGGCTTGGGCACAGACCGCGGCCTTGCCCGTTACCGACCAACAGCGTGCCACCGCCGAGCGGGTGGCCCAAGCCGGCGTGCCGCTGAGCGAATTGGCGGCCAACGCGCCCGAATCGCATACCGTCAAGCCTGGCGACACGCTCTGGGATATTGCCAAGTTGTTTCTGACCACCCCCTGGCGCTGGCCCGAGCTCTGGGGCATGAATCGCGAGCAAATCAGCAACCCGCACCTGATTTACCCCGGCCAAATACTGCTGCTGGTCAAGCTGGGTGGCCGCGCGCAGCTGCAGCTGGCACAACAGCGCGCCGGCGCGCCAGGCAGCGGGGCAGATGAATCGGGCAAGTTGTCGCCGCGCATCCGCGCCAGTGACTTTGACGGCAATGCCATCACCGCGATCCCGCTCAATTTGATCGAGCCCTTTTTGAACGACGCGGTGGTCTTCGACACCGACGAGCTGGCCACGGCGCCGCGCATTGTGGCGACGCCCGAGGGTCGGGTCTTGCTGTCGCGCGGCGACTTGGCCTATGCGCGTGGCGATTTATCCCAAGCCACCGACTACCGCGTATTTCGCAGCACCCGTCCGCTGCTGGACCCCAGCACCCAGGAGATCCTCGGCTACGAGGCGCCCTACCTGGGCACCGCCGAACTCAAAAAACCCGACCAAGACCGCCAACTGCCCGATGGCAAGACCGAAATCGTGCCCGCCACCTTGATGATCAAGGCGGTGCGCCAGGAGATCGGCATTGGTGACCGCCTCTCGCCGGTGCCGCAGCGCAGCTTCTCGCGCTACATCCCGCATGCGCCGGACGCACCCATCAGCGGTCAGATCGTGTCGATCTACGGCGACGGCTTGAACGCCGGCCAAAACCAAATCGTCGCCCTGAACCGGGGCCGCCGTGACGGCATCGAGCGCGGCCATGTGCTGGCGCTGTGGCAGCAGGGCCGCAGCATGATAGACAGCACCAGCGACAAGCGCGAAGTCATCAAGCTGCCGGATGAGCGCCACGGCGTCTTGTTCGTGTTTCAAGTCTACGAGCGGGTGTCTTACGCCTTGATCATCTCGGTCAAGGAGCCGGTCAGGGCCGGGGACCGCTTCAGCCAGCCCTGATGATTTGACGAAATTAGAGGGGCGGCCCCGATGCTGGAGCGTGCTGAGTTAGCGGCCTGGCTGCGGCTGCTGGAAAGCCCCGGTGTCGGACTGGAAGCGGCGCGCCGGCTGCTCACCCAGACCGGCTCGGCACCAGCGATTTTTGATTTACCCGGCGATGCTTGGCAGGCTGTCTTGAGCCCGGCGCAACGCGCAAGCCTCGGCCAAGTGCCAGATCATCTGGCCGATCTGGTGGAGCAAACCTGGGTTTGGCTGAACGCCGATCCACGCCATGACATCTTGCTGCTGGGTGACGCCGACTATCCGGCGGCCTTGCTGCAAACCGCCGACCCGCCGCTCTTGCTCTATCTGCACGGGCGACGAGAACTGTTGGGCAGGCCCGCCCTGGCCATTGTCGGCAGCCGCAGTCCGACGGCTCAAGGGGTCGACAACGCGCACCGTTTTGCGCAGGATTTAAGCAAGGCAGGCTTGACCATCGTGTCCGGCATGGCCCTGGGCATTGACGGCGCCGCGCACCGGGGGGCCTTGGACGGCGCACTGGCGGGCGGCGCCAGCACGCTGGCCCTGATGGGCACCGGGCTGGACCAAACCTATCCCAGGCGTCACCTGCAGCTGGCCCAGGAGATCAGCGAAAACGGCTTGCTGATCAGCGAGTATTCGCTAGGCACACCGGTGCTGCCGGCTAACTTTCCGCGCCGTAATCGCCTCATCGCCGGCCTGTCCATGGGCTGCCTGGTGGTGGAGGCCGCGCTGAAATCGGGCTCCTTGATCACGGCACGCTTGGCCAGCGAGGCCGGACGCGAGGTCTTCGCCATTCCCGGCTCGATTCACTCACCCTTGAGCCGGGGCTGCCATGAACTGATCAGGCAGGGGGCAAAACTGGTAGAGCGGATCGAGGACATCCTCGAAGAGCTGCCATCGATTCAAGCTGCCGCAAACGCAAAGCAAGCGGTCGCTGAGAACGTAAGCAATTTACCCACCGCTCAGGCCCAGGTTTTGAATTTGATGGGCTTCGACCCCGTCTCACTCGACGGCCTCGCTCAGCGCGGCGCCTGGCCGGTGGCCGACCTGAGCGGGCTCTTGCTGGAGTTGGAATTGAACGGCGAAATAGCACGCCTGGCGGGCCAGTTATTTCAACGCCGCAAGAAGGCATAAAACTCGCCCTAGAGCGAAATTCAAGCCCATCAAGCGCTCTTGACTGGGCATTTTTCGGGCAAATGCTGCAAAAGGCCTGCGGTATAGTCGGCTCATGTTTGACGTGCTGGTCTACCTCTACGAAACCTATTGGCGCCCGGATGCCTGCCCGGACCATGCCCAATTGACACGCAAACTGTCGGCAGTGGGCTTCGAGAGCGATGAAATTCAAGAGGCGCTGTCTTGGTTGGATGGCTTGGCCGAAGGCGCGGCGTCCTACCAAGGCCAGCAAGGTCCGCTGAGCCTGCGGGTCTATTCCGAGGTCGAACTCGACCACCTGGGCGAACCGTCGGTCGGTTTCATCAGCTTTTTAGAGTCGGCCGGCGTGCTGCCGCCGCCAATGCGCGAGATGGTGATCGACCGCGGCATGGCCATTCCCGGCGCGCCGATGGACCTGGAGGACCTCAAGATCATTGTCTTGATGGTGTTCTGGAGCCGCGGCGAAGAACCCGACGCCTTGATTTTGGATGAGTTGTTTGTGGCGCCCGAGGACCGGCTGATCCACTGAGAGGCTGAGAACTTTCTACTGCGCGACCGGCATGCGTTGTTGGCCGGGTGCTCGAAATCCTCACGTACAGGGAGTACGTTGCGGTTTCTGCGCTCCGTCCGCCTAGCCTGACGGCCGCTCGCTACAAAATTCCTCAGCCTCTGACGCTTTAGTTCAGCAAGCGACTCGGGTCGACATCCAATTTGGCCAGCGCATTGCGGGTGGCCTTGACGGTCAGCGACTCGTCTTGAGCCGGCAGCAGCAAACCCGCCTGCAAGAAGCCCGCCATGCGACTGAGCTGGAACAAAACCCCGCGGCCGCTGGTGGTCACGAACAAAGCCATCTGCCTGCGGGTGCCGCGCCAAGCCAGTTGCACCGCCTCATTGCGATTGCGGTAGTCCAACATATACCAACCGCCGACTTGCAGCTCCTTGGCCCAGGCCAGCATCGCCGGGCTGGGGTCGGAACCGCCTTCGGCCACCACTTCCATACCCTCGGACTCATGGCCGGACAGGTCACGCACCATGGTTGGGTCAATGTCGATTTCGTCGCCGCCTTCGGGCAGCATCGCCTCCAGCGTCTCCAGCTGATCCATCAGCTCCTCCAAGCGCTCGCGCGGAATCTGCGCGCTCTTGGCGGTGAAGGCCGCCGCCAAGGCATTGTTGAGGGTGCGCACCTGTTCGTCTTGGCGCTCGACGGCCATGCCGGCCTGGCTCATGCCATCGCGCAAGGTCTTCAGCAGCGGCGGCAGGCGGCGTATCACTTCGGCGCGTTCTTCGCGTGACACCTTGGCGCTGGCCGACCAGATCAGATCGGCCGCGGCGCGTTTCATTTCCTTGGTGGCATCGCTCTGGTTGCCGCTCTTGACCGCAGCCATCGCCAGCACGTCGGCCCACACATGGAACAGGAACTCGCGCACACCTTCCTGCACCGGCACCTCGTGGAGCATCTTGCGCAACTCGATCGTGTACTGGATCGCCAGCGTCTCGCGCTGCTCGACCTGGTGCGCCAGCGACACGCCTTTGCGCGAGGCCTCGTTTTCGTTCTTGAAATAGTACTCGAGGAATTTCTCGAATTCGACCAGCACGGTCTGGAAAACACGCCGGCCGGTGTCAGGGTAGGCCTCGACCACCTGCACCACGCGCTTGATCTCCTTTTCGAGCGCGTCGCCGACCGCACGCGCAGTGGCGTCGAAGCCCATCACGCACGAGCCCATGCGGTCGATCAGGCGCCGCGCCGGGTGGTCGACGGTGGCGAAGAAATCGGGCTCGCTGACGGCCACTCGCAGCACCGGCATCTGCAGCCGCGCGAACCAGACCCGCACCGCCGAAGGAATGCGCTCTTCGGTCAGGATGCTCTGGAACAGCAGCGCGACAATCTCGATCGTGGCGCGCTCCACCGGCGTGGCCGCCGCCTGCTTCAGGGCCTGCTTGCGGTTGTTGAGCTCTTCCAGCAAGGCCGGCGTGCTGACCGCGTCGGAGACGGTACGCACCGCGCCACCGCCCGACAAACGATTGGCGATGCCCCGCTGCGCTTCGGAGATCGCCGCCTTGAGGCCGGGGGAGGCCGGGGCCGGCGCGTGCGCCGTGACCACGAACTCGGGCAGGTGGCGGCCGACAAGTCGGTTCAGGCGGTCGAGCACGGCCTCGGCGTGCCCGGTCACGCGCTGCTGCAAGCCGCCGGCGCGCGTCATCATGCGGGTCTCTTCGCCGACCTCACCGCGGCCATCGCTGGAGTTGACACTCGACTGCGTGAATCCGGCCGGCGCGTGGGTCGTCGGCTGGAAGTTGCGGTGCGTCGCGCGGGTGCGCCGGATGAACGGGCGCAGATCGACCTCGGGCAGCACCTGGCGCTCGATCAGGAAACGGTTGGTCTCGTGGAAACCTTCTTCGGCAAAGTGCGCGAACTCTTCGTGCAGGATCGGCCGGAGCATGCGCCACATGTCCAGACCGAGGCCG
>NZ_JANNMI010000242.1:0-13965 GCF_031397715.1 Roseateles sp.
CGGCCGCGCAGCCCTTCGCTCAGGCGAAGTTGGCCTGCGCGAACTCCCAGTTCACCAGCGAAGTCAGGAACGTCTCGACCCACTTCGGCCGCATGTTGCGGAAGTCGATGTAGTACGCATGCTCCCACACATCGATGGTCAGCAGCGCCTTGTCGGCGGTGGTCAGCGGCGTGCCGGCCGCGCCGGTGTTGACGATGTCGACCGAACCGTCGGCCTTCTTCACCAGCCAGGTCCAGCCGGAACCGAAGTTACCAACCGCGCTCTTGGTGAAAGCTTCCTTGAAGGCATCAAACGAGCCCCATTTGGCCGTGATGGCATCAGCCAAGGCGCCGGTCGGTGCGCCGCCGCCATTGGGCTTCATGCAGTTCCAAAAAAAAGTGTGGTTCCAGATCTGCGCAGCGTTGTTATAGACCGGGCCGCTGGAGGCCTTGACGATGGCCTCCAGATCCATGGACTCGAACTCGGTGCCCTTTTGCAGATTGTTCAAATTCACCACATAGGCGTTGTGATGCTTGCCATGGTGGAACTCCAGCGTTTCGGCGCTGTAGTGAGGAGCCAGGGCGTCCTTGGCATAGGGCAATGCGGGCAGGGTATGTTCCATATCAATTCCTCAGTGAAAAAAACAGGCGGGGTGATGAACAGCTTCGGGCGCGATTCTAGGTCTTTGCGCTGGCCCTGTAGCGGCCAGACTTTATGGGCGCAGCGAGAAGCGGTATTTGCGCCTCGCCCGTCGGCCATGACAGCATCAACATTGCCGCCGCCCAGCGCCCACACCAGGGCAGAACTCCACAGCCCGGGCAATCATGGCCCGTACGGCTAAACGTCCGTCACAGCGCCGACATACGCATATAAACGCTTGTTTTTCAAGATCTTTTTCCTGCCCAAGAATGAGGCAACCTATCCTTGCACCATGGTTTTCGGGCGTCTCAGGTGACTTGAACCTGCTTGCCCACAAAGTTATCCACAGCAAAAGTGGATTGTTACAGGTCGCCTCGTCGGTCAAATCAAACATGAAAAATGATCCCGCGGTGCGCTGCAAAAGCGCGGTGCTGCAGCCCAGAAGCGGGGCCGGTTCGGGCCATAATCGCCCGCACGCTGGCAGACTGGCGCCGGTTCGGCGCGGCCTCTGCTTCTTCCATATTTTTTTGACAGGGGTCGCCGTTGTTTTCGATCATTCAAGCCGCCGGTTGGCCTATTTGGCCCTTGCTGATTTGCTCGGTCATCGCACTCGCCTTGATCATTGAACGCTTTGCAAGCCTGCGCACCAGTCGCGTGGCTCCCACCCGCTTGCTCGATGAAGTGTTGGGGATTTCCAGCCAAAGCCTGCCCACGCCCGACGTCGTCAACCGGCTGGCCGAGCATTCGCTGCTGGGTCAGGTGCTGGCAGCGGGCTTGCGTGCCGTCAGCAACGAGCCGCGTATGCCGGCCGCCAAGTTGCAGCAAGTGTTCGAGTTGGCCGGCCGGCGCGCCATTCATCAGCTGGAGCGCTACTTGAATACGCTTGGCACCATTGCAACCGCCGCGCCGCTGCTGGGCTTGCTCGGCACGGTGGTCGGCATGATCGAGATCTTCGGCAGCCAGGGCGGCGGCCCTGGCGGCAACCCGGCGCAGATGGCGCATGGCATTTCGGTGGCGCTGTACAACACGGCCTTTGGGCTGATGGTGGCGATTCCGGCGCTGATGTTCTATCGCTACTTCCGCGGCCGGGTCGAGGAATATGTGCTGGAGCTGGAGCAGTCCAGCGACCGCATGCTGAGCCATCTGCAGCGCTTTACCGGCTGAAGTGAAGCGATCACGATGAAATTCAGACAGCGCCGCAGCGAGGACCCGGAGATCAATCTGATCCCCTTCATCGACGTTTTGTTGGTGATTCTGATCTTCTTGATGCTCTCGACCACCTATTCAAAATTCACCGAGTTGCAGATCACCCTGCCGGCGGCCGATGCCGACAAGCTCAAGGACAGGCCGCGCGAGATCATCGTCGCGGTGGCGGCCGACGGGCGCTATGTGGTCAATTCGCAGCCGGTCGAGGGCCGCGCGGTCGAGCTGCTGAGTGCTGCGATGACGCAAGCCGCCGAGGGCCGCGCCGACAGCGTGGTGATCGTGTCGGCCGATGCCGCCGCCGCCCATCAGGCGGTCATCAATGTGATGGACGCGGCGCGCCGTGCCGGCCTGTCGCATCTGACCTTTGCCGCCCAAGCCAACGCGCAGTGAACGAGCAGTGAATGCCTGGACACAGCGCCTGCAAGCGCAGTGGTACCGCGTCGACGGCGACGGCGGCGGCGGCGCCCTCGCCAACTCCCTGCTTCCACTGGCCTGGGTCTACGGCCTGCTGTTGCGCCTGCGCGCCCGGTTGTACCGCCGGGGCTGGCTGCGCACCGAGACCCTGGCCGTGCCGGTCATCGTGGTCGGCAATTGGATCGTCGGCGGCGCCGGCAAGACGCCAACTATTCTGGCCCTGCTGAGTCAGCTAGAGGCCACGGGGCTGCGGGCCGGCGTGATTTCGCGCGGTTATGGGCGGGCCGACGACCGGCCGCGCCTGGTCAGCCGCAATTGTTCGGCGGCGCAGGTCGGCGATGAGCCGCTGTTGATTCACCTGCGCAGTGGCGCGCCGGTGGCGGTTGGACGGGACCGCGTCGCGGCGGCCAGGCTCTTGCTGCAAGCCCATCCAGAGCTGCAGCTGCTACTCAGTGATGACGGCCTGCAACATCTGCGCTTGCCGCGCGACTTGGCGGTGCTGCTGTTTGATGAGCGCGGCCTGGGCAATGGCCGCTTGCTACCGGCCGGGCCCCTGCGGCAAGCGCCCAGCGGGAAATTGCAATCGCATGAACTGGTGTTGTACAACGCAGCCCAGCCCAGCACCCCGTTGCCGGGCTTCATGGCCCGGCGCAGCTTGGCCGGCGCGGTCAGCCTGGATGGCTGGTGGCGCGGCGAGCCGGCGCGCATGGACACCCTCTTGGCTTTGCAAGGCCACCGCCTGCTGGCCACCGCCGGCATGGCCCACCCGACGCGTTTCTTTGACATGCTCGCCGCTTCCGGCTTGGTGTTTGAGGCCCTGCCCTTGGCCGATCATTTCGATTTCGCCAGCCTGCCTTGGCTGAGTCCGGCCCATGCCGGCATTGACGATGTGCTGCTGACCGAGAAAGACGCCGTCAAGCTGCAACCCCAGCGCTGCAAAGACAAGCGTATTTGGGTGGTGACGCTAGACTTCAGCCCCGAACAAGCCTTTCAGCAGGCCATCCAGCAGCGCCTGGCGCCTTTGCTGCGACCTGCCAACCAACTACCGCAAAAATATGGATAACCGATTGCTCGAAATGCTGGTCTGCCCACTGTGCAAGGGGCCGCTGGAGCTCAAGCGCCTTGACGCCGCCCAGGAACTCATTTGCTACGCCGACCGGCTGGCCTTCCCGGTGCGCGACGGCATTCCGCTGATGCTGGAGAACGAAGCTCGGGCCATCAATCCGGAGACTGAAACTCGCAGCACCAGGCCTGCACAGCCATGAATTTCAGCGTCATCGTGCCAGCGCGGCTGGCCTCCAGCCGCCTGCCCAACAAGCCACTGGCCGACATCGAGGGCCTGCCCATGATCGTGCGGGTGGCGCAGCGGGCGGCGCTGTCGCGAGCGCGTCAGGTGGTTGTCGCCACCGACTCGCCAGCCGTCATCGACGCCTGCGGCGCCCATGGCGTGCGGGCCGTGCTGACCCGCGCCGACCATGTGTCGGGCAGCGACCGTCTGGCCGAAGCCTGCGAGCTGCTGGGCCTGGACGGCCAAGACATGGTGCTCAATGTGCAGGGGGACGAGCCGCTGATTGAGCCGGCCATGATCAATGCCTGCGCCGAGCTGCTGAGCGCCCGGCCGCAATGCGTGATGAGCACGGTGGCCCATGTCATTGATGACGCGGCCGACTTCGCTAACCCGAATGTGGTCAAAGTGGTGTTGGACGGCGCGGGCCTGGCGCTGTATTTTTCGCGCGCGCCCATTCCTTGCTGGCGCGACGGCTCGGCATCGCCCCCCGCACTGCCATTGCCGCTGCTCGGCTCGGCGCTGCGCCATGTCGGTCTGTATGCCTACCATGCCGGCTTCTTGCGCCGCTTTCCAACGCTGGAACCGAGCCCGTTGGAGCAAATTGAGTCCTTGGAACAGCTGCGGGTCTTGTGGCATGGCGAACGCATTGCCGTTTATGTCAGCAGGGAAAGACCCGGCCCCGGCGTTGACACACAGCAAGATCTGGAGCGTGTGCGGGAGCTTGTCCGAACCGCCTTGGCAGCCCGCGTTATATAGAGGAACAAGCTGCCCGTGCGTCAGCTTTGCGTAGGCTGGCCCATGCTATCCTCACCGCCTATTGACACGCCCCTGACACGCGCTGCTCAGGGCTCGGCGTTCGAGGGGCCGCCGCTCAGGCCGGCAACTGTTTTGAGACATAACAAGGAGACCCATGCGACTGATTCTTCTGGGCGCCCCCGGCGCCGGCAAAGGCACCCAAGCCACTTTCATTTGCCAAAAATTCGGTATTCCGCAGATTTCTACCGGTGACATGCTGCGCGCCGCCGTCAAGGCCGGCACCGAAATGGGTATCGCGGCCAAGCAGGTGATGGACGCCGGCGGCTTGGTTGGGGATGACATCATCATCGGGCTGGTGAAAGAACGCATCGCGCAGCCCGATTGCGCCAACGGCTTTTTGTTCGACGGCTTCCCGCGCACGATTCCGCAGGCCGACGCGATGAAATCGGCCGGCGTCAAGCTCGACTTGGTGCTCGAGATCGACGTCCCCGACAGCGCCATCGTCGAGCGCATGAGCGGCCGCCGGGTCCACCTAGCCTCGGGGCGCACCTATCACGTCAAGTTCAACCCACCCCAGGTCGACGGCCTGGACGACACCACCGGCGAAGCGCTGGTGCAGCGCGACGACGACAAGGAAGAGACCGTGCGCAAACGCCTGGAGGTCTATCAGGCGCAGACCCGGCCCTTGGTCGACTACTACTCGAAGTGGGCATCCGAAGGCGATGCTAACGCACCAAAATATCGGTGCATCGCCGGCATCGGCACCGTCGATGAAATCACCCAGCGCGCCCTGGCTGCCTTGGCCTGATTTAGCTCTACCTCTCCCGAAGCCGCTTGATCGCGGCTTTATTTTTAACCGACAATTGACGTTAACGTCAACGTCAACTTAAGGACAAAAAATGGACATCGCAGGCAAGGTATTCATCGTCACCGGCGGCGCATCGGGCTTGGGCGAAGGCACGGCACGGATGCTGACCAGCCATGGTGCCAAGGTCGTGATTGCCGATCTGCAGGTCGAGCGTGGCGAAACGCTGGCGGCGGAGTTGGGCGGCGCCTTTGTGCGCGCAGACGTCAGCCAGGAGGCCGACGGCCAGGCCGTGGTGGCCAAGGCGCTGGAATTGGGCGCACTGTTCGGTCTGGTCAATTGCGCCGGCATCGCGCCGGCCGCCAAGACCGTCGGCAAGGACGGTGCCCACTCGCTGGCCGCCTTCAGCAAGGTCGTGACGGTCAATTTGATCGGCTCCTTCAATATGATCCGGCTCGCGGCCGAGGCGATGAGCAAGAACGCGCCCGCGCCGACCGGCGAGCGTGGCGTGCTGATCTCGACCGCCTCGGTGGCCGCCTACGACGGCCAAATCGGCCAGGCCGCCTACGCTGCGTCCAAGGGCGGCATTGTCGGCATGACGCTGCCGATCGCCCGCGATCTGGCCCGCAATGGCATCCGCAACATGACGATTGCGCCGGGCATTTTCGGCACGCCGATGCTGTTCGGCATGCCGCAAGAAGTGCAAGATGCCCTGGCCGCTGGCGTGCCCTTTCCGTCGCGCCTGGGCACACCGGCCGACTACGCCAAGCTGGTGCACCAGATCATCACCAATGAGATGCTCAACGGCGAAGTGATCCGGCTCGACGGTGCAATTCGCTTGGCTCCAAAATAGGCTGGCGATGCGCAAATTGAAAAGGGCCTGATCGAGATTCGATCAGGCCCTTTTTACGTTCGGGAGGCTAAGCAGCCATTAACGCTTGGCGCTGCGTGTCTGCACGATCCACAAGCGCGCCAGATCGGCCGAGCCGTCCGCGCCCTTGACGGTGCGCCAAGTGGCGATCGCCTTATTGGCATCACCGGCCATCATCTGAGCCATGCCGAGATAGAGCTTGGCGTCTTCTGGACGCTTCAGAGCGGCCTTCTCGATGCCGGCTTCGATCATCTTGACACCTTTGGCGGCCTCGCCGCGGAAGGCGTAGGCCAGACCCAGTGAGATCATCGCATTGCCGTCCTTGGCCTCATTGGCCGAACGCTGGGCTTCCACCTGACCCGCTTTGGCTTCAGCAATGCGCTTGTTCATCAAGTCCAGCAAACGCTTGTGACGAGCACCCTCGGCGCCTTGACCCAAGACGCCTGCGGCCAAGCCCTTGTCCACCACCGACTTGCCTTCTTCGGGGTAACCGGCTTGAGCCGCCAACTGCGCGAATTCCATATAGTCATTGGCATCGCGCATATTGCCGGTGGCCAACTTCAATCGGTACACATCCAGCGCAAAGCGGTCGGAGAAGCCCTTTTTCTGCGGCAAGGTGCCCAAGACCTGCACCCACAACTCCTTGCTCGGGTAGTAGGTCAGCAACTTGCCAATTGCCAGTTGTTCGGCATTGCCGTCTTTTTGGCGCATCGCGGCACCCAGCAGCAAATTGAGTTTGTCTTTGGACGGGGTACGGCCGGCCTTTTCATCGGCGTTGATTTCGGCTTCGGTGTCCTTGATGATCGCCGCCATATCGCCGGAATTGAACTGCGCCGTGGTCAAGACCTGCTTCATGGTGGCGCTGTTGCCACCTTCCTTGAAGTAGCGCTGCGCCCAAGTCACGGCGCGAGCGTTGTCCTTGTTGCGCAGATAGGTGCCGGCAATCGACTCCATCATGCGCAACTGCTCGGGCTGCGCCAAACGGCCGCTGGCCTTCAAGGCCTCGAAGCCCTTGACCAAGGCCTCGGTATCGCCGGCACCCGAGGCCGCCGCGACGCGCATCGCTTCGATGTTGTAGTTCTCGGTTGCATTGCGGCCGCTGACGGCTTCCGCTTCGGCTACTTTGCCGAGCGCCTCCCGGTACTTGCCGGACTTGATCAAGGCGCTGGCATCCTTCAGGCTCTTGCCCACTGCTGGCCGCACGCCTTCGGCCTGAGCTTGTGCGGAGGCCAAAACGCCCAAACGACTATCCGGGGCCGAGCCCATCACAAACGCCATGGCGCCAATCGCCACCAGGGACAGGGTCTTGAATTTCATCGTGAGCTACTTTCTGCGAAAAATTTTTGATCGTGACGTTTTGGCGCAATTCCGATGAGCAGCAATGAAAAAAACGCGCAGCCCTTGCAGGCAGCGCGTTTTTCACTTCACTCGATGCTCTCAGCGCCGAACCGCGTCACTTGACGTATTGTTCGTTGCCGACCATGCCCATCTTCTTGACACCCAGTCGCTGCGCTGCCGCCATCACGGCCGCCACGCTGCCGTACTCGGCCAGCTTATTGGGCTTGATGTGCACTTCGGATTGATCGGGTTCAGCCGCGACTTCCGCCAATTTCGCCTCAACCGCAGCTTGGTCGGCCAGTGCCACGCCGTCCCAACTGACAGTGCCGTCAAAGTCAATGAAGATCTCATGCACGACCGGGTCCTTCAGCGGCTGCTGAGTGCTCGGCGGTGGCATGTCCAGATTCACCGAGTGCAGCTGGATCGGGATGGTGATGATCAACATCACGATCAACACCAACATCACGTCGATCAGGGGCGTCGTGTTGACGTCCATCATCACTTCGGGTTCGTCGCTACCGGACGAACTGCCTACATTCATACTCATGTCTTATCCCTTCAATCAGCCGCCACGCTCAGGTGGCTGCGTGACAAAGCTGACTTTCATGATGCCGGCACGCTGAGCAGAGTAAACCACCCGGCCGACGGACTCGTAACGCGCACCGCTGTCGCCGCGCACATGCAGTTCGGGCTGAGGGTTCAGCACCGAAACTTTGCCCAAGCGCTTGACCAACTCGTCGGTGTCGTTCACCAAGGTGGTGTTCCAGTAGATGTCGCCATCCTTGGTCACCGAGATATCAATGTTCTCAGGCTTGGTCACGCGGGCGATATTGGTCTCGCTGGGGAGCTTGACCTTGACCGCGCTGATGACCGCTGGGATGGTGATGAGGAAGATGATCAAGAGCACCAACATCACGTCCACAAGGGGAGTGGTGTTGATGGTCGAAACCACTTCGTCTTCGCCGGAAGAGGATCCGACATTCATGCTCATGGCGTCTTCTCCGCGTTGAGTTTTGTTTGAACGCGAGAATTAACGCTTGGAGACTTGACGGTTGCCCATCAACACGCCGTGCACGTCAGCGGCGAAAGCACGGACCTGGCCCATGACTTCCTTGTTGCGGTTAACCATCCAGTTGTAACCCAGCACCGCAGGCACAGCCACGGCCAGACCGAAGGCGGTCATCAGCAGCGCTTCACCGACGGGGCCGGCAACCTTGTCGATCGATGCTTGGCCGGCAACGCCAATGGCGGTCAGCGCTTGCAAAATACCCCACACCGTGCCGAACAAACCGATGAACGGCGAGGTCGAACCGACGGTCGCCAGGAAGCCCAGACCACCTTGGACGCGGCTATTGACTTCGCTCACCGAGCGCTCAACGTTCATCGTGACCCAGGTGCTGTGATCGATGTTCTCGGTCAGCGCGCCTTCGTGATGCTCGGAAGCCTCGATCGCAGACGCGGCGATGAAGCGGAATGCGCTACCTTCGCTCAAGCCCTTGATGCCTTCGGCCAACGAAGCCTTCTTGAAGAAGTTGGCGCGCACGCTCTTGGCCTCGGCCGACAGTTTGTACGAATCCCACAGCTTGGTGATCAGGATGTACCAGCTGCCCATGGACATGATGACCAACAAGGCCAACACACCCTTGGAGACGAAGTCACCGTGCTCCAACATAGCCTTCAGGCCGTAGGGATTGTCCACAGGCTTGGCGGCAGCAGTGGCAACCGGAGCGGCCGCATCGGTGGCGGCAACAGCGCCTTCAACCACGGCCGAGGCTGCATCGGCAGGCTTGGCATCTTGAGCGTGGACTGGGGAAACAGCCATTGCCGTAGCAAAGGCGATAGCGGCGAACAGGCCGGAAATACGAGAGATCATGGAGTCAGCTCCTGCGGATGGAATCAAAACAAAAAAGAGAAAAACGAGGCTAGACGATCATCCAGCCCCATGTCTAGGGACTTGAAGAATTCTTATTCGATCTTGAATTGGAATTCTTGCTCGAACACGTGATCACCTGGGCACTCGTACGTATCACGCAGGCTTTCCTCGATCGCTGCTACCAGCGCCCGTTGAGCCTTGCGGTCCACACCGCTGCGCAGACTTGTCACTTCGATGCCGGCAACCCGTCCCGCCTTGACTGTCGCGACGACCCTGAACAAGGCCTCGCCGCTCCAGTTCACCGACGGCACTTCTGGCTTGCCCATCTTGGTGCAAACCATACCCGCCTTGACCGGACCGGTACGTGCCGGTGCTGGTGCTGGCGGTGCGGCTGCCACCGGCGGTGGAGCTGCTCGCACAGCAGCCTGAGGCGGCGCTACCTGGGTGGACGCAATCGCCGGCGCTGGCGGAGCCGGCGCGGTGACCTGGAACTCAGGCGGCGGAATAAATGGTGGCGGCGGTGCTTTCAGATCAGGCGGCGGCAATTCGATCGTCTTGATCTCCTCTGGCGGCTTGACCTTCTCTTCAATCACCTTGGTCTCGATCGGACCCGTGACGGCTTCGACCGCCTTACGAGCCAACCCACTGGCGATCGCCCACACGAGCAACACGTGGATCAAGACCACGATGCCAAAACCCATGAAACGTGACGAGCCGTTCTTCTCCTGCGCAAAGTTCATGCGCGCTCCTTCATAAGACTGCGAAATTCTTCCATCAAGACGCGAGAGCCCAATCTGCCCTGCGCAGTGCCCGTCTCGAACCAGAGGCCCTCTTGCGAAGGCCACTTCAAACAAAAATGCCCGTCAGCTTTGGGCCGCGGGCCTCGCCAAAGACTCCAACCTTGCTTGCAGCTTGCAGCAAAAGCTCAAATCTTCAACGCCCCGGATCATAAACGAGTTCCAAAGACGCTCGGGCATGGGGATTTCCCTCGGGACTGCCCTACACCCAGCCCAGTTACCAAGCTGCATCAAGTTCATCCCTGGCTGGTATTTTAGTGGTATCAGTACGTTCAGTTTAGCGAAGATCATTAGGGTTTTCACCAGGTCATCACCCTGAGTTACAAAGGCAAAGGATCAGCTCAGCGCCTGAAGGTTTCGCCGTCAAATACTCCAACTGTTTAGGCCGCCTTCTTGCTCATTCAGTGCGTCGAACATCGCGCTAACCAGCAGGCGCTCGTCCTGGCTAAGTTCCGGGCGCCAGATCTCGAAAAGCAAGATCACCCGGGGCTGATCACTCAGATTCCAAGCCTCGTGCTCTATGGTGTCGTCGAACAGCCAAGCCTTGCCCTCCTTGACCTCCCGCGTTTCATTACCAACACGCAGGCCACAGTCTGGCGGCACGATCAAAGGCAGGTGGCAAATCAGTCTTGTGTTTACCAAACCGTGGTGCGGGGGAATCTTCGTGCCCGGCCGCAAGAGCGAAAACATGATGGATGGCGAGCGCCCACTCAGACGCGTTAAGGGCGCATTCGCCAGCGCAGCCATTGTCTTAGGGCATCGGGAAGCATTTCCTTCCACGACCGCGCCGTTTTTCCACAAATGAAATGCTCCCCAGTCGGGGTTGTTCAACAGGCCACCTTGCCGCCCTTTCGGCCCGACGGCTCGGTCCTGCACATAAGGCTCAAATGCGGCATGGTCCTGCAACACCTCCATCAATTCGGCGCGAATGTCAGCCGTGGCCGCCTCCACCTGATCGAGCCACGGGAAATCGCCACGCTCAAAAAACTGTGTCTGCGGCAGGCCCGGAAAATAGTAGACGCTGGGCTGCTGATGGTAGATTTGTTTCTCACCACAGAGCAACTCGAGAGATTGCGAAAAGCGCGGCGATGACGCGCCCAGGTCGACACTCACACGGCCGAGTCGCTCTTTCAACTGCGCTGCAAACTGCGCTTCGTAGGACTGGCATTTCGCTTGCGCGCGCAGCAGTTCGTGCCGGACTGGCTCCGAAAGCGAACGCGCCTCGGGCGCATATTTAATCGCAGCCAAATAGAAGGTCAACGCCACTCGTGCCTGACCCGCTGCATCGAGCAAATCGGCTTTCAACAACAACGCCTGCATGTTGTGAGGCTCAAGCTGCAACGCGCCGTCGACCGCCACCAAGGCCGCCTGGCTATCGCCCAGCTTCCGACATGCAAAGGCCAGACTCAGAAGCACCGAGATGTCGGCCCAGTTTTCTGCGAGAAGGCGCTCAAAAGCCTGCCGAGCGTTGCGCATTTGACCGCTTTGAAGTGAGACAAAGCCTTGTTGCGCAAGCGCTCGCGCGTCATGTGAAGTCATGGGCATAGAGATAGATCCGAACTAGATCAGGCATATGAAATCCAGCCAGCATCATCTCCGAATTCATCGCGCTATTCGGGCAAATTCAAGTTTTGCTGATCTTTGCCTGAGTGAAAATATAAATATGGCAACCTCAAATACTCCTATGCAGCAACTGACCCTTCTTGAAGAGGAAGCGACCCGCGCTTTGCAGTCCGGCCGTCCCGATCTGGCCCTCAAGGCCTGGGAGAAAGCGCTCTGCATCGATTCCAACAATGTTCGCGTCCTGATGGCCATGGGTCAGCATGCGTTTCGCACGGGAGAATTCCTGGTTGCGGCAAAGACCATGGAACGCGTGGTTGCTGTCGACGGCAAAGACTGTCAACAATGGGTCAACCTCGCCATGGCCCGCCAAAAAATGCATGACGAATTGGGCGAAGAGGAAGCTATTCGCGGCGCCTTACGGGCGGATCCAAGTGATCTCCTGGCCTTGATGTTGAAAGCCAACTTGCTTCAACGCCAAGGCAAGACACACCTCGCTGCAAAAGCCCATGGCGCCGTGATCGCCAACGCACCAGCAATGGACCGACTACTCCCCAGTCTGCGCCCCGCGCTGCAGCAGGCCTTGGCCTTCCGGGAAAAGTACGACAAGGAGTTCGGAGCCTTCATGGACCAATACCTGGACCCTGTATTTCGCAGCTTTGCCGGCGAGGATCTGGGCCGCTTCCGAGATTCACTCGACATCACCATCGGACGCAAGCGCAGGTATGACTCGCAGCCCGCCGTCTACTACTACCCCAATCTGGCGCCGATAGAGTTCTTTGACAGGGCAGACTTCCCGTGGCTTGATGCAGTAGAAGCGGCCACAGACGATATTCGGACGGAGTTTCTATCCATATTGGATGCCGAGCAAGGCTTTACGCCCTACCTCACCTACCCGGATGATGTGCCGCATTTCCAGTTTGCCGAGCTGAACAACTCGCCGCGCTGGAGTGCCTTTCATATCTATGAAAACGGCGAGCTGGTGCAGGCCAACGCGCCAAAATGCCCCAAGACCATTGCGCTGCTGGCTGGCTGCCCGCAGCCCGCCCAAGCCGGCCGCACGCCCACGGCGATGTTCTCCCTGCTGAAGCCCAAAACACATATTCCGCCGCACACCGGGGTCACCAATGCGCGCTTGGTCACCCATTTGCCGCTGATCATCCCCGCGGATTGCGGTTTTCGAGTGGGCAACCATACTCAGCAATGGGAAACCGGCAAGGCTTGGGTTTTTGATGACACGATTGAGCACGAGGCCTGGAACAACAGCGACAAACTGCGCGTGGTGTTGATCTTTGACATCTGGCACCCTCATCTCACGCCACCCGAGCGCGCCATGATCACAGCCATGGCTCAAGCGATCACCGCCTTCTCTGCGGACGATCAAGGCTACGGTCTCTAGATCTTTCTTTTCTCCCGCTGCCGGTAAATACGGCTGCGCAAAAAAAACGGCGGGCCGCAAGGCCCGCCGTTTCAACATTGACTAACGTCTAGTCTGGATCAGAACTTGTAGCTAGCGCCCAAGAAGATCTTGCGGCCCAAAGCGTCATACACCGATGGATAGGTGTTGCCGTTGCCTTGACCGGTAGACAACTGGGATGTGATCGGTGGATCCTTGTCCAGCAGGTTGTTGATGCCGCCGCTCAGGGTCAGACCCTTGGTGACTTGCCAGCTGGCCGACACGTCCAGGTAATTCTGTGCCGCCAAGTTGCGGTCCACATCGTTGGTCGTACCCTTCAAGAGTGGATTGTCGCTGGTGTTTTGCAACTCCACCTTGTCGATATAGCGCCAAGTCACAGCCATGTCGAAAGCCCAAGGCGTGGACCATGTGCCGCGCAGCTTGTGACGCCATTCAGGTGTCGGGGCGCCGCACTTGTTGGCACCATACAGGCCCACGCAATCGTAGGAACCTTGACCGGGGAGCTCTTCGACCTCAAAGGTCTTGACCCAGGTACCGACCATGCTCAGGCCCAGATTGCCCATATCGCCCAACTTCATCGCGTAATTCACGCCGAAGTCGAAACCGGACGTCTTGGTGCTACCAATGTTCTGGTTCGTACCGACGATCTGAGCTTCTGGCAACAACCACAGCGTACCCAGCTTGTCACGCGTAATCAGGTTACAGAAGGTTGCGTCGCCAGTGGCCAAGCACTTGGACAAAGTCGTGGTCGGATCAATACTGCTGATCGTGTCATCGATCTTGATGTCGAAGTAGTCAACCGTCAGGCTCAGGTCCCGGGTTGGCGTCAAGACCATGCCCAGCGTAATACTCTTGGCGGTTTCGGGCTGGAGGTTCGGGTTGCCACCGGCCAAAAAGTTGTACTGGCCTGCAGGGCTGTCCTGAATAGTGCCGAACTGAGCCGCTGTTACGCCCGTACGGGCGCATTCAGCCGCAGTGGCCGTCGGACGATTGCCAGCGACTGGGTCAGTTGGCGATCCGGC
>NZ_JANNMI010000288.1:0-1791 GCF_031397715.1 Roseateles sp.
GCTTCAGATTGGTCTGCGCAATCGCGACGAAGTTGCCGACGAACAGCGAGGTGAGCGCCAGCACGATCAGCATTTGCTGCCAGTCCACCGCCAAGCCAATCATGCCTTCGACCAGCAGCCGAATCGTGATCGCAAAAGCGGCCAGCTTGGGCGCCGCACCGACCAGTAAAGTCACCGCCGTGGGCGAGCCTTGATAGACGTCCGGCACCCACATATGGAATGGTGCGGCGCCGAGCTTGAAGGCCAGGCCGGCGACCACAAACACCGTGCCGAAGACCAGCACCGACTTGTTCGGCACGCCGGTGCTGATCACGTCAAAAACCTGCGGTATCGAGAGCGAGCCAGTGGCGCCGTACATCATCGTCAGGCCATACAGCAAGAAGCCGCTGGCCAGGGCGCCGAGCACAAAGTACTTCATCGCCGCCTCGGTCGACAGCGCATGGTCGCGCCGCAAGGCCACCAAGGCATACAGCGACAAGCTCATCAGCTCCAGGCCCAGATAGATGATCAAGAAGTTGTTGGCCGACAGCATCACGCAGATGCCCAACAGCGAGAACAGCGTCAGGCATCACGCAGATGCCCAACAGCGAGAACAGCGTCAGGCTGAACAACTCGCCCTTGAGCAGGTCACGCGAGGCCGCATAGGGCCGGGCATAGACCAAGGTCACTATTGTTGCGATGCAGGCGAAGAAGGCCAGCAAATGACCCATAGGATCGGACACCACCATGCCCTGCATTGCGTAGACGGTTTGGCCGTCTTGGAAGTACGACCAGTGCACGCCGGCGACCACGGCCAAGGTCAGTTGCGTGAGCCAGTAGGTCGGGCGACGTGCGGGGTCTTTTACAAACAGATCCACCATCGCGATCACGCAGGCCATCACGGCCAGGGCAATTTCGGGGTAAACCGCGAGCCAATTCATATTGTTCATTTGTCAGTGGCCCTAAGAATCAACCGGGAATCAGCTTGGAAGTTGCCACATGCTTGAGCAACTCGGTGACTGAAACTTGCATCACATCGGTAAATGGTTTGGGATAGAGGCCCATCCACAGCACGGCAATGGCCAACACCGCCATCATCAGGAACTCGCGCGCGTTGAGGTCCTTCAAGTTCTTGACAGCGTCATTCGTAACCGGGCCGAAATAGACGCGCTTGTACATCCACAGCGAGTAGGCGGCGCCGAAGATCAGCGCCGTGGCGGCGATGGCGCCGATCCAGAAGCTGTACTGCACGGCGCCCAGGATCACCATCCACTCGCCGACGAAACCGGCGGTGGCGGGCAGACCGCAATTGGCCATCGCGAAGAACAGCGCGAAGGCGGCGAACTTGGGCATGGTGTTGACCACCCCGCCATAACTGGCAATTTCGCGGGAGTGCACGCGGTCATAGAGCACGCCGATGGACAGGAACATCGCGCCCGAGACAAAGCCGTGCGAGATCATCTGCACCAAACCACCAGCGACGCCGAGTTCATTGAAGATGAAGAAGCCCAGGGTGACAAACCCCATGTGCGCGATCGACGAGTAGGCGACCAGCTTCTTCATATCTTGCTGCACCAGCGCGACCAGGCCGATATAGACGACGCCGATCAGCGACATGGCAATGATCAGCCAGGCCCACTCGTGGGCGGCATCCGGAACGATGGGCATGGACAGACGCAGGAAACCATAGGCGCCGAGTTTGAGCATGATGGCGGCCAGCACCACCGAGCCGCCGGTAGGCGCCTCGACGTGGGCGTCGGGCAGCCAGGTATGCACCGGCCACATCGGCACCTTGACCGAGAAGGCGGCGAG
>NZ_JANNMI010000316.1:0-9068 GCF_031397715.1 Roseateles sp.
CGACCGATGAACGGAACAAGCTCACATTGCTGCGCATCTGCACCGGCCATGCTTCTGGGAAGAACTCATCGAGGCGGAACTTGGCCTCCAGCTCCAGGCCATAGGTGATGGCCTTGCCGATGTTTTGCGGCTGCGTGACCCAGCGCGGCACTTCGGCCCAGCCGACGCTTTGCAAGGAGGTGACGTTGCGCATCAGGTCGCTGATCTGACGCACAAAAGCGTTAGCACTGAAAAGGCCGCCCTTGACGAAATAGCTCTCATAGGCCAAGTCAATGCCGGTCGCCAGCTCAGGAGCCAGATTCGGGTTGCCCGAGCGGTCGGGGTGGTCGACGGTGTTGGGCCCGCAAGGCAGATTGGCCGGGCAGGGGAATTGCGAGTTGATGGCCGGCTGGGCGATCAGGTCTTGCAGATTGGGGCTGCGGTAGCTGCGCGTCAGGCTGGCGCGAATCTGGTCGCGGCTCTTTTCGTCAAACTTCCAAACGCCGTGCAAGAGCGGTGTCCAGACGCTGGAGCGGTTGCTGATTTCATAGGCGGCCGACTTGCTCTGGGTCAGAATCGTTTCACCGCGCAAGCCGGCGTAAAAGGACAGTTGTTTGCCCACACTCCACTCGTCTTGCACATAAGCCGCGATGCGCTGGGTGCTGGCCGATAGCTCGTCGCCAAACTCAAGCTGAGTTCGGCAGCTCACACCGTTTTGCAAGCAGGTGCGGGTTTGATCGCGCTGGGTGCCTTCGCCCTCCAGCCCTGCGACCAAGCTGTGCTCATTTTCCAGTTGATGGGAGTATTTGCCGTTGAGGCTCCAGCTGCGGTCGCGGCTGTCGACCTGGTCCACCTGCTCGCGCACGAGTTGCTGGGTTGCGCCTCTGAACTGCTGCTGCTCGGTGTCGGCGCTGAGCTGCGCCTGCCCCAGACCCGCACGCAAATCGATGCGACTGCTTGCATCGATCTGCTTTTGCCATTGCGTATTCAAGCGCAGCGTCTCGTTGCGGCTCTCGCTGTGGCTTTGCGAGCGGTCGTAGTAGTAGCTGGGCGGGCTTGGCGGTGGTTGATGGCTGAGCTTGGCCTGGTTGTCGCTGCTATTGCGGGAGACCACGGCGAAAGGTTGCAGATTGAAGCTCTCGCCTTCACCCAGTCGCCATTGCAAGCGGGCGTTCATGTTCAAGGCTTGGCGTTGGCCGCGAGTTTGTGCCTGCGTCAGCAAAACACTGTCTTGCTGGCTGCGCAGGTCACGCGTTACGTTGACGGAGTTCAAATCGTCCAGCGTGTCCGCTTGCTGAAAATTGACACTGAGGCTGTAAGCGCCGCCATGCTCGTCCAGCTTGTCGCTGCGGGTCCAGCCGGCGTTGGGGCGCAGTTGCCCGCGTTCTGACGCAAGACCAAATCGCAGATCATTGAGCCGCCTGGCCAAGGCCTCGCGCAAAACCACATTGATGGTGCCCGCCACAGCGCGGGCGCCAAACTCGGCCGTCGGAGCGCGCATCACCTCAATGCGCTCGACTTGGTCGGGCGCCAATTGATCAAGCGAAAAGCCCGGCGACATGCGCTCCCCATTGACGAGGACTTGCGTGTAGCCGCCGCCCATGCCGCGCATACGAATCTCGCCGCCGCGCCCGGGGCGCCCGCCGGTGGTGACGCCGGGCAGGCGCTTGAGCACCTCGCCGACGGTTGAGTCGCCGAAACGTTCGATCTCTTCCCGCCCGATGACGATCGTGGAGGCACTGGACGCACGGCGGCTGGCATCGTCACTGGCTTTACCGCTGACCTCGACCCGTTCCAGTTGGGTCGCTTTGGTCGGCCGGGCTGCGCTGGCTGCTTGTGACGGCTCGGCAGCGGTGTCGGCCTTGGTTTGCGCTTGAACGAGGTTCGTCAGCAGCAAAAAAGCGAGCGGCGCAGAGAGAACTTTGGGCGAATACATCGGGGCAAAGAGGTGAAATCGAGTCGGCAGGGGGAGGGCTCGAGCCTGCGGCGGCGAAAACTCAAATTTTCCAAGGCTGCCAGCATCTCACGCCGGCGCCGGCATCCTGGCTGCAAGAGGCTTGGTTTTAACTTCTTTACTCAATTGCACATGAAGACGGTGCAGACGATCGTATCCAGCCGGTCTGGTCACTAGAACCAAACGCTGGGCCGCCCAAGTGTTTCTTCTCCCCCTCGGGGGGCTGAGCCCGCGCACAAAGGCCCTGAAGGGGCTTTGTGGCTGGCGAAGGCCTTCCGGCTTGCAAGCCGGGGGGCCTGGCGCGAAGCGACAGGTCTGGGAGCGCTCAGAAGACAGAAGCAGACCGGCAAGGGCCGCTGACCGAGGTCAAGCGGGGCAGGGGATGCGAAAAGTCGGCCGCAAGCGAACCAGAAAATCGAGCAGCGCTAGCTCAGGCTTGGGCGCTCAAGGCTTGATGAAGTGACGCGGCTTGACGAAGTGACGCGACTTGACGAAGTGACGCGACTTATGCACGCCGAGTCAACCTGTCAAGCAATCAATCCAAAACCCATCAAGTCGCCAAGCGGGCTGGCGGCTGAAGCAAAGCGGCCGACGACAAGAAGGCAAGATCATCAATTGAGGTCATGCTGTGCTCCTTATCGAGTTGGGGGGATGAGGCGTCGCAGTGTGCTTGCGCTGTGCATTGCCGATCAAGTACCGAAAGCGACAACGTCTACGCCCGGCAACAATTTCAGAATGGCTTGCCACAAAAGCAAAGGGCCACGACCTTGCGGTTGGTGGCCCTTCTGACTTCCGGACACCATCAAAAATGGCGACGGTTTTCTTGGCACTGGTGACGGGTTCCAGAACTCTGCCCAATCTGCAGCCGGTTGTTGCCTTGAATGAACGCTATTGTGCGGGCTGTTTGTGACAGCGCTTTGACGAAAAGCAAAGAAAAGACGTTGCTTATCAAATGCTCCATTCAGCGCCAATCAAGTCTTGCTGGGGCCGGCCGGTGCGGTCGCAGGTTTGGCCGCCGCCATTTGCGGAGCGGTGCGGCCGTTTTGGGCGATCGCTGCGCGAACGGTGAAAGCCAGCAGAGCGGGAATCATGGCGTTCTTGATTGCGGGCTTCATTGGGATGACTCCACGGCTTGCGATGAGGTAGTGATCCAACGACGGCCGGTTTGCAAGGGTTGACCCTGTTGCTGCGGCCTTGCAAAGCGTTACAAACGGGGCCTTTCTTGTGCGCTGATCGGCCCGAACACTGCAGCCTCAATCATCCGGAGAACCCCGCCATGACGCATCCCTTCAACTGGAACCAGAGTTACGCCAGCGTACGCAGCCCCGTGTTCGCCCGCAATATCGTCTCGACCTCGCATCCGCTGGCCGCGCAAGCCGGTCTGCGCATCCTGGCGCAAGGCGGCAATGCCGTCGACGCCGCCATCGCTACCGCCGCCTGCATGACCCTGGTTGAACCCTGCAGCAACGGCCTGGGCTCGGACGCCTTTTGTATTCTGTGGGACGGCACGCAGCTGCACGGGCTGAATGCCTCCGGTACCGCGCCGGCGGCCTGGACGCCCGAGTATTTCTTCAAGACTTATGGCGCTGATATCAAGAACCCACCCAAGCGCGGCTGGGGCGGGGTGACGGTGCCGGGCGCGGTGGCCGGCTGGGTGGCTTTGAGCGAGCGTTTCGGCCAGCTGCCGTTCGCCGATTTGATGGCGCCGGCGATCGAAATTGCCGAGCGCGGCTATGCGGTGCCGGTGATTGTGCAGAGCAAGTGGGCGATGGCGGCGGCCGTCTCCGAGTTGACCGAACAACCGGGTTTCACCCAGGCCTTTTTGCCGCGCGGGCGCGCGCCCGGGGTCGGCGAGTTGTTCAAGTTCCCGGACGCGGCGCGCACGCTGCGGCTGATTGCCCAGACCAAGGGCGAGGCCTTCTACCGGGGTGAGGTGGCCGAGGCGGTGCAGAAATTTGCGCGCGAGACCGGCGGCGCGATGACGGCGGCCGACTTTGCCGACTACCGGCCCGAGTGGGTCATGCCGATCTCGCAAAGCTATGCCGGCCATGAGCTGCATGAGATTCCGCCCAATGGCCAGGGCATTGCGGCCTTGATTGCGCTGGGCATCCTCAAGCATCTTGATCTGCCCTCGCAAGCGGTGGACGGCGTGGCCGCACAACATATACAGATCGAAGCCATGAAGCTGGCATTCGCTGACGTATACCGTTATGTCAGCGACCCCCGGTCTATGGAGGTGACGGCGGCCGAGATGCTGGACCCCAGCTATCTGGCCCAGCGCGCCAAACTGGTGGACATGGGCAGGGCGCAGGATTTCAAGGCGGGCAACCCGGTCAAGGGCGGCACCATCTATCTGACCACGGCAGATGAAAGCGGCATGATGGTCAGCTTCATCCAGAGCAATTACATGGGCTTCGGATCTGGCCTGGTGCTGCCTGGTTACGGCGTCTCGCTGCAAAACCGCGGCCATTGCTTCAACTTGGAGGCCGGGCACCCGAATGTCGTGGCGCCGGGCAAGCGCCCTTTCCACACCATCATCCCGGCATTTTTGACAGCCCCCACGTCGCCTGCGGCTCCTGCCCCCCGAGGGGGTGCTGCGCCGCCTTGGGGCGGCCCGGCGGCGGCGCCGACTCATGTGCCGGTGATGAGCTACGGCGTGATGGGCGGCAATATGCAGCCGCAAGGCCATATGCAAACCTTGGTGCGCATGCTGGACTTCGGCCAACACCCGCAAGCGGCCTGCGATGCGCCGCGCTGGCGCTTCAATGAAGGGCTGTCGCTGAACGTCGAGCCGCATATGCCGGCCGCCACCATTGAAGGTCTGCGCGCTTTGGGTCATCAGATCGGTGATATCCACGACAGTTATCAAGACTTCGGTGCCGGTCAGTTCATTTGGCGCATGGGTGACCCTGGCGTTGAGGGTTATGTGGCGGCGAGCGATCCAAGGCGCGATGGGGCGGCGGTCGGGTTCTAGCTGATTTGAGGCGCGCACAAGCGTGCCTTCCAGCACTTGTTCTGCCATCGCCTGGGCTGCTACGATGGCGGCTGATTTGATCCCTATCAAGCAATCATGACCAAACTTCTAGACCGCACCCGATGCTGCACGCCCCGTGCCGCTGGCCTGTGCGCTCGCGGTCATGTGGTGCTGACTACGCCGCATTGACGCTGCGCAGTTAGCAAGGCGCGTGAAGTTGCCGCGCCAACCCAGCCAGTTCATCGGTGCCGCGCGGCTCACTTCAGCGGCGGCCTCAGTAGTTTGGAGATTCCCCCATGCAACAAACCCGGCTCAACGCATGGTTTGACCGAGTGCGGAGCGCGCTGACGCTCCCTGCCACCGACCTCTTGCGCGACGCCGTTTACCGTCGCCTGTGGTCGTCGATTCTGATCAGCTCGCTCGGCGGCCAGATCACGATGCTGGCGCTGCCCCTCACCGCCGCCGTGCTGCTCCATGCCAGCCCGACCCAGATGGGCTTGCTGACCGCGATGGAGATCCTGCCCTTTGTGCTGTTCTCCTTGCCCTCGGGCGTGTGGCTGGACCGGGTGCGCAAGCTGCCGGTCTATATCTGGGGCGAGACGCTGCTGGCGGTGGCCGTGGCGACCGTGCCGCTGGCCGCCTGGATGGGTTGGCTGACCATGACCTGGCTCTATGTGGTCGGCTTTGTGCTGGGCACCGTCTACACCACGGCCGGCAGCGCCGCGCAGATCGTCTTGACCCAGGTGGTCAGCCGCGACCGCCTGGTCGAGGCGCACGCCAAGAACGCGCTGGCTTCCAGTGGCGCGGAGGTCGCGGGGCCAGGTTTTGCCGGTATGTTGATCAAGCTGATGGGCGCGCCGATGACGCTGGCCGTGGACGCGATCCTGGTCTTGATTTCGGCCGTGATTCTGCGCGGCATCAAGATCGAGGAAATACTCCATAAGAGCGATGGTGCGGACTTTTGGCGTGACCTCAGGGCGGGCGTGCGCTTTGTGCGCGAGCGCGCGCTGTTGATCGGCTTGGCCTGTGCGGTGGGCAGCTGGCAGATGTTCCATAACGCGGCCCAAGTGGTGCAGATTCTGTTTGCCACTCGCACGCTGGGTTTGACTGCGCAGCAGGTGGGCTTGAGCTATGTGGCGCTGGGTGCCGGCACGGTCTTGACCAGCATCCTGGGCCACCGCATCAGCCGCCGGCTCGGCCCCGGCCCTTGCCTGGTGCTGGGCATCGCGGTGACCGGCCTGGGCTGGTTGCTGCTGGCGCTGATGCCGTCGAACCGCTTCGGCATCGCCGCCTTCGCCTTCATGTTGTTCAGCTTCGGCGTCGGTGCGGTGCTGATTTTCATCAACTTCTTGTCGCTGCGCCAGGCCGTCACGCCGGCACCGATGCTGGGTCGCATGACCAGCACGATGCGCTGGTTGATTTTGATCCCCGCTGCCCCAGGCGCGCTGGCCGGCGGCTGGTTGGGTGAGCATATGGGGCTGCGCTCGGCGCTGCTGTTTGCCGGCGTCGGGGCGCTGGTTCTGAGCTTGATCGCTTGGCGCCACCCGGTGCTGCGCAATGTGCGCGAGCTGCCCAAACCCGATGACGATGAGCCCTCGCTCAGCGGTGAAGCGATGCCTGTTCTGTAAAACCTGACCACCATGAGCGCAACACCTGACCCCATCCTGATCGAAGTGCCCGAGACGCTTGAAACCGAGCGCTTGCTGCTGGCCGCGCCGCGCCCCGGCATTGGCCCGGCGCTGGCGGTGGCGATCGCCGAGTCGCTGGTTCAGCTGAGCCCCTGGATGCCTTGGGCCCAGCAAGCGCCCAGCTTCGAGGACAGCGAGGCGGTGGCGCGCCGCATGTGCGCCGATTTCATCGCTCGGCGCGATCTGTCTTATCAAATCTACGACCGCGCCGTCGAGGGCCGTCGCTTGCTGGGCGGCTGCGGCCTGCACCGGCTGGATTGGGAGGTACGCCGCTTTGAGATCGGCTACTGGATTCGCAGCAGCGCTCAGGGTGAGGGTTATGTCAGCGAGGCGGTGCTGGCCTTGACGCGGATGGCGTTTGAGCAGCTGCGGGCGCGCCGGGTCGAGATCCGCATGGACGATGTCAATCTGCGCAGCCGTGCGGTGGCCGAACGCTGCGGCTTCGAGCTCGAAGGCATCTTGCGGCGCGACAGCCTGACGCCAGCCGGCGAGCCCCGGAACACCTGTGTTTATGCAAGGATTGGGTTGTGATCACCGCGGGTTAAGGCGGGTTAAGGGAAACCGAGCCAGCGTGACTTTCGCCGCGCAATCGGCTGGGTGGGCCCGGCACGGGGCGCGCAGCCTCCCTATCATCGCGGCACCAGCATGTGCTGGCCGCCAACGGAGCCCCAGCATGAGCCAGCAGCTTAGCCAGACCACCCAAACCTCAGCGGCCCCCAAGATTCGCACCGAGGTGCTGTCGTTCCATCTCGGTAAAGAGGAGTACGGCATCGCTTTGAGTTGCGTGCAGGAAATTCGCTCGTTCCAAGCGCCCACGCGCCTGGCGGGCGCCAGTGCTGAGGTCTTGGGTGTGCTGGACCTGCGCGGTGAGGTCTTGCCGGTGGTTGATTTGCGCCAGTGCTTCCACATGCCCGCGGCCGAGATCACGGCCGCGACCGTCACTATCGTCGTCAACCTCAATCACCGCAGCGTCGGCATCGTGGTGGACAACGTCAACGAGGTGGTCGACCTCAGTCCCGAGCAGCAGCGCAGCATGCCGGCCATGAACGGCATGGCCAATCATGGCCACATCATGGGCATTGGTGCTCTTGGCGGGCGCATGTTGCTGCTTTTGGATATCCATCGCTTGCTCGACGGCCACGATCTTGCCGCCGCAGGCGCCGAAGCTGAAGTGGCTGAGGAACTGGAAGACTGCTTGGTCTGAGTGCCGCGATACTGGGCAGCCGTCCGACCTTTGCCCGCCCGCGGGCATTCTGTGCATGAAATTGATCCTGTTCAACAAACCGTTCCAAGTCATGAGCCAGTTCTCGCCGCAAGCAGGCCGCGAGACCTTGGCCGACTATCTGCAAATCCCCGATATTTACCCGGCCGGCCGGCTCGACGCCGACAGCGAGGGCCTGATGCTGCTGACCGATGACGGCCGCCTGCAGCACCAGATCAGCCACCCCAAGCACAAAGAAGCGAAGACCTACACGGTGCAGGTCGAGGGCGTGCCGGATGAGCAGGCCCTGCTGCGCCTGAGTCAGCCGCTGGACCTGCGTGACTTTGTGACCCAGCCCTGCCGGGTCGAACAGATTGAGGAGCCGGCCTGGTTATGGCCACGCGATCCGCCGGTGCGCAAGCGCCTGAGCATCCCGACCAGCTGGCTCGCTATCACCCTCAAGGAAGGCAAGAACCGCCAGGTGCGGCGCATGACGGCGGCGGTGGGCTTCCCGACCTTGCGCTTGATCCGCAGCGCGATCGGCCCTTGCTCGCTCAGCAGCCACCCGCTGCGGCCGGGCGAGTGGTTGCAGTTGCCGATGTGAGTCGGCCGCGACAGTGCTGGCTTTGCAAGCCAGCAGCAAGCCGGCCGGCCTAGGATGCTAGCCAAGCATCATCAATAGGCACCCCATGTCTCATCAAGATTTGTACCGCAAGAAATTGGCCACTTGTGAGGACGCCCTGGGCCTGCTGCGCGACGGCGACTTCATCATCATCCCGACCGGCGTGGGTGAGCCGCCGACGCTGTTAACGGCCTTGTCCGACGCACGCCGGCGCTTCCACGATATCAAGCTGGGGCAGATTCTGGCGGTGCGCAAGTACGACTACTTTGACTCCGAGACCGTGGAGCATGTGCGTCATGTGTCGTTCTTCTATGGCGCGGCTTCACGCCCCGGTGGGCAGGCCGGGTGGGTGGACTTCATCCCCAGTTACTTTTCCGAGATGCCCGCGCTGATCGAGCGCAAGCTGATCCCGGCCGATGTGGTGTTCAGCATGGCGTCGACTATGGATCAGCATGGCTATTTCTCGCTCAGCTTGGGCGCGGACTACACGATGGCGGCGCTGAAACAGGCAAGAGCCATCGTGCTGGAGGTCAATCCCCATGTACCGTTTGCCAATGGCAACTGCCTGATTCACATCTCGCAGGTGACGGCACTGATCGAGAGCAACGAGCCGGTGACCGAGGTGGGGCTGCCAAAAATCGGGCCGGTGC
>NZ_JANNMI010000323.1:0-9219 GCF_031397715.1 Roseateles sp.
GCAGCGGCAAGCCCAACACCGGGCGCATCGGCTTCGCCGGCGCGGACCTGCGGCAATACATTGCCGACGGCAGTTGGTGGGGGGTCGAGGCTGCCGGCGCAGCGCAGGGCGGGGTTGACGGCTATATGGAGGTGCTGGCGACGGCCGGCCAGGACTGGCCGCTGTGGGGCCCGAAGCTGCGCGTCGGTGGCCAGTTGGGTGCAGGCCTGGCTGGTGGCGGCAATGTCGACACCGGCAACGGCTGGCTCTTGCGCGCCGGCCCGACGCTGCGCTGGATCAGCCCCTGGGGCGCCACCGTGCGGCTTGACGCTGGCCTCAGCTACGCACCGGACGGGCAGTTTTCGACCCGCTTTGTGCGCCTGGGCCTGGCTTTGCCACTGGATCAAACGCCGTCGATCAGCAGCAGTTTCGAACAACAGTCCGGCACCGTGCGGACCCAGAAAATCTTCGCCAGCTACCAATACCTGCCCAAGGTCCGCTTCAAAGACGGCAGCGAGGACGCGATCGGCCAGATCGCCTTCATCATGACGCGCGAGCTGACGCCAAGCCTTTACGGGGTTGCGCAGGCCGGCAGTGCCGCCACTGGCAAGGCCGGGGCTTACGCCTTCGGCTTGTTCGGCGCCGGCCTGCAGTCGCCCCTGTTGCTCGGCGGCGCGCGCTTTGGCGCTGAAGTGTTGGCCGGTGTGGCCGGCGGCGGCGGCGTGGATGTGGGCAGCGGCGCCTTGTTGCAGGCCGAAGGCTATGCGCAATGGGAGCGTGAGCACCTGCGTGTGCGGGCCGGCCTGGGCCAGTGGCGCACCATGCGCAATGGCGCGCAAACCGCCCAAATCTTCAATCTATCGGTCGGCTATGCCTTTGGCAGCCTGGCCCGCTGACAGCATCAAGGACAGCATGAAAACAATCGTCATACGCGCCGGCAAAGAGCGCTCCTTGCAGCGCCGCCACCCCTGGATCTTTGAAAGCTCAATCGCCCGCGGCGGCGCCGACGCCGGTGAAACCGTGCGCGTCGAGGCGGCCGACGGGGCTTTTTTATGCTGGGGCGCCTTCAGCCCGACCTCGCAAATCCGCGTGCGCGCCTGGAGCTTTGATGAGGCGCAGCGCATTGACGCCGCGTTCTTCGAGCAACGCATCGCGCGTGCGCTGGCGGTGCGGGCGCGCTTAGGGATTCAATCCAATGCCATGCGCCTGATCCACGGCGAGGCCGACGGCTTGCCCGGCCTGGTGGTGGATCGCTACAGCGACACGCTGGTGGCGCAGTTCCTGGCCAATGGCGTCGAGCGCTGGAAGGATGTGATTGCCGACCAGCTGCTGGCCGCCACCGGCCTGAGCCGTTTGTATGAACGGTCGGACGCGCAGGTGCGCGATCTGGAAGGCCTGGCGCAGAAGACCGGCTGGCTGCGTGGTGGCGGTGCGACAGAAGTGGCGATCAGCGAACATCAGTGGCAGCTGACGCTCGACGTGGCCGAGGGCCACAAGACCGGTTACTACCTGGATCAGCGCGACAACCGCAAGAAGTTTGCCGACAGCGTGCGCCAATACGGCTGCAAGACGGTGCTGAACTGCTACAGCTACACCGGAGGTTTTTCGGTCGCTGCCTTGGCCGGTGGCGCCGAAGAGGTGATCAGTATTGACTCATCCGGGCCGGCACTGGCGCGTGCCAGCGCCCATGTGGTCTTGAACGGGTTTGACCCGGCTCGCCACCAGGCGCTGGACGCCGACGTCAACGCCACGCTGCGCGCTTTCATCAAAGAGGGTCGGCAGTTCGATGCCATCGTGCTGGACCCGCCCAAGTTCGCGCCCACCGCCGCCCATGCCGAGCGCGCCGCGCGGGCGTACAAGGACATCAACCGCCTGGGCCTGATGCTGCTGAAGCCGGGTGGCCTGCTGTTTACCTTCTCTTGCTCGGGCGGTGTGGGCCCCGAGTTGTTCCACAAAATCGTCGCCGGCGCGGGCCTGGACGCCCCTTGCGACGGCTTCATCCTCGACCGCGTGGGCGCCACGCCGGACCACCCGCAGACGATTTGTTTCCCCGAGGGCGAGTACTTGAAGGGCCTGTTGATCTTGAAGTCTTGAGCAATTGGGGTATCCGGCTAATGGTTTGCCTCTACGCGCATTTCAGGGGGAGGTTGGCTGCGAACGCTGTGGCATATTCAGTCATCGATGGCCCGCTGAGCATCGAAAAATAGCGCGGCCCTGCAGCAAAACGGCGGGCGTCGCAAGGCAGGAGGGGTGGCGGCATCAACAGCATTGCCGCTGCAAACGGAAGGATTTGGAATCATGGCGAAGTACACGAAACTCACATCGATCGCGGCCGCTGCCGCTCTGCTGGCACTCGCCGGCGGCGCGCAAGCCGGTGGTGCTCAGACCCCGAACACCGGCAACACCTCGGCAGCGTCCAACTGGCGTTTTGCGCCCGGTCAGGTGTTTGACGGGGTCGCCGGCGCGCTGGACGGGGTGGCACGGCTGAGCTTCACCACCTCGGCCGGCAGCTATGCCTGCTCAGGCTCCTTGCTGGCCGGCGGCCAGTACGTGTTGACGGCCGCCCATTGCGCCGATGACTTCACGTCCATGAAGGTGCAATTTGGCTGGAACAACGGCACGGCGCAGGTCACTCGCAGCGTGGCGGTCGGCAGCGCCGTTGTGCACAGTGGCTGGAACGGTGATCTCGATACCGGCGCCGACATCGCCATCCTGAAGCTCGATCAGGCGGTCACCAGCATCAAGGGCTACAAGCTCAGCAGCACCTTGGACGTCGGCAAGCAGCATCTGATGGCCGGCTACGGCACCACGCAGATCGGCAGCTCTAACTCCGCGACCAACTGGAACGACGGCAACTACGGCCATTACGGCTACAACACCTTCGATGTCACCAGCCTGGATTTCAATACCAAGGTTTTTTCCGATGACCCGCTGTACGGCAACGCCGATTACTACAAGCATGGCGTGACCTATATGGTCGATTTCGACCGCTCGAATGCTGCCTACAACGTGCTGGGGCGGACCGCAGCAGAGTACGGCGGCAACTGGACCAGCGACGAGGGCATGGGCGCCAATGAGGCCTTGATTGCTGGCGGCGATTCCGGCGGCGGTGATTTCGTGTTGGTCAATGGCGAATGGCTGCTGTCCGGCGTGCACAGCTGGGGTTGGAATGATGCCTGCGGCTATCTTGGCTACACCAGCTGCGCCAACGCTAACCAAAACGGCTCCAGCTATGGCGACCTGTCGGGCTCGACCGCCGTGTATTCGCACCTGGCCTTCATCAACGATGTGACCGGCGTCACCGCCGTGCCGGAGCCAGCCAGCTACGCCTTGATGGCGCTGGGCTTGTTCGCAGTGGGCGCCGTGGCGCGCCGCCGCAAGGCCTGATCGATAGGCCGCTTTGCACAAGGACGACCCGCTGGGTCGCCTTTTTCGATTCAGGCGCTCGGCAAAGCGATGCGCGGCTCGAACTTGCCGCGCCGCACCGAGAAGAAGGCCTTCACATTGCGCACATTGGCGTCTTGCGTGAACAAGCGCATCACCAGCGCTTGATAGGCCGGCATGTCGGGCACTTGCAGGATCAGCACAAAGTCCGGCCCCGGCGAAACCTGGTAGCACTGTTGCACCGCCACTTCCGCCAAGACCTTGGACTCAAATGCCAGCAAATGCTCGGCGCCTTGCCGGTCCAGCGTGATTTCGACGATGGCGCTCAGGCCTGCCCCTAGCTTCTCGGCCGAGAGCAAGGCCACCCGGCGCTCGATGACGCCGCTGTCGACCAGGCGTTTGACCCGGCGCAGGCAGGTGGCCGGCGACACATGGGCGTGGCGGGCCAGATCTTGATTGGACAAGGCCGCGTCGGTTTGCAGGCAATCGAGGATGCGCAGATCGGCTGCGTCCAAAATCACGACGTCGGTTGATTCATTCATATTTTGTTGATTCGTGAAATATTGAGCCACGAATTCGTAATTGTGGTTAATTATTTCAATTTTAATCAAATTTTGAAAACAATGGAATCAGGCAAATGCCTACGATGCGTTCCAGCAAAAACCTTTGTCGGAGCAATCAATCATGTGTGGAATCGTCGGTGCCGTCAGTCAGCGCAATATCGTCCCCGTTTTGATCGAGGGTCTGAAACGGCTTGAATACCGCGGCTATGACTCTTGCGGCGTGGCGGTGCACCAAAACGGCGGCCTGCTGCGCGCCCGCAGCACCTCGCGCGTGGCCGAGCTGACCGGCCTGGCCGCCGAGGACGGCATCGCCTCCGGCACCGGCATTGCGCATACCCGCTGGGCCACCCATGGCGTGCCGGCGGTCCACAACGCCCACCCGCATTTCTCGGCCGGCCCGAACGCGACCGCCGACGCCGTCAGCCGGATCGCCCTGGTGCACAACGGCATCATCGAGAACCACGAAGAGTTGCGCGCCGAGCTGAAGGCCCGCGGCTATCTGTTTACCAGCCAGACCGACACCGAGGTGATCGCCCACCTGGTCGACCATCTCTACAACGGCGACCTGCTGGAAGCGGTGCAGCAAGCGCTGCCGCGCCTGAAGGGCGCTTACGCCGTGGCGGTGTTCTGCCGCGATGAGCCGCACCGCGTGATCGCCGCCCGCGAAGGCTCGCCGCTGGTGCTGGGGGTGGGCATGGATGCGGCGCAGGGCGAGAACTTTGTCGCCTCGGACGCGATGGCGCTGGCCGGCGTCACCGACCAGATCGTTTACCTGGAAGAGGGCGATGTGGTTGACCTGCAGTTGGGCCGTTACTGGATCAGCAATCTGAACGCTCAAACCGGCCGTTATGAGGCGCAGCAGCGCGAGGTGCGCACGGTGCACGCGCACAGCGGCGCGGCCGAGCTGGGCCCGTACCGCCACTATATGCAGAAGGAAATCTTCGAGCAGCCGACCGCGATTGCCAACACGCTCGAAGCCATCACCAGCATCAGCCCCGAGCTGTTCGGTGACGGCGCGTTCAGCATCTTCAAAGAAGTCGATTCGGTGCTGATCCTGGCCTGCGGCACCAGTTTTTACTCCGGCTCGACCGCCAAGTACTGGCTGGAGTCCATCGCCAAGATCCCGACCAGCGTTGAGATCGCCAGCGAATACCGTTACCGCGACAGCGTGCCGAACCCGCGTACCTTGGTCGTAACGATCAGCCAGAGCGGTGAGACGGCCGACACCTTGGCGGCGCTCAAGCATGCGCGCGCGCTGGGCATGAAGCACACGCTGACGATCTGCAATGTCTCCACCAGTGCCATGGTGCGCGAATGCGAGCTGGCCTACATCACCCGCGCCGGGGTTGAAATCGGCGTCGCCTCGACCAAGGCCTTCACGACCCAGTTGGTGGGCCTGTTCCTGCTGACCTTGGCGTTAGCACAAACGCGCGGTCATCTGAGCGAGGAGCAGGAAGCCGAGCATGTCAAGGCGCTGCGTCATTTGCCGGTGGCGGTGCAAGCGGTGCTGGCGCTGGAGCCGCAGGTGATTGCCTGGAGCGAAGAATTCGCCCGCAAGGAAAACGCCTTGTTCCTGGGCCGCGGCCTGCATTACCCGATTGCGCTGGAAGGTGCTTTGAAGCTGAAGGAGATCAGCTACATCCATGCCGAGGCCTACCCGGCCGGTGAGCTCAAGCATGGCCCGCTGGCGCTGGTGACGGCTGAAATGCCGGTGGTGACGGTGGCGCCGAACGACGCCTTGCTGGAAAAGCTCAAGAGCAATATGCAGGAAGTCCGTGCGCGCGGCGGCCAGCTTTATGTGTTTGCCGATGGTGACACGCAGATCGAAAGCGAGCCGGGTCTGCACGTGATCCGTATGCCCGAGCATTACGGCGCGCTCAGCCCCATCCTGCACGTCATCCCGCTGCAGTTGCTGGCCTATCACACCGCCTGCGCACGCGGGACGGATGTTGACAAGCCGAGAAATCTTGCCAAGTCAGTCACTGACGAGTGACTGCTTGGCGAGAATTTGGCGCTGTTGTGAGGATTAAAGTGCCCAGGCATTTCGAAAGTCCTGAATGCGTGGCAACTTGGTGCCCGGAGCCGCCTCTCGGAATTGGCTCTTGGCAGGGATTGCGCAAGGCCTGGCCCACTCGCCCGTTTTTGCTTTCATCCCTTTCATCCCCTCCATCCTGGCTAAAAAATTTCCTCAAAGGGTTCGCGGGAACAAGAAATTTGAGCCTGGATGGAGGGGATAGAAGGGATGAATACATTGGCTGAGTTTCTCGCACAGCCGGGCTATGGGCAGATTTTCAATCAGCCAGCTTCGCGGCCGAATGACGCCGCTGGGCACGGAGTTGACCGCCGCTGACTCGTTCGCCGTTTAAGCCAGCGGGCCCTGATGCCATTGCGCAGCTTGTGAAAGCTGTCGTTGGATTGGCCGACGCCTGATGCACGGATGGTCTCACGTCGCAGATTTGTCGATCGGCAGCTTCGGGGGGTGCTGCAGACTTTCGTCCAACGAAAAGCTCAATGGCCGGTTTCGGCCGCAGAGGTTGTTGGCTCGCCAAAATCGATCGATCGACTGCTGCCAGCCTTCAACAGCCGCCCGCGCAATGGAGGGTCGCGGCTCCGCGTTACCTGGCGGGGCGTGTCGCGCCGCGCGTCCCGCAGCCGCTATTGCATCTGCTTATGTCTGCAGCCCGCCGTGGCTAGGCGCCGGTCCATCCAGCGGCAGACCATCGAGGCGCCAGACGGCCAGGCTTTTGTCGGCATAGGCGCCGCCGCCTTCGGTGCATTGCTCGTTGAGTAGCAGCAGCGGCGGCGCAAAGGCGAACGGCGCCAGTTGCAGGTTCAAGGTGCGCCACTCGCCGCCGGCGGTGTCGCGGTTCGGCCTCGCGCCAGTGAAAGTGGTGGTCAGCAGGAAGTTGGCGCCGCTGCGCTGAAAGTTCCGCAGCACGGCGCGAATCTCGGCATAGGACAGATGCGGCAACAGGTCGCGGCAAAAGATTGCGTCGGCCCGCGGCAGTTCGGCCTCCATCAGGTCCAGTCGCCGGAAGCTTCGGCGCGGGCCGGCATCACGCCCCTGGAGGCCGGCGATCACCTCGCCCAGCACATCCACGCCGGTGTACTGCTCGATACCCAGCTTTACCGTGCGCATCCAGTTGAAGTCGCCGCAAGGTGCATCCAGCAGTGAGCGTACGCCCAGGCGCGCCAGCAGCAGTGGCAAGCCTGCACGTAGCCGCTGCGTCTGCTGCAGGTTGGAGCCCGGACCTGAGATCGACTCGTCGCGGTGCTGCCGGTACAACTGCGCATGATGGCTAAAGATGCGCTCGTGCGGCGAGGCCGATGCGGCGCCGCCGGCTGGCCGCCCGCTACGGGCCAGCAGATAGGCGAAAAAGGTAGCGGGCTTCAGCAGGTCGGCGCCCGGCCGCGCCGCCAGCAGCGGGCCGATGCGCGAGTTGGACAGCATGTAGCACAGAGCAGCGGGGTCGAAGGCCTGCGCGTGCCCGGCCGCGCTGCGCTCGGTCAGGAAGGCCTCCGGCTCGCTCCAGCAAACCGGCTGGACGCGCCGGCAGGGCAGTTCGTGCCAGGCTGAAGGCAGTGCGTCGACGACAGCGCCCAGGGGCTCCGAGCCCAGCGAGGTCCAACCCAGCGGCCGGTGCGAACGCAGCAGCGTGCAGACTCGTGCGTAGGTCGCCTCGATGATCGGGCTAGCGGGCCGCGCCGCCAGGAAACCATTCGAGACCAGGCCGCTGCGCTCGCAGTGGCCGACGGTCTCGTGCTCGACCAACAGGTCCAGCACCGATTGCAGCGGCTGCATGGCCAGGCAGTCGGCATCCACCCAGAGTCCGCCGAAGCGGCGCAGCAAGTACAGGCGTATGTAGTCGGCGCGGTGGGCGATGCGCAGGCGGTCGAGATTGATGTCGCGGTCGCCTGCGGGGTCCTGGGCGCGCATCCGCTCGAAGGCCTCGCGGTCCAGCAGCCGCAATGCCGCCGGTGCAGCCGCGCGCAGCGTGGCAAGGCAGGCTTGGATCCAGGCCGGGCAGGGACCTTCCCAATAAGTCCAGACGGCAAGCCCTGGCCCCGGTGCAGCCGCTTCGTCGGCACCGTCGGCCCCGTCGAAGCGGCTCAGCAGTCCTGTCGCCGGCACTGGCGCGGGGAAGCGCACCTTGAAGGCCTCAGCCTGGCGCAGCGTGCCGACCTGGTGCAGCAGCTCGACATTGGCCGCATAGTGCGGATTGGCGGCGCTGGCAGCGCCCGGTGTCGGACCGCCCGAGCATGCATGGTGCAGGTGGTGCATCTGCTGTCCGGGCCGGCGCGAATGGCCGGCGCGGCCCAGCAGGCCGATCTTGTGGTTCCAGGCGTTGTCCTCGCCGCCCCAACCGCGGAATCCTTCGATGAGGCCGCCGTGCTCGGCGAGGAAACTGCGCCGCACCAGGCCCGCGCCGCCTGAGGCGCCCGAACCCGAGGCCAGCACGCGCACCGGCTTGCAGCCCGCCGCTGCTCGCAGGCCCTGCATCACCGCCTGCGAATCCGGCGGCGACAGGTAGCGCACACCGGCATAGGGCGTCAGGTAGTCGAGCCGGCGCTCGCGCAGCTCCTGCACCGCGGCGGCGATGAAGCCGGGCTCGGCGATCAGATCGTTGTCGTGCCACAGCAGCAGCTCGCCGGCCGCCACCGGCTGCGCGGCGTTCAGCGCGCGGGCGCGCTCAAAAGCGCCGCCATGCGCGATGAACAGGTGCAGGCAGGACCAGCGGCGTGCGCAGTCCAGCGCCACCGGCGCCGCTCCCAATGCCGTGCCCATCTCGACGATGACGATCTCCAGCCGCACGCCCTGCTGCTGGCGCAGGCTGGCCAGCGTGCACATCAGCTGCGCCAGCCGCTCGGCGCCGCCGTGCGGAATAACGACCGAGACCAGCGGATCGGCAGACAGCGGCGCCTGCGGGGAAGCGGACTGCGGTGACATGGGGGGAGGCTCCTTCATTGGGGGCGCCGAGGGCGGGTCCAGCGCCGCTGCATCACCGCAGGCTGCCGCCCAAAAGGCCGGCCATTGCCGCTCGAATGCCCAGTGCCGCTCCATCCATTGGCGATTGGCGCGGCCCAGCGCGGCCAGCGCTTGCGGGCCTTGTTCGATCAGCCGCAGCAGTGTCGCCTCCAACCCGTCCAGCGTGCTGAAGACGAAGGGCAGGGCGCCTTCGGCCCCCGGCGCGCAGCGGCGCAGCGCCTGCTCGACACCGTCCAGCAAGCCGACGCCATTGACGACCACCGCACCGACAGCCAGCCCTTCGAGGCTGTTGCGGTGGTAGCTGCC
>NZ_JANNMI010000330.1:0-24445 GCF_031397715.1 Roseateles sp.
CAGCGAGAGCGCCGGCCAGCATGTCTTGGCCGGCGATATCGAGGCGCCCAAGGCCACCGCCACGATGGCGGCGCAGGTCTTGGCCTTTGTGCAGCGCTTGAAATAACTGTCAGCAGCAGCGCTGGCTGGCCAGCTTCACAAAGGGCTCAACAAGCTGTGCCAATCGTCATCGGTGAAGCGTTGGCGAATCTCCAACACCTCGGACCAGCGCTCGAAAAACACCGCCACGCAGGCCGGGTCGAAATGGCTGCCGGACTGGCTGCGGATATGGCCGGCCGCGGCCTCCAGCGACCAAGCCGGCTTGTAGGGCCGCGCCGAGGTCAGCGCGTCGAACACATCGGCCACCGCCACGATGCGGCAAAAAATCGGGATGGCAGCGCCGGCCAAGCCGGCCGGGTAGCCGCTGCCGTCAAACTTCTCATGGTGGCCCAGCGCAATCGATGCGCCGGCCTGCAGGATGCTGGAGCTGCTTTCTTTGAGGATCTCGTAGCCATAGGCCGCATGCTGCTTCATCAGATCGAACTCGGCCACCGTCAGCCGCCCCGGCTTGAGCAGGATGGCGTCACTGATGCCGACCTTGCCAATGTCATGCAGCGGTGCCGCCTGCAGCAGCAAGTCCTGCTCGGCCTCGCCCAGACCCAAGCCTTTGGCGATCAGCCGTGAGTAATGCGCCATGCGCAAAATATGCGCGCCGGTCTCGGGGTCGCGGTACTCGGCCGCCTTGGCCAGGCGGATCACCGTCTCGCGCTCGCGCTCAAGGATCTTGGCGGTGGCCAGCCGCACCTCGTCGGCCAGCCAGGCGGCGCGGTCGTCAAGCTTGCGGCGCATCTCGCTCATGGCCAACAAATTGCTGCTACGCGCCAGGAATTCAAGCTTGTCGATCGGCTTGGTCAAGAAGTCCGATGCGCCGGCATTGAGTGCCCGGTAACGCACCGGCTTTTGATCATTGGCGGTGATCATCAGAATCGGCACGCCGTCCTTGCCCGGCGTGGCGCGCAGGCGTTCGATGAACTGCACCCCGTCGAGTTCGGGCATCATGTAGTCGACGATGATCAGGTCCGGTGCGTGCTGCTGCGCCCACGCCAAACCCGCCGTCGCCGAGGCAAAGCAGGTGGCCTCAACACCGCCGAGCTTGAGCACCAGCGCCTCGAACAAGGCCAGGTTGATGTCGTTGTCGTCAACGATCAGCACCTGCCGTTTGGCTTGACTGTCACTCATATCGGTCCTATCGATCCTGTTTCACCGGCTGCGTTGCCAAGGCTTGCAATAGCTGCGCCACCTCGGCGCCGAGGCGGTCGATCAGGTCGCTCATCGCCTCCAGGCTGCCGCGCTCGGCAGCCGCTTCGATCTGCCTGGCGACGTCCGCTGCCGGGCGGGCGGAGAACATGCCCAAGATGCCTTTCAGGGCGTGCCCGCCATGCAACAGGGCTTGCAGGTCGGCCCCGAGCAAACCGTCCTGGAGCTTGGCCAGTTCCGCCGGCCAGCGCCGCACAAAAATGCTGCTGACGATGTTGATCACCTCTTGGTCAGCCGCCGCGAGCGCGGCGGCGTAATCGAAATCTGCTGTCGCCGCGGCCGGCTTTGGCATGCCATCGCTTCCTTGGTGGCTGAGCCGTTCGTCCAGATTCGGCACATAGCGTTGCACCATCAATTGAAACGCCTTCACGTCAAAAGGCTTGGAGAGATAGTCGTCCATGCCGGCGGCAAGGCAGAGCTCGCGGTCGGCCGCGGTGGCGCGTGCGGTCATGGCCAGGATGGGTGTGCGCGGCCGGTCCGCCGGCTCGGTGGCACGAAAGCGCTGGGTCGCCTCCAGCCCGTCCAGCACCGGCATCATCATGTCCATCAAGACCAGATCGAAGCGCCGCTGCGCCAGCCAATCCAGCGCCTGCTGGCCGTTCTCGGCCAAGGTGACCCGGTGGCCGCCCCGTTGCAGCAAGGCCACCGCCAGTTGTTGATTGACCGGATGGTCTTCCACCAAGAGCACCTCAAGCCCGCCGCTTGAGCGCGGGTCGGTGGCGGCCGCAACCAGGTCCGGCAGGGTCGAAGGCTTGCCCGGCGTCTGTTGCTGTGGTGCCAAGGCATAGGGCAAGGCAAAGTGAAAGCTGCTGCCGCGGCCGAACTCGCTGTCCACCCACAGCGTGCCGCCCATCGCCTCGACCAGGCGTGACGAAATCGTCAGGCCCAGGCCGGTGCCGCCGAAGCGGCGGGTGATCGAGCTGTCTTCCTGAACGAAGGCATCGAAGATCGAGTTCAGATTCGCTGCAGGGATGCCCACGCCGGTGTCGCGGATGGTGAACAGCACGCTGGGCGAGCCTTCGGTGCCGGCGGCCAGGCTGAGCTCCAGCGCCACCTCGCCATGCTCGGTGAACTTGATCGCATTGCCGACCAGGTTGATCAGAATCTGCCGCAGCCGGCCGGGGTCGCCCAACAAGGCTTGCTGGGGTAAGTCGGGTGCCAACACGCATCGCAGCGCCAGCCCCTTGTCATTGGCGCGCAAGGCCCGCGGCTTGTGGGTGTCGCGGTTGGTGGTTTCGTGGTCGATGGCAATCGACTCGATCTGCAGCTTGCCGGCCTCGATCTTGGAGAAGTCGAGGATGTCATTGATGACGCGCAACAAGGCCTCGGACGAGTCCCGAACCACCAGCAAATGCCCACGCTGTTTGGCATCGACGGCATCATCCAGCGCCAGCTCGGTCATGCCGATGATGCCGTTCATCGGGGTGCGGATCTCGTGGCTCATATTGGCCAGAAAGTCACTCTTGGCGCGGTTGGCCGCCTCGGCACCTTCTTTGGCACGGCGCAGCTCCTCGGAGACCAGTTTGGCGTCGCTGATGTCGGTCAAATAGCCATTCCAGATGATGCCGCCGTCGGCCGCGCGCTTCGGCTGCACCTCCCCATGCACCCACACCAGCGCGCCGCTGTGCTTGTGGCGCAGGCGAAAGTCCATCGCCAGCGCTGTCAGGCCAGCGGCCGCAGCGGCGAAGGCAGCGGACACTTCGGCCGCGTCGCGCGGGTCAACTTGATCCACCAGGGCTTGGGCATCGTTGACCAAATCCTGGGGGGCAATGCCGCAGATGCGCTTCAGCGCCGGGCTGCAAAACGGCACCGAACGCCTACCCGTGGGCGCGGTGTAAGCCTGGAACACCGCCACTGGGATGCTCTCGGTGATGTCGCGAAGCCGAGCGCCGGCCTCCTTCAGCTGAGTGACGTCTTGCCAGATGCCGCTGTAGATGACGGCGCCGTCGGCGGCCAAGTCGGCCTCGGGGCGAATTTCGGAACGCAGCCACCGCTGGCTGCCGTCGGGCAAAATAATTTTGTAATCATCGTGCCAAGGTCCGCGCACCCGGGCCGCGTGGAGCATGCCGCGGATGCAGCGCTGGCGGAATTCCGGCGCAATCTGCGCCATCGCCAGGTGGCCATCGGCCAGCAAGTCCGCGGGTTCCAGGCCGCGAATTTCCTTCAGGCGGTCGCTGACATAGCTGAACCGAATTTGGTTGCTGGTCAAATTCACTTGGCAGCGATAGAGCACGCCGGGCACCGTGTTGGTGATGTGGCGCAGCCGCGCTTCGCCGGCCTTGACGGCGGCCTCCATGGTCTTGCGTTCGGTGATCTCGGTGCGGATGGTGATGTACTGCTCGGGCTGGCCGGACTTGCCCTTCAACGGCACGATGGTGGCCTGCACCCAATACAGATGGCCGGCCTTGGCACGGTCGCAGATATCGCCGTGCCAGACCTGCCCAGCGGCGATGGTGGCCCAGAGCTCGGCAAAGAATGCCTCCGGATGCAGGCCCGAATTGATGCTGCGGTGGTTCTTGCCTAACAACTCGTCGCGACGGTAACCGCTGATTTGGCAAAACTTGTCGTTGACATAGGTGATCTCGCCGGCCAGATTGGTGATGCTGACGATGCCATGCTGGTCGAGGGCGAATTTTTGGTCGGCCAGCTCGCCCAGCGCGGTGCGCAGGTTTTGCTGGCTGACCTCGCGCTGGCGCACCAGCTCCGGCATCAGCCGCGACAGCGCTTCCAGGTCATTGTCGTCATGCAACACCGGCAAGGCGGCGTCGCTGGATTGCAACAGCTCCTGCGCCGTGGCGCGCAGCGATTCGATCGCGCGGGAGCGGCTGGCCAGCTCCTGGCGGATGCGCTCAAAGGCGCCGCTGAGCTCGACCGAGCTGAGCGCCAGGCTGCGGGTCTTCAGGTCGAGGTCGCGGTCGCTTTGCTCGTAGGCGCCGTCGACCCGCTCCAGCAAGCCGCCCAGGCCGCCCAGCAATTTAGCCGCCGCGGGCGACAAATCCGGCCGCTGCGCCAGCTCGTTCAACTCGGCCAGCAGCGCCGGCAACTGCTGCTCGTGGCTGCCCAGCATGCGTTTGATCTGGCGGGAGAGCAGCTTATGCATCGGCGCTGGCAAGGTGGGCTTGGGCAAGCGACTTAAAGGCGCTCACCGAGATAGGTGATGGTCATGGTTTGGTTGTGCAGCTTGCATTCGAGCATGCCGCCGAAGGGGCTGATCTCGCCATTGGAATAGAAGCCGGCGATGACGGCCGATTGCCCGAACACCTCGGCCACCGCCTCGACTTCCTCCTCGGCGCGCCCGCCCATCACCAGCTTGCGGCCGACGCAGCTGACCAACAGGCCAAGGCCCTGGGCCTGTTTAGAGCCCAGGCCCAGGCCCTGGGCCTGATCCTTGCCGCCAAGCCCCGCCATCTCGGCCGCTGCCGCAGCGGCTTGCGCGGCCGCTTCGGCGCCGCCGACCAACGCGTCGGTGCTGGCATGCATCAGCTTCAGGTAGCCGTCGGGGTCAATGTCGCCGGCCAGCGTCAAACTGCCGTCGTTTTCGTCCACACCCAGGATGGTGCGGATCAAACCGATCTCGTCGTGGTCGCGACCCAGCATCGCAAACGGAAACAGCAGGCCCGAAGCCGGCAGGTCACGGGCATAGTCACCGAGGTAGCGTTTGTAGACCGCCAACGCCGGCTCACCGTCGAGCTCAAACAGCACATTGCCGGCACAGCGGGTGACGCGCCGCGCCGGCCCGAACGGCGACCAGCCGCCCATGGTGCCGTGGGCAAACACCAAGGCCTCGCCATAGAGGCCGACACAAACCAGCTCATCCTTGTGGACGCCGCTTTGATTGAGCACCCAGGTTTCCTGGAACGCGGCCGCATCGCCGGCCAGCCCGCCGGTGATGCTGACGCTGCGCCCCAGGACCTGCGCCATGCCGGCGATCATGGCGCTGCCGTTGATGGCCACTCCTTGGCCCAGCACCAGCACCGCACGCAGTCCGGCCAACGGCAGCTGCTCGGCCAGGCGGCGCCCGGCGGCTTCGGAGTCGGCCATATCGGCGAGCCGGGTCGAGGCTTGCAGCGCGCGGCCGTCGGCGCTCTCAAAACGCAGCGCCGTCAACACGCAACTGCCGTCCCCCACACCATCGTTAGAAATTTCGCCGGCCGTGGAGCAGCCGATGCGCGGCGTGGCGGAGAAGCGCGCCGCCAAGGGCGCTGCAACGCGCTGCAACAACGGGATGGCACTGAACACCAATAGCAAACCGGGTGCCGGCAAGCCCGCATCCCAAGCGGCCAAGCGCTGTTCAATATCGTCATGCTCACGCAAGGTAATCTGTGTGACCTTCATGCAAGGCATCCTTTGGAGTGAAGCCGGCCCAGCTAAGCCAGAGCCGACGCATTTTGCATGACGCGCTGCATGCCGCAGCGGCAAGAGTAGACGGCAAAGCCAGCTTTTTCAGCGCTTTGCGCGCCTAGGTTGGCAAAGTTGTAGCGCCAGCGCTGAGCCGCCCGCACAGATAGGTCCAGACAAACTGCGCGGCAGCGTAACTGCTCAGCTCCGCGTGGTCATAAGGAGGCGCCACCTCCACGCAGTCCATGCCGACGAAGTTGAGTTGGGGCACCAACTCCTCCAGGATGCTGAAGACCTGATTGCTGCTCATGCCGCCGGGCTCGGGCGTGCCGGTGCCGGGCGCAAACGCCGGGTCCAGGCAGTCGATATCCAGGCTCAGGTAGAGCGGCGGGTGGCCATGCGCGGCCATCCGCTCGCGCACCTGCTGCAAGGCGGGGGCCAGTTGCGCCGCACTCTCCAGCCCGCGCAAAGCCCGCGCCGTGAAGATCAGGCCGCCTTGATCGGCCACATAGTCGCGTGCCGCACGCTGGCCGGCCGAACGGATGCCGAACTGCACAAAACACTCCGGCAACACCAGGCCCTCTTGCATCGCCTCATAGACCCAGGTGCCGTGGCCACTGGGCTCGCCGAAATGGTCGGTCCAGGTATCGCAATGGGCATCGAAATGGACGACCGCCAGCGGCCGGCCGAAATGCGCTTTGTAGGCGCGCAGCAGCGGCAGCGTGATCGAGTGGTCACCGCCCAGCCAGGCCATATGGTGCTGACTCAGCATCGGCGCGATCAGTGGCAGCATGGCCGCCCGCATCGCCGTCAGACTGGTATTGGGCAGAGCCAAGTCACCCAGGTCGGTCAGCTGACCCTCGGGCGTGGTGTCGAACAGCGGGTGGGTGCCGTCGCACAGCATATGGCTGGCTTGGCGAATCGCGCGCGGGCCGAAACGGGCGCCGGGCCGGTTGGTGACGCAGCCGTCCCAGGCCACGCCGGCAATCGCAAACGGCAGCGCCTGATGGGCGGCCACCTTCATGAAGGTGTTGTTACTCAGGAAAGCGAAGTTACTCATGCTCAGGTCTGCCGGCGGTGGAACAAGTGTTGCGATGGTAATGCTTGGCCCACCTGCGCGGGCGGCGCGGGTGCTGATGGGTACCTCGGGTAGAGTCCGCGCACCCTTGCCGCTACTTTGAACCCGATGAACAGACTGCACGCCGAACTGCACCGCCTTTACGCGTCCCACGCCCTGGCGACCGGCACCGTGGCGCCCGCCGCAACCAGCCTGGTTGATGCCGGCGGCTGCCTGCGAGCGGCGCTGCTGGAACTGGCCGGGCCGGCCGACTGGACGGCCTTGTCGGCGCTGTGGCGCGGCGTGCAGGCCGACCTGGACCTGCCCGCCCCGGCCATTGCCGTCACCGGGGTGGACGGCTATCAGCTCTGGTTCTCCTTCGCCGAGCCGCTGCCGCTGGCGCAGGCCAGCGCCTTTGTCGAGGCGCTGCGGCGCCGCTATCTGGCTGACGTCGCGCCGCAGCGGCTGCGGTTGATGGCGCCGCAGGCGCTCTTCATGGCCATGTTGCCGCCGCGCCAAACCCAGGTCGGCAGCGAGCATTGGTCGGCCTTTGTGGCCCCCGATCTCGCGCCCGTGTTCGCCGCCGAACCCTGGTTGGACGTGCCGCCCAGCCCCGAGGGTCAAGCCGACCTGCTGTGCCGCTTGGAGAGCATCAGACCCGCCGACCTGCGGGCGGCGCTGCTGCGGCTGGGGGCAGCCGCTTCGGCAGCGCCAAGCTCAGCGCCAAGTTTTGCGGCCAGCCTTGACCCCGAGAGTTTCTTGCTCAAGGTCATCAACGATGAGTCGGTCGCCATGGTGCTGCGCATCGACGCCGCGAAGGCCTTGCTGCAGGCAAAAAAATAGGCGCTCGTCACGCGGACGGCGCCTATTGACCGCAGCTGTGGCGGTTTACTTCTTGGTGTTCACGGCGTCCTTGAGGGCTTTGCCGGGTGTGAACTTGGCAACGGTCGCGGCCGCAATTTCCAGCGCCTCGCCGGTGGCGGGGTTTTTGCCGGTGCGGGCAGCGCGCTCGCTGACCTTGAAGTTGCCGAAGCCGAGGATGGCAACCGAGTCACCGGCGGCCAGCGCCTCGGTGATAGCGCTCAGCGCGGCGTCCAAACTGGCCGTTGCGGCGGCGCGGGTGGCGCCAGTCTTGGTGGCAATGCTTTCGATCAGTTCGCTTTTGTTCATCAGATATCCAGTGGGTGCAAATAGGTAAATCCCGGTGACGGGGCCGCGATTATCGGCCTTCTGGCCCGGGCGCCCGAAAACCAAGCGCTGCGGCCGGGCCGAGTCATGCAAAAACCGCCGATTACCGGCTCTGCGTTCAGCCGCATACCTGGGCGAGCGGCGTAGATTCAAGGCTTACTTTCGTTTGGTTCGCGGTTGGCTTGCGTTTGGCTCGCGTTTGTTTCGCGTTTGGTTCGCGGTTGGCTCGCCGGGCGATGCTGCGCCGCGCTGCACCAACGCATGATCGAGCGCCTGCAGGCTCAAGGCCGCGGCTCGGACAGCAGCGCCCGGTAGCCGCGCGAGACCCGTAACTTCGCACCCGAGCTGAGCGTCAACTCGGCCTCACCGCGCGGCAGCGATGCCAGCGCTTGGATATGCGTCGGGTTGACCGCATGCGAGCGGTGCACGCGCAAGAACTTGCCCTGCAAGGCCGGGTTAGCCAAAAAGTCGGCCAAGGTGTGGCGGTCCAGATGACTGCCAGCGGCGGTGTGCAGCTCGATGTAGTTGTCGGCGGCAGCCACCCATTCCACTTCGGCCAGCGGCAGCTTGATCAGGCCCTGGCCCAAACCGAGGCGCGCCGGCACCAACCAATGGCCGGCCACCGGCTGCAACTGCTGCAAGGCGCTGAGCAGGGCCATGCGCGGCTTCTCCGTCGGCATGTTTTGAGCAAGGCGCTGGCGCAAGCGCTGCACCGTTTCGCCCAATCGCTCGGCGGTAAAGGGCTTCAGCAGATAGTCGACCGCATTCAACTCAAACGCCTTCACCGCGTAGTGATCAAAGGCGGTGCAGAACACGCACAGCAGCTGCGGCGGCAGCGCCAGCGCCAACTCCAGCCCGCTCAGGCCGGGCATTTGGATGTCCAGTAGTGCTGCGTCCGGCTGGGTTTGTTGAATCAGCGTGAGTGCCTCGACGGCCTCGCCCGCCTCGCCCACCACCTCCATATCGGGCAGCGCCGTCAGCAATCGCCGCAGCTTGGCGCGCGCCGGCGGTTCGTCGTCGACGATCAGAATCTTCATGCCAGTTCGGCCGGCAAACGCAGGCTCAGGCAACTGCCGCCGCTCGGGTCGGCCGTTAGCATCAGTTGCGCCCGCTCGCCATACAGGCTCAGCAAGCGCGCTCGCGTGTTGGCCATGCCGACCGCGCCGTCGCGCTGATCGCGCTGAGGCGCCACGCCGCTATTTTTAACGCTGAGCAACAAGGCGCCCGCTTGAACCACGGCACTGACGCTGACCCGCACCGGCCCGCTGCTCTGCGCCACATCGTGGGTGATTGCGTTCTCGACCGGCGCGATCAAGAGCAGCGCCGGCAGCAAGCAGCGGCGCGCGTCCTCGCTGGCCTCAATCTGCACGCTCAAGCGCTCGCCAAAGCGCGCCTGCATGATGTTCAGGTAGGGCTCCACCAGGCTCAGCTCCTGCGCCAAGGTGTGGCGGGGGCTCTGCTGCGCCGTCAAGGCCTGGCGCAGCAGAACCGCCAGATCGCAAAGAATGCGGTCGGCCCGCGCCACGTCTTCAAACATCACCGATGAAATCAGGTTCAGCGTGTTGAACAAGAAATGCGGCTGAATCTGCTCGGTCAAGCGGGTCAGCTGCGCTTCGGCCAATTCGGCCCGCAGCTGCAGCAGCTCTTGTTCACGCCGGCGCATCGCCGCCATCATGTGCAGGCCGTGGCAGATCGCCACGATGAGGGCGTAGCTGACCAGGTCTTTGCCGGCCTCGTAGGCCAGAATTTCGGCCGCGCTGCCGGGTCGGTAGTCCAGGCCTGCCAAGGCATAAACGGCATAGCGCAGGCCGAACATGCCGCCGACATGCGCAAGCATGTACGCAGCGGCGCCGAGCAGGTGGCGGGCCCATAAGCGCAACCAACCCGGCCGGTTCAAGCCGGCCACATGCCAGCGGTAAATCAGCGGGCCCAGCAAACCCGTCATCAAGACGGAGCTGAGCTCCCACAGAAAAGGCTCCCAAGCATGTTGGCCACCGCGCGCCAGGTAATGCTGCAACTCGGCCAGGCTCAGCAGCAGGCCGATGGCCAACACGCAGGCGGCGTAGATCCAGCCGCCGCTGCGCCCTTGCTGCGTGCTTGTCATTCGCCCGTGCCCACCACGCCGTCGGCCAGCAGCGCAGCGATCGCGGCCTCGTCATAGCCCAATTGCCGCAGCAATTGATGGTTATGCTCGCCCAGCCGCGGCGGGCTCAGGCGCAGACCCAGGCGCTCACCGTTCAAACTCAGGGGCAGCAGCGGCACGCGGGTTGCGCGCCCGTCCGGCAGCGTCATCGTCGCCAAACCGCCGGTGGCCAGCAGATGCGGGTCGTCCATCAATTGCTCGGGCTTGGTGATGGGCGCGAAGGGCAGGCCCGCGGCCTCGAAGACGGCGGCAATCTCGGCCGCCGAGCGGGCCTGCAGGCGCCGGCGCAGCTCGGGCAGCATCCACTCGCGCGCTTGCACGCGCTGGTTGTTGCTGGCCAGACCTGCGTCGGCTTGCAAATCATGCATGCCGAAGGCTTGGCAGAAGATCGCCCATTGGGTGTCGCTGACTACGGCCAAAAAAATCTGCTCGCTGCCGGCCACGCTGAACACGTCATAAATTCCCCAAGGCGAGATGCGCTCGGGCATCGGTGCCGCCGGCTTGCCGGTAACGGCGAACTGCATCATGTGCTGCGCCACCAGGAAGATATTGTTCTCGAACAAACTGGCCTGCACCTGCTGGCCGCGCCCCGTGCTGTGGCGCTGCTGCAGCGCCGCCAGCACACCGATGGCGCCGAACATGCCGCCCATGATGTCGTTGACGCTGCTGCCGGCGCGCAGCGGGTCACCCGGCCGGCCGGTCATATAGGCCAGGCCGCCCATCATCTGCACCACCTCGTCCAAAGCGGTGCGGTGCTCATAAGGGCCGGGCAAAAAGCCTTTGTGCGAGACATAGATCAGCCGCTCGTTGAGCCGGCTCAACGCGTCATATCCCAGGCCCAGCCGCTCCATCGTGCCGCTCTTGAAGTTCTCGCTGAAGACATCGGCGCCGGCAACCAGCTTGAGCACAATCTCCAGTCCGCGAGGGTTTTTGACGTCGAGGCTGAGGCTGAGTTTGTTGCGATTGAAGAGCGGGTAGAAACCGGCCCCTGCGCCGAGCAAGCGGCGCGTGCTGTCGCCCTCCAGCGGTTCAACCTTGATGACCTCGGCGCCCAGGTCGGCCAGCACCATGCCGCAGGTCGGGCCCATCACCATGTGGGTGAATTCGATCACGCGCAGGCCGGCAAGCGGCAGGGCTTGTGGCTGACAGGGGGCGGGCATTTCATTCGTCATGACGCCGAGTATCTCGTAGTGCCTGCGCTTGTTCCTGGTCAAAGTACGCATGGCGGAATAGCGCGTAATAGGGCTAGCATCATTTGCAAGCCGGAGGAAACGTCATCATGGATTTGTGCACCTGCCCTGATCGCACAAGCAACGGGCGGCGACGCCGGCGGGGTTTCTTCTTGACATGCCTGGTGTTGGGGCTGTTGCGAGTGGCCGGCCTGCCGGCGATGGCCAACGCGCAAGCTGCCGGGCGCGACCCGCTGCCCAGCTTTGCCGAACTGGAAGCCGCCGGCGCCACCATCGGCGAAATCCGCGTGCTGGCCGAGGACATTTTTGACACCCGTGACCCGGATGAGGACAAGCTCTTGTTTCGCTGGGCCAATGCGCTGCATATCAAGACCCGGCCCGAGGTGATTCGGCGCTCGCTGCTGTTCAAAACGGGTGAGCGGGTGTCGCTGCGCTTGATCGAAGAGACCGAGCGGCTGCTGCGCAGCAAGCGCTATCTCCACGATGTGCAGCTGCGCCCCATGGCCTATCACGACGGCGTGGTCGACATCGAGGTCGTAACGCAAGACACCTGGTCGTTCGATCCCGGCCTGCGCATAAGCCGCTCGGGTGGCGCCAACGCCGTCGGCTTCCAGCTGAAGGAATACAACCTGCTGGGCAGCGGCACGGCGCTGTCGCTGGGGCATTCCCGCAATGTGGATCGCAGCAGCAATGAGCTGCAATTGTCCAGCGACCGCACTTTCGGCAGTTGGACCGCCGTGTCGCTGAGTCTGGCCACCAACAGCGACGGTCGGCGCCAGGCGGCTTCTATCGTCAAGCCCTTCTATGCCTTGGACTCGCGCTGGGCGGCGGGCGTGTCGGCGGTCAAGGATGACCGCATCGACGCTTTCTACAATGCCGGCGACATCGCCAGCCAGTACCGCCACAAACAAGACCTGGCCGAGGTTTTTGCGGGCTGGTCCAAAGGCCTGGAGAACGGTCGGGTACAGCGTTACTCGCTCGGTATCGACTACCGCGATGACGCTTACGCCAAGGAGGCCGGCTGGGTCGCGCCAACACCGCTGCCCAGCAATGAAAAACTGGTCACGCCGTTCCTGCGCTACAGCTTGATCGAAGACCGCTTTGACCGCCAGCTCAATCGCAACCTGATCGGCCAGCCCGAGTTTTTCGCCGCGGGGCTGGCTGCCACGGTCCAGCTTGGCTACGCCGCCAGCGGCCTGGGTTCCAGCCACTCGGCGCTGATTTATGCGGCGACGCTGAGCCGCGGCTTCGAGCCCGCGCCCAAACAAACACTGATCGCTTCGGGCTCGCTCGACGGGCAATATGCTGACGGCAAGATTCGACGTCAGCAGCTCAGCGGCCAAGCGCAGTATTACCTGCCGCAGTCGCCCCGTTGGCTGCTTTATGCAGCGGCGTCGGGCGCGCTGCAGACCAATCCGGAGCCGGTCGACGCTTTGCTGCTGGGCGGCGACAACGGCCTGCGCGGCTACCCGCTGCGCTACCAGAGCGGCAGCCGCAGCGCCCTCTTCACCGTTGAGGAGCGCTTTTACACCGACCTCTATATCTGGCGGCTGTTTCGCGTCGGCGGCGCGGCATTTTTTGATACCGGCAGGGCCTGGGGTGGCGTCAACACCAACAGCGTCAATCCGGGCTGGCTCTCTGATGTTGGCTTCGGCGCCCGCATCGTCGGTGCGCGCGCCGCCTTCAGCAATGTGCTGCATGTCGACCTGGCCTTCCCACTCAATGCCACGGCCGATATCAAAAAGGTGCAGTTGCTGGTCAAAACCAAGGCCAGCTTTTGAAGCGATCCTTGCCGGCACGCGTGGGTTGCAAGTGCGGTCTTCATGCGAGACTGCCTTGAATTTCAACGCACAGGCGGACTGGATCATGAAAATTTGCAGCGTCGGTGCCGGTGCCATTGGCGGCTGGTTTGCCGCCCATATCGGACACAAGCTGGGCAATGAAGTCTCGCTCAGCGCGCTGGCGCGCGGCGCCACGCTGGCGGCCTTGCGCGAGCATGGTTTGCGCATGGATTCCGCCAGCGGTGAGCGCGTCACGGTGCCGATTTTCGCCAGCGACAACGCCGAGGACTTAGGTCAGCCCGATTTGATCGTTATTGCCGTGAAGGGTCCGGGGCTGGCTGCCGTGGCGCCGGCCGTCAAGGCCTTGCTGGGCCCGCAGACGCGGGTCTTGGTGGCGATGAACGGCGTGCCTTGGTGGTTCTTCAATGGCCTGGCCGGCCCTTGCCTGGACTTGCAACTGCAGTCGGTCGATCCAGGCGGCGTGATTGCGCAGGCGATACCCGCCGAGCGCGTGATCGGCAGCGTCGTGCATGCGAGCTGCTCTGCCCCTGAGCCGGGCTTGGTCAAACACGTGATGGGTATGGGCCTGATCCTGGGCGACCCGGCCGGTGGGCGGCCCGCTCACCTGACCGAGCTGGCCGAATTGCTGGGCCGGGCCGGCTTCAATGCAACGGTGTCCGAGCGCATCCAAAAAGACATTTGGTACAAGCTCTGGGGCAATATGACCATGAACCCGATTTCGGCGCTGACCGGCGCCACCTGTGACCGTATCCTGGACGACGAGCTGGTGCGCGGCTTCGTCACGGCGGTCATGCTGGAGGCCGGCGCCATCGGTGAGCGCATTGGCTGCGCGGTGGACCAGACGCCGCAGCAGCGCCATGCCGTCACCCGCAAGCTCGGCGCCTTCAAGACCTCGATGCTGCAGGATGTGGAAGCCGGCCGGCCGCTGGAGCTGAATGCCTTGGTCGGCTCGGTGCGCGAGATTGGTCAGCACATTGGCTTGGCGACACCCTGTACCGATGCGATGTTAGGGCTGACGAGGTTGATGGCGCAGACGCGCGGCTTGGTCTGAGGCGGGCAAGGCTCAAGGCTCGTCGACGCCATCGGGTTCGATCTCCGGATTGAAGTGCCACAGGACCAAATAGTCGTCCCAATCGTCGTCGCCCGTGCACAGCGCCATCGATGACTGGCGCAGCAGCTGTCCGAGTTGTGGGTGCTCGTACAACTGGGTCTCAAGGGTGCGCCACAACCGCGCCCGGTCGGATGTCTTGAAGGCGAAGTTCAGGTACCGGCCCGCGTCCTCACCCTCGTCGGTCTTGGACCGGATGACGGCCGGCTCGCCCTTGACGATGGCCTCGACTTGTTCACGCAGCAGCTGCAGGTCCAGTTGGGGCGCTAGATCGGGGTGCACCTGAATCTGCAGCTCGGCCAGAGGGTGGGTGTCGGGGGTGGGGGTCATGGGCAGATGGTCGGACAGATTTGACGGTGAAAAGCGGTTGAAAAGATGGCGATGCCAATGTGGCGCCAGCGCCGGCCATTGACGGCCAAGGCAATGACAAAGGTGGCTTTCGCAGGGAAGTGCTTTGAGGGCTTGGGCGAGATTGTCTCGCGGACGCAGGGTGCCTGAGCGACCGGACTGGCTCGGGGCTTGAATCGCATGTTCAGGGGCGGAGGGTGAGGCTGATGGTGTGGGCTGTAAGCGGCTGAGCGCTTTCATAGCCCTTTCTTGTACAGAGCTGTTTTATCCCCTTCATCCAGGCAAAAAAATTTTCTCTGCGCCAATCTAAATCACCGCACAGCGATCTTGGCCTCGTGTGTCCGTTGGGCAAGAAATTTGAGCCAGGATGAAGGGGATAAAGGGGATGGGTGCAGAGTTGGCTTAGCGAGCAACGATCAGATGAGAAGCCGGGAATTCGTCCTGGAACCTTGCGGAAAATGGGATCTGGGAGACCTGACCCTCCGGCCTCAGCACTTCGCGAAATCCTTGGGCAATTCACCGGTTCACCCAGGTACCGCCAGCCGTGCGTATAAGACCGCAGAGCGAGAAAACAATTCAAACACGCCGAATCGGCGTGCTTCTCGAGTTGATGAAATGAAGTTCACCGCAGTCTCCTTTCACACATGCCGCCTTCCGGATGGAAGTGCACTTCAGTACGCAAGAACGGTCCAAAGCAATGGTTGTCAAAGCATTTCAAGATCCCTGCTCTTACACCGCCTTAGCGTGGCGGCGCGTGCGTTCTTCGAAGAGTCAGAGCGGGTGAGAGTTCCGTGAGCCAGACTGGCGCGGGCAAGCGTCGGGGGTATGCCCTCGGATAGGCCGCCCTGCAGCATGCTCAGCGCCATCAAATCACCTCCCCCGTCTGCAGCCGCCACAAGGCCGCATACGCCCCACCCCGCACAACTAACTCGTCATGCGTGCCGCTCTCGACAATGCGGCCATGCTCCAGCAGATGGATGCAATGCGCCTGCCGCACGGTCGACAAGCGGTGCGCGATCACCAGCGTCGTGCGGCCCTGGCTGACGATATTCAGCGAGCGCTGAATGGCGGCCTCGGTTTCGTTGTCGACCGCACTGGTCGCTTCGTCCAGGATCAACAGCGGCGGATTCTTCAGAATCGCGCGCGCCAGGGCCAGGCGCTGGCGCTGGCCGCCTGAGAGTTTTTGCCCGCGCTCGCCGATGCGGGTCGCAAAGCCCAGCGGCAGGCGTTCAATGAACTCAAGGCTCTCGGACAGCCGCGCCGCCTCATGGATCTGTGCGTCACTGGCCTCGGCCATGCCGTAGGCGATGTTCTCGGCGATCGTGCCGTCGGTCAAAAAACTGTCCTGCGCGACATAGCCGATCGCACGCCGCAGATCCTGCAGATTCAGCTCGGCGATCGGGCGGCCATCAAACAAGATGCGGCCCTGCTGCGGCTCGTAAAAACGCAAGAGCAGCTTGACCAGGGTGGACTTGCCCGAACCGGTGCTGCCGACAAAAGCCACCGTCTGGCCGGCGGGCACCTGGAGGTTCAGATCTTGCAAGGTCGGCTGCTCGGCATAGGCAAAACCAACGCCCTCGAAGCTCAAGGCGCCGCGCGCCTGTTCGACCGGGAAATGCTCGCCCTCATAGGTAATTTTGATTGGCGTGCCCAACAGGCCCAAGGCGCGCTGGGCGGCGGCCATCGAGCGCTGGTACATATCGGCCACCTCGGCCAGCCGTGTCATCGGCCAGAGCAGACGCTGGGTCAAAAACACCAGCACCGAATAAGCGCCGACGGCCAGCTCGCCGTGGATGGTCAACCAACCGCCGTACAGCAAGGTGGCGGTGAAGCCGGCCAGGATGCCCATGCGTATCACCGGCGTGATGGCGGAGCTCAGGCGGATAGCGGCCGCATTGGCGACGCGATAGGCATCGCTGGCCTGGGCGATATGGGTGGCCTCCAGCGTCTCGGTCGCGAAGGCTTTGATGGTGGCCAGGCCAAGTAAATTGTTATTCAAGCGGGCCGAGACATCGCCGGCCGCCTCGCGCACCACCGCATAGCGCGGCGCCAGGCGCTTCTGAAACCAAAACGTACCGAACAAAATCAGCGGCACCGGCAACAGCGCCACCACCGCCAGGCCGGGCTGCAAGGCGAAGAACACCGCGCTGACCATGATGGACGAGCAGACCACCTGGATGATCTGGTTGGCGCCGCCGTTCAAAAAGCGCTCCAGTTGGTTGATGTCGTCGTTCAGCACCGACATCAAGGCCCCGGTGCGTTGATTTTCGAAGTAACTGAGTTCGAGTTTTTGCACATGGCCATAGGTATCCAGGCGCAACTCGTGCTGGATGTTCTGCGCCAGACCGCGCCATTTCAGCTCCAGCAAATACTCAAAACCCGACTCGCCGATCCAAACCGCGATATTCAGCGCACCCAAGAACAAGAGCTGCTGCCAGGTATCGGTGATGCCGAAGTTGACCAACAGGTTCTTGGCCAGAAAGCTCTGCTCACCGCGCACCACCACGTCCACGGCGGCGCCGATCAGCACCTCGGGCAGGATGTCGAAGAACTTGTTGATAACGGAATACAGCGTGGCCAGGCGGATATCGCGGCGGTGGCCGCTGGCGTAGGCGAGCAGTTTCTTGAAGGGATGTGTGGTCATGGGCACGAAGCGTACCGCAGCCAGGGCGGCCGGCATTGCCGCGCAGACCACGACTGAACTGCGCTCTAATTTGGCGCTAGGAACGAAAAGGAATCGGCCGTGACACAAGACGAATCGCTTCAACTGGCCATCCACGAGGAGGTGAGTTTGTGTGCCTACCAGGCCGAGTGGCCGGCCATGTTCGAGCTCGAACGCGAGCGATTGCTGGCCGCTTTGCCCGGCATGCTGCTGGATGTCCAGCACTTTGGCAGCACCGCCGTGCCGGGCTTGGCAGCAAAGCCCATCATCGACATCCTGGTCGGGGTGGCGTCCATGGCCAGCGCGGATTCTCTGCTTAAAGACCTGACGAACGCAGGCTACTCCAGCTCGGCCGAGTTCAATAGCACGCTGGTGGATAGGCGCTGGTTCATGCGGCATGCAGATGGGCGCCGAACTCATCATCTGCATATGGTGGTCTTGGGCGGCGCCGAATGGTGCCGCCGCCTACGCTTCCGAGATGCTTTACGCGCCGACCCGGAACTCGCCGACCGGTACGCGATGCTCAAGCGGAAATTGGCGCTTGCGCATGCTGCCGATCGGGAGCTATACACAACGGCAAAGACCGATTTTGTGGCAGCGGTCTTGCTGCTGCTTGAACCTGCCTGCATGGCGCCTCGTCCATATGCCGCGTGATCTGGTCGAGCAAGTGGCGCCGGCGCTGAACGCCCATATGCGGCGGATGGAGAGCACACCGGCGATTGCCCAGTACTACGCCAAGTTCGCTGCCTAGTAAGCTCAGCGCGCCAGCATCCGAATGGATGCTGTTGCTTAATTTGCTTGTCATGTGGGTGGGCGATGCTGATATGTCGCGCAATGTCCAACAGGAACCCACATGAAAATGCATGCCATTTCAGCAGCGCTGTGCGCGCTGGTCGCCGCCGCTGCGACCTCGGCTCAAGCTTTTCCAGCCAAGGACATCAGCCCGCTGCCGGCCAAGCTTTGGAACACCCTCAGCGGCAAAGCGCCCATCGTTATCGGTCATCGCGGCGCGTCCGGCTATCGCCCCGAGCACACGCTGGAAGCCTATAGCCTGGCGATCGCTCAAGGCGCCAACTACATTGAGCCCGATCTGGTGATGACCAAAGACGGCGAGCTGATCGCCCGTCACGAGCCGCTCTTGGCACGGGTGAACTTGAACGCCGATGGCAGCATCAAGATGGTCAACGGTGTACCCGACCTGCACCGCACCGACAGCAGCACCAACGTCTGGGAGCAGGCCAAGTATGCGAACCGACTGACGGTCAAGACCGTGGACGGCGTCAAGATGGGCGGCTGGTTCGCCGAGGACTTCACCGCCGCCGAGATCCGCAGCGACATCCGCGCCCAAGAGCGCCTGCGCGATCTGCGCCTGGGCAATAACGCCCATAACAACCAGTATGTGATCCCGACGCTGCAAGAGGTAATCAAACTCGCCAAGGCCAAGTCGATTGAGACCGGCCGCGTCATCGGCATCTACCCCGAGACCAAGCACCCAAGTTACTTCAAGAACTTCAGCGACGCCAACGGCCTGCAAAGGATGGAGGACAAGCTGGTGGCCACGCTGCACGCCAACTACGGCAATGACGCCAGCGCGCCGGTGTTCATCCAGTCGTTTGAAGTTCAGAACCTTGTCTACATGAACGGCAAGACGGACATCAAGATCGCGCAATTGCTGAATGGCAGCGGCAAGCCTTTTGACGATGGGCGCAGCTACGCCGAGCTGGCCTCGGCCGCCGGGCTGGACACCATCATGACCTATGCCGATGGCGTCGGATCGAACACCAATCTGATGATCTCGCTGGTCGGCGGCAAGCTGGGCACCCCAACCCAGCTGATCGCCAACGCGCACCAGCGCGGCCTGACCGTGCATGGCTGGACCTTCCGGGCCGAGAACGCCTTCCTGCCGAACGAGTTCGACAACGGCCTCGACCCGGCCGCTTATGGCGATATGGCCGGCCAGATCAAGGCCTTTGTGGAGCTGGGCATGGATGGCTTCTTCACCGACCAGCCTGACCTGGGCGTTGCTGCCGTGGCCGCGCTGTCGGCCGTGCCTGAGCCGCAGACCTATGCCTTGATGTTGGGCGGACTGGTGGGCGTGTTGAGCTTGGCAAGGCGCCAGAAGCGGGCCAAGTGATGGGCGGGGCGACGGCCCCGTTGATTTCACTGAAGGCTGCCAAGTCTGAAAACGAAAAGCGGCTGAAACAACAACGCGCCCATCCCCTTCATCCTGGCTCAAATTTCCTGCTGCATGGACTCGCGAGGCCAAGACGTCGAATGGACTTTTTGCAAAGCGCAAAACTTTTTTTGCCTGGATGGAGGGGATGAAGGGGATGAAGAGGTGCGGTTTTTCGCGGCACTTGGCAAAACTTGACCGTCAGCGCTTGACCGTGACGACCTTGCCCTGAGGCGCCGTGCGAGCAGTCGGTTTAACGGCCGATGAGAACGGCTCTTTTCATCTCCCGGGGTACTTGAACGCCGACATCGAGCGCCGTTCAACAAGGACTTCATGGATTGCAGTTCGGCATCGGTGAAAATGCCCGCCATGAACTCACCTAGCCCCGCTCTGAATGCCCTGACCCAATACATGGACGGCGTCGGCATTGCCGCCCGCAGTGCGGCCGCCTTGATGGCCGCCGCCCCCACCGCCGCCAAGAACAAGGCCCTGCTGGCGCTGGCCCGCCGCCTGCGCGCTAGCGGCCCAGCGCTGAAGGCCGCCAATGCCAAGGATCTGGCTGCGGCCAAAGCCGCCGGCCTCAAAGGCCCGCTGCTGGACCGCCTGAAGCTAACGCCCGAAACAATCGCCACCGTCGCCGAAGGCTGCGAGCAGATCGCCGCCATGCCCGACCCGGTCGGCGAGATCAGCGGCCTGAAGCGTCGCCCCAGCGGCATCAGCGTCGGCCAGATGCGCGTGCCGCTGGGCGTGTTCGGCATGATTTACGAAAGCCGCCCCAACGTCACCATCGAGGCCGCCTCGCTCGCCATCAAGAGCGGCAATGCCTGCATTCTGCGCGGCGGCTCGGAAGCGCTGCACTCGAACCTGGCGTTAGCGGAGTTGGTGTCGGCCGCCTTGCAGGAAGCCGGCCTGCCTCCCACCGGCGTGCAGCTGATCAACACCACCGACCGCGCCGCCGTTGGCCTGCTGATCACGGCACCTCAGCATGTCGATGTGATCATCCCGCGCGGCGGTAAAAGCCTGATCGCCCGCATCAGCGCCGAGGCCACCGTGCCAGTGATCAAGCATCTGGACGGCAACTGCCACACCTATGTCGACGCCGAGGTCGACTTCGGGCTGGCGCTGACGGTGGTGATCAACGCCAAGACGCAAAAATACAGCCCCTGCAATGCGACCGAGTCGCTGCTGGTGCACGCCGAAAGCGCGCCGGACTTTTTGCCGCACATCGGCGCGGTCTTGGCCGAAAAAGGCGTGGAGATGCGCGGCTGCGCCCGCACCTTGGCCTTGCTCGGCCCCTTGCCGGGCGCCCAGGTGAAGGCGGCGACCGAGGCCGACTGGAGCGAGGAATATCTGGCGCCCATCATCAGCATCAAGGTGGTCGACAGCCTGAACGAGGCGATTCAACACATCAACCGCTACGGCTCGCACCACACCGATGCGATCCTGACCACCAATCATGCGAGTGCGATGCGCTTCTTGCGCGAGGTCGATTCGGCCAGCGTGATGGTCAACACCAGCACCCGCTTTGCCGATGGTTTCGAATACGGCCTGGGTGCCGAGATCGGCATTTCGACCGACAAGCTGCATGCCCGCGGCCCCGTCGGTTTGGAGGGTTTGACTTCGCTGAAGTGGGTGGTGCTGGGGCAGGGCGAGGTGCGCGGCTGATGGTGATGCGGATTGAGCTCGACGATCTGACCCGCCCGCAGGTGCATGCGCTGTTGGAGGAGCACCTGGCGCACATGTTTGAGCTGTCGCCACCCGAGCAAGTGTTCGCGCTGGATCTGGCCAAGTTGCGCGTGCCGGAGATCAGCTTTTGGACCGTCTGGGACGGCGAGCAATTGCTGGGCTGCGGTGCGCTGAAAACACTTTCGGCCACGCATGGCGAAATCAAATCGATGCGCACGCCCGCCAAGATGCGCGGCAACGGTGCCGGCCGGGCCGTGCTCGTACACATCATTGCGACGGCACGGCAACGCGGATATCAGACGCTCAGTTTGGAGACCGGCACGCATCCGGCCTTCGAGCCCGCGCACCGGCTTTATCGCAGCCAAGGCTTCCAAGTGTCGGGGCCGTTTGGGGACTACCTCGTTGATCCACACAGCGCTTTCATGCAGCTGCGGCTTGAGCAAGCGGATGACCCGGCCTGAAAAGGCAAAACACGGCGGCATTGCCTAAACCAAAAACTAATCGGCGTCTGATCAGCACCCATCCCTTCTATCCCCTTCATCCTGGCTCAAAATTCCCGCTCAAGAAGACGCAAGGCTAGTTTGTCTTCAGGCGCTTCGACTTGAGTCCGGAGTAAAACTTTTCTGAGCCAGGATGCAGGGGATGACAGGGATCAATCAAGGCATTCCGACTGCTGTGGTTCAGCCTGCCGGCCTACGCCGCGCGGCGTCGCTTGGCGATGGCGCCGAGCCCGAGCAAGCCCGCCAGCATCAAAGCAAAGCTGCCCGGCTCGGGCACCGCAGTGACCGAAATCGTGCCGCTGCTGTAGAGCTGGCTGTAGTCCAACTGCGTGCCTGCCGCCAGCATGAAGCCGCTGGCGTCGATGCTCTCGAAGCTGCCGCTGCCGCTGCCCCAGTCGAACAGATCAAAACTTTGCCCGGCTTGCGCCACAAAGCCGTTCCAGGACTTCAGCGTCAGCTTGCCGCCAAACTCCAGATTGCCGCCGACCGACAACTGGTCAAAACTGCTGTCCAGCAGCGGCGCGCCCGGTGCGCAACTGTCAGCGGTGCAGGCACTGATGCCGCCGATATCGGCCGCATAGTTGTTGCTGTCGGTGAAGGTGACGGGGTTCTCGATCGCGGCATAGCCCGGTGAGTTGCCGAGGTCCAAGCCGCCCTCGAAGGACAGCCTGCCGGCGCCGACGACCTTGGCACCGGCTTGCAGCAAGACCGCGCCGCTGAAGTTCGCGACCGCGTCCGCGCTGACGCTCAACTCGGCGCCGCTCTGCAGCTCCAGTGCGGCGTAAAAACTGGTGTTGCCGCCGCTCAGCATGATCTGGCCCTGATTGCTGAGCCGGCCCGCATGCAGCGCGCCAAAGCCGCTGATGCTGGCGCCTGCCGCGTTCAGTAGGTCATGGCCCTGGTTGTCGAAGCTGCCGCCGGCCAGTTGAATGCGCCCGGCATTGCTGCTCAGGCCCTGCTCGACCAGCAGCTCGGCGCCGGCGCCGGCCAGCAGCAGGCCGCCATTGGGGCTGACGATGCGGCCGGCCAGGGTCAGCTTGCCGCCGCGCGCTTCGATCACGGCGATGGGGTCGATATTGGAGATGTCGTTATTGACCGTGCCCTGGCCCTGGATCAGGCCGTGGTTGCCGATCTGGCCGCCGCTCAACAGCGCGCTGTCGACGCCGAGCAAGATCTGACCCCGGTTGACAAAGGTCCGCTCGATATGGGTTTCGCCCCCGCCCACCTCCAAGCGGCCGCGGTTGGCGAAGGCCGAGGCGATGCTGCCGTTGCCGCTGATCGTGCCTTTCGTGCCGTTCAAGAGCAGGCCGTCTCCGACGACCAGGCCGCCATTCAGGCTCAGCGTGCCACGATTGTCCAGATCGGCGCCTTCAAGGCTCAAGCTTTGCTCGCTCGCCAGCTCCCAAGTGCCGGTATTGATATTGGCACCGCTATTACTCAAGATCAGCTTGCCGTCAGCCTGACGCAGCGTGCCTTGGTTGCTGAAGCCGCCGCTGCCGCTGAGCCGCCCGTAGCCGCTGAGCAGGCCGCTGTTGACCCATTCGCTGCTGCCGCTGAGGGTGCCGCCGTTCAGGGTCAAGGCCGCGAAGCTGAAAACTCCGCCGCTCAGATTGATCTCACCTGAAGCGCCGATCGTGGTGCCGAGCGCGCCACCGCTGACGAAGCCGCCGTCCTGGATATTGAGCATGGCCCGACCATTGGAGCCGATCCACAGGCTTTGCCGGTTACGCCATTCCGAACCGGCGCCGCTGACGGTGACCTCGCCGTCCGAGCCCGCGAATTCACCGATAGACCCGTCGTCGTTATTGATCGCGGCACCGGACAGTATCTGCAGTCTGCCCCGGCCGGACTCGCCCACCGACATGCTGCCCTCGTTATTCCAGCGGCTGGCGCCGCCGAGGGTGACCAAGCCATCGCCGCCGCTTTCTCGCCCGATGAAACCGGAGCGGCTGTTGACGATGCCGCCGCCGTCGAGATCCAGCTGTCCATAGCCGAAGTTGCCCACCGAGATATCGCCCGTCACCGTCCAGGTGGAGCCGCTGCCTCTGACCAACACCGCCCCCATCGCGCCCACCTGTTTGCCGAGGTAGGCATCTTGAGAGTCAACCGTGGCGCCATTCAGCACCTGCAAGCTACCCAGGCCGGCATCCCCGACGGTCAGCCAAAGGCTGCTGCGCCAGCCCGAGCCGGCATCCTGGACAAACACCGTGCCCTGGCTACCGGCAGCCGCGCCAATGCTGCCGTATTCGTTCAGCAGGCGGCTGCCCGATGCAAGCACCAGCGTGGTGCTGGTTTGCCCGCCGACATTGAAATGATCCGCCGATCTGTCCAGCGTGACCTTGTTGATCAGCGTCAGCGCGCGTGAGTCCAGGCCGTCCAGCGGGCCGGTCATCAACAGGCCGGCGCTGCCGCCGTCCCACAGCTGCGCGGCCTCCAGCCGCAAGCCCAAGTTGAGCGTTTGCAGATTGCCACTGCGGTTGGTGATGTTGCCGGCCGACCCCAGGGTGTTGCCCCCCAACACAAAGGCACCCGCGCCGGCGGCGAAGCTCATCTCATTGACGGACAACGCCTCATAGTCATTGTGGTTGAGCAGGCCTAGCGGGCCCTGGAAGACCAGGCTGTCGCCATTGGCCGGCGTGGCGGCGAACTCGTCCGTCTGAATCCAGTTGCTGAGCGGGTGGGGGAGGAGAGACGATGGCGACTGGCCGATGGCCGACCAATTCAGGTCGGCCAGACTGCCTCGCCAAGTCAGTGTGGCCGCCTGAGCCGTGCCCAGGGCGGCCAAGGCGATGCCCATGGCTATTTGCAGCGGCAGGCGACGGAAGTTGGCTGAGGCAGAGCGGTTCATGGCGGGGCGTCCTGTTGGGTGTTGCCGGTTGGCGAGAGGGGGTTTGCACTTTTGCTCTGCCCTCTTGCTTAAGACGTAGTCCAGCGGCCAGCGCGACAGCCTTTGC
>NZ_JANNMI010000365.1:0-8476 GCF_031397715.1 Roseateles sp.
GAGCTTCGCTCAGGCCGTTGGCGGGACATAGCCCGCCACCGCTCTAGCGCAAAAACTGTTGGTGCGGTCTCACTTGCGCTGTGCGCAAATGATCCCACCCCGCAGTTTTCTGCCCGAGCTTCGCTCAGGCCGTTGGCGGGACATAGCCCGCCACCGCTCTAGCGCAAAAACTGTTGGTGCGGTCTCACTTGCGCTGTGCGCAAATGATCCCACCCCGCAGTTTTCTGCCCGAGCGTCGCTCAGGCCGTTGGCGGGACATAGCCCGCCACCGCTTCGGCGCCTTCGCCGAAGAAAAACTGCTCCATCTGCCTGGCCAGGTATTGGCGGGCGCGTTGGTCGGCGAGGTTGAGGCGGTTTTCGTTCACCAACATGGTCTGGTGCTTCATCCACGCCGCCCAACCTTCTTTGCAGACGTTTTGATAAATGCGCTTGCCCAGTTCACCTGGGTAGGGCGAGAAGTCCATGCCTTCGCCTTCTTTTTTCATATAAACACATTGCACGGTGCGAGCCATATTTACCTCTTTGAATGAATTGGAAAGCAGGGCAGGCGGCACTTGGTCTGCCCACGGAAACTTGATTCAGTTGAGCTTTTTGACCAGCACTTGCGAGCGCCGATCCCAGTTGTATTTGCGCTTGCGCTCCTCGGGCAACCATTCCGGGTCCACAGGCTGGAAGCCGCGTTTGATGAACCAATGCATGGTGCGCGTGGTCAGCACAAAGATGCTGGCCAGACCCTGTGACTTGGCTTGCTGCTCGACGCGCTTCAAGATGCGGTCGCCGTCACCCTGGCCTTGCACGGCCGGTGACACGGTCAAGGCGGCCATCTCGCCGGTGCGTGCCTCCACATAAGGGTAAAGCGCCGCACAGCCGAAGATCACACCGTCATGCTCGATGACGGTGTAGAGGTCGATATCGCGTTCAATCTCGGTGCGGTCACGTTTGACCAGGGTGCCGTCGCGTTCCAGCGGTTCGATCAGCGCAATGATGCCGCCGATGTCGTCGGAGTCGGCTTCGCGCAGGCTCTCCAGCTTTTCGTCCACCACCATGGTGCCGATGCCGTCGTGGGTGTAGACCTCCTGCAAAAGAGCGCCGTCAACGGCGAACGGCACGATATGGGAGCGCTCAACGCCAGCTTGGCAGGCCTTCACGCAATGACGCAAGTAGAAGGCCACGTCGGTCGGCTCGGTCGCCGCCGGCTGTCCCGCCAGCATGCGCACCGCTTCAGCCAAGGTCAGTTCGGTGTCGACCGGGCTGTTCGCGTCGCCGGGTTGCTCGCGCACGCCTTCAACTTCGCAAACAAACAGCAATTTGTCGGCCTGCAGGGCGATTGCCGCGCTGGTGGCCACGTCTTCCATATTCAGATTGAAGGCCTCGCCGGTGGGCGAGAAACCAAATGGTGACAGCAACACCACCGCGCCGCTGTCGATGGCGCGCTGAATCGCCGCGGCATCGACCTTGCGGACTACCCCGCTGTGCTGGAAGTCGACACCGTCGACGATGCCAACCGGGCGCGCGGTCAAGAAGTTGCCCGACACCACCCGCACCGTCGCGTTGGCCATCGGCGTATTGGGCAGGCCTTGGGAGAAGGCCGCTTCGATCTCAAAGCGCAGCTGGCCGGCCGCTTCCTGCGCGCAGTCCAGCGCCAGCGCGTCGGTCACGCGCATGCCGTGGCTGTATTGCGGCCGCTGACCCTTGGCGGCCAATTGCTCGTTGACCTGGGGCCTGAAACCATGGACCAAGACGATCTTGATGCCCATCGCATGCAGGATGGAGAGGTCCTGCACAAAGGCGTTCAGCTTGCCGGCCGCCACCAGCTCACCTGGCATGCCGACCACAAAGGTTTCACCCCGGTAGGCGTGAATATAGGGCGCGACGGATCGAAACCAGGGGACGAAGGTGTGGGGAAAGACAAGACTCATGGCCGCAATTGTGCCGCAGGCATCCGGCGCCCATGGAATCTGGGACTTGAAAAGCGCAGGCACTTGCTTGATTATTGGCCCGCACTTTTCAACCAAGGAGATGACGAATGGATGCTTACAAAACACATGGCGCGTTCAGCTGGGCCGAGCTGATGACACCCGAGCCTGCCAAGGCGGCCGAGTTCTACGGCTCGCTGTTCGGCTGGGTGGTTGAGACCATGCCCATGCCCATGGGCGACTATCACGTGATCAAGGTCGACGGCACGCCGATGGCCGGCATGATGAGCTGCCCCGACCCGAGCGTGACGATGCCGCCCAACTGGAGCAGCTACGTCACCGTTGACGATGTGGACGCGGCCATCACCAAATGCACCGCGCTCGGCGGCGGCGTGCTGATGCCGGCCATGGATGTGCCGACGGTGGGCCGCATGGCGACCATCCGCGACCCGCAGGGCGCGGCCATCAATATCATCACCTACGTGGCAAAAACTTGAATTTGCGGCGGGCGCGGATAATCCGCGCTTCGTGAATGATTCCAGCCCCCCCACCCCTCCAGCCGCGCCCGCCATCAAGCCGGCGCCCGCCCGCCGCCCCGGCCCGCCCGCCAATCCGCTGCCGCCCATCACCTTTCCGGAATCGCTGCCGGTCTCAGGTAGGCGCGACGACATCGCCCAGGCGCTGCGCGAGCACCAAGTCATCATCGTTTGCGGTGAAACCGGCTCCGGCAAGACCACCCAGCTGCCCAAGATTGCGCTAGCTCTTGGCCGCGGCCGCGCCAACACCGGCAAGCTGATCGGTCACACCCAGCCGCGCCGCATAGCAGCCAGCAGCGTCGCCAAGCGCATCGCCGAGGAGCTGAAAACGCCGCTGGGCGAGGTGGTTGGTTTCAAGGTGCGCTTCCAGGACCGGCTCTCGCCCGGTGCCTCGGTCAAGCTGATGACGGACGGCATTTTGCTGGCCGAAACGCAGACCGACCCGCTGCTGCGCGCCTACGACACCTTGATCATCGACGAGGCCCATGAGCGCTCGCTGAACATCGATTTTTTACTCGGCTATCTGCGCGAGGTCTTGCCCAAGCGCCCGGACTTGAAGGTGATCGTCACCTCGGCGACCATCGACGCCGACCGTTTTGCCAAGCACATTGAATCCGCCAAGGGCCCGGCGCCGGTGATCACCGTGTCCGGGCGCTTGTTCCCGGTCGAGCAGCGCTACCGGCCGTTTGAGGAGTCACGCGAGTACGACCTCAACAACGCGATCTGCGACGCCGTCGACGAGTTGTGGCGCGAGGGCGGCGGCGACGTTTTGGTGTTCCTGCCGGGTGAGCGCGAGATCCGCGAGGCCGCCGAGGCGCTGAGAAAGCATCACCCGCCCGGCGTCGAGGTCTTGCCGCTGTTTGCGCGCCTGTCCCAGCAGGAGCAGGACAAGGTTTTCGAGCCGCACGGCCAGCGCCGCATCGTCTTGGCGACCAATGTGGCCGAGACCTCGCTGACCGTGCCGGGTATCCGTTATGTGATCGACCCCGGCACTTCCCGCGTCAAGCGCTACAGCTACCGCAACAAGGTCGAGCAGCTGCAAATCGAGCCGGTCAGCCAGTCCTCGGCGAATCAGCGCGCCGGCCGTTGCGGCCGCGTCGCTAACGGCATTTGCATACGGCTTTACGACGAGAAAGACTACCTCGCCCGCCCGCGTTTCACCGATCCGGAGATCCTCCGCTCATCGCTGGCCGGGGTGATTCTGCGCATGAAGACGCTGGGCCTGGGCCAGGTCGATGACTTCCCCTTCATTGAGCCGCCGCCGCGCAAGGCAATTGCCGACGGCTACCAGCTGCTCAACGAGTTAGGCGCCGTTGACGATGCCAATGAGTTGACGCCGATGGGCAAGGAGCTGGGCAAGCTGCCGCTCGACCCGCGCGTCGGCCGGATGATTCTGGAGGCGCGCTCGCGCGAGGCGCTGGCCGAAATCCTGATCATCGCCAGCGCCTTGTCGGGCCAGGATGTGCGTGACCGGCCGATGGAGCAGCAACAAGCGGCCGACGAGCGGCACAAGAAGTTCGATGACGACAAGTCGGAGTTCTTGGGTTACTTGAAGCTGTGGAAATGGCTTGAAGAAAGCAAGGGCGGTGCGGGCGAACACAAGCTCAGCCACCGCCGCTACGAGGCCTTGCTGCGCGAGAACTTCGTCAGCCCGCGCCGCGTGCGCGAGTGGCGCGATGTCTATTCGCAGCTGCACACCGTCGTTGCCGAACATGGCTGGCGCATGAACACCGCGCCGGCGACTTATGAGCAGGTGCACTTGAGCATGCTGGCCGGCCTGCTCGGCAATCTGGGTTGCAAGAGCGACGAGGACGAGTGGTACTTGGGCGCGCGCGGCATCAAGTTCTGGCGTCACCCCGGCGCGCATCTGAGCAAAAAGCCGGGTCGCTGGATCGTCACCGCCGAGCTGGTTGACACCACGCGGCTGTTCGGCCGCGGCATCGCGGCGATCGAGCCGCAGTGGCTGCCGGGTATTGCCGGCCATCTGATCAAGACCCAGTTGCTCGAGCCGCATTGGGAGAAGAAGGCGGCCGAGGTGATCGCCTTGGAGCGCGCGACGCTGTATGGCATCGTCATCTATAGCAACCGGCGCGTCAACTTCGGCAATGTCGATGCGGCTGCCGCGCGGGCGATCTTTATTCGCGAGGCGCTGGTCAATGGCGAATGGGAATCGAGGCTGCCGTTTCTGGCTCACAACAAACGCCAGATCGCCCATGTCGAGGAGCTGGAGCACAAATCGCGCCGCCAAGATGTGTTGGTCGATGATGAGCTGATCTACGCCTATTACGACCAGCATCTGCCGGCCGAGGTCTGCTCGGGCGCGACGCTGGAGCGCTGGTATCGCCACGCCTCCAAGGCCGAACCGAAGCTGTTGCAGCTCAGCCGTGATGAGTTGATGCGCCACGAGGCGGCCGGCATCACCAGCAATGCGTTCCCGAAGACGCTGCGCATGGGCGGTGTTGATTGCCTGGCGAGTTACTTGCACGAACCCGGCGACGCGCGCGACGGCTTGACGGTCGATGTGCCGATTTACGCCTTGAACCAGGTGAATGAGGAGCGCTGCGAATGGCTGGTGCCCGGCATGCTGGCGGCCAAGGTCTTGGTCTTGCTGAAGAGCTTGCACCAGCGGCCGCGTTCAAGATTGGTGCCGCTGCCCGACTTTGTGGCCGAGTTCATCGCCAGCAATCCCTTCGGGCAGGGCGCCTTGATCGAGGTCTTGCTGAAGGCCGTCAGGGAGCGCACGCAACTGGCGATCCAGCGCAATGACTTCAAGCTGGAGCAACTGCTGCCGCATCTGTTCATGAACTTCCGCGTCATTGATGAACATGGCCGCCAGCTCGGCATTGGTCGCAATCTGGCGGCGCTGAAGGCCGAGCTGGGCGGGCAGGCAAGGTCGGCGTTTCAGGCGCTGGCGGCCTTGCGTCTGCCGGCGTCGGCACCGGCCGTGGTTGAGCCACCGTTGGCCCCGGGCGGCATTCATGCCGAAGTCAAGGCCGCACCCAAACCAGCACGGGAACTCAGCAAGACCTATACCGCCTGGACCTTCGGTGAGCTGCCCGAGTTGATGGAGGTGTCGCGCGGCGCGCAGACGCTGATCGGCTTCCCGGCCCTGCTGGACCGTGGCACGCATGTGGAGATCGAGGTCTTCGACGAGCCCGATGTGGCGGCGGCCCGCCACCGCCTGGGCCTGCGCCGTCTGCTGGCCTTGCAGCTGAAGGAGCCGCTGAAGTTCCTGGAAAAAAACATCCCCGATCTGCAGAAGATGTCGGTGCTGTACCTGAGCTTGGGCACGGCCGAGGAGTTGCGCGAGCAGATCATCGGTGTGGCGTTGGACCGTGCCTTCCTGGCCGAGCCGCTGCCGACCGATCAGTTCAGCTTCAAGGCCCGCATCGACGAGGGCCGCGGCCGTTTGAACCTGATCGCCCAGGAAGTGGCGCGCCAGACCGGCGTGGTGCTGCTGGAATTTGCCGCCGCCACGCGCAAGCTCAAGGACGCACGCGCGCCCAAGGAGGCCGCCGACGACATCACCGCCCAGCTGCAGCGCCTGCTACCGAAGCAGTTCGTCGCCGCCACGCCCTGGGCGCAGCTGCAGCACTTGCCGCGTTACCTGAAGGCGATCAGCGGGCGGCTGGACAAGCTGCGCGCCGACCCGGCCCGCGACGCCAAGCTGCTCAGCGAGCTGAGGCCGCTGGAGCAGCGCTATCTGCGGCGCGTGGTCGAGATGAAGGGCTCAGCTGATGCGCGCTTGACGGATTTCCGCTGGCAAATGGAGGAGTTGCGGGTCAGCCTGTTTGCGCAGGAGTTGCGCACGCCGCAGCCGGTCAGCGTCAAACGGCTGGAGAAGGTGTGGTCACAATGGGCGCAGTGATCGGGATTTGGGCTGCGAATATTGCCTTGCTCGGCCTATCAAGAATGAGCTGGATTGGGTTAAATGGGGTTGCGGCGGTATGCGCTGCCTAAACTCGCAACCATCGCCGAATTGCTCTGTGACCGACTCCAAGCCCAACTCATCCGCAGCGCCCGCTGCGACAAAGCCCGCCGCGCCGATGCGCCGCTTTGGCCGTTTCGAGTTGCGCCAGTTGTTGGGCAAAAGCACGCGCAGCATGTTGTGGCTGGTGTTTGATGCCAAGCTCGATCAGGAATTGATGCTGTGCATGCCGCGAGTGGCGCCCAATAGCGGCGCCGCGACCGAGCATTGGCTCAAGACCGCGACCGCCGGCGCCCGCGTTGTGCATCCGAATTTGGCCCATGTGGTCGAGGTCGGACAGGTTGAAAAATGGCCCTATATGGCCTATGACCGCGCTTTGGGAGAGACCCTTGACGAGCGCCTGGCGCGCCAACCCAAGCCCTTGCCGGTGGAGGCGGCCGAATGGATGTGCCAGTACCTGGAGGGCCTGGCCTTTGCCCATGAGGCCGGCCATGCGCACCGCGATGTGCAAGGCTCGACGCTGATCATTGGCCCAACCAATCAGGTGCGGGTGCTGGGCTTGGAGGCGGCGCAGGAAATCTTTCCTGCCACGACGGACTACAACTCGGTGACCCGCCGCGCAGTGCGCGATGCGGCGGCCGAAGACATTTTGTGCGTTGGCCTGCTGCTGCATCGCACCTTAAGCGGGCGCCCGGTGCTGGAGCAAGCCGACCTGCATCTGGTGGTGCAACAGATGCAGCCGTCCGGCCATGAGCTGGTGCGCATGGGCTGGGAGACGCCGCATCCGATTGCTGAGCCGCTGCGCGCCATCTGCAACCGCGCAACCGACCGCCAAGAGCGCCAGCGCTATCACATTGCCCGCAGCTTTTTGCGCGCCTTGGACGGCTGGCGCACCTCGGCCGGCCATGACGAAACAGGGCCGATTGCGCTGCTGATCGACAAGCTGCAGCGCATTGGCCATCTGCCCAGTACCTCGGCCGCTCTGCATAGAGTGGGCCAGTCCTCGGCCATGGACAGGCAGCACAGCAGTGCGCTGGCCACGTTGGTAATGCAGGACATGGCGCTGGCGCTGGAGTTGCTGCGCCGGGTCAATAACGCCCTGAAGCAAAGCGGCGCGGCGGTCGACGGCACGGTTTTGAATATGCAGCGTGCCATCGCCATGCTGGGCCTGGAGGGCGTGAGCCAGGCGGCCCGCTCGCTCAAGCCCTGGCCGGGTCCCTTGAACGAGATGCAAGCGGCGTTGCTGCAAAGCTTGATGAAGCGAGTCCACCGGGCCGGGCAAATCGCCCAGGCGCTGCGGCCGGCCGGTTATGACGCCGAGGTGGTCTACCTGATCACGGTGATGCAAAACCTCGGCCGTTTGCTGTTGCAGTACCACTTCCCCGATGATGCGCAGCAGATTCGGCAACTGATGCAGCCACCCGAGCCGACCGCCGAACAGCCGCATCCGGCCGGCATGAGCGAGCAGGCGGCCGCCTTCGCCGTGCTGGGCTGTGATCTGGAGTCGCTGGGCACCGCGGTGGCCAAGCATTGGAGCCTGGGTGACGAGTTGCTGCACATGATGCGGCGCCAGCCGCCCACCGCCGCGCTGCGCGCCAGTGCGCATGGCAAGGAGAGCGACAACGAGGTGCTGCGCCTGACCTGCAGCCTGGCCAACGAATTGGTCGACGCATTGATGCAGCCCGAGGCCAAGCGTGTGGCCGGTGTTGAATTGGCCACCAAACGCTATGCCCGCACCTTGGGTCTGGGCTTGAAAGACATTCAACAAGCGCTCAATCCGGAGGCGGCGGCGCCGGTGGATCATGGGCGCTCAGGCTTGATGCCGTTTGACGGCGATGCGCCCAAGCCCTCGGGTCTGCGCGCGCGTTTGGCGGTCAAGGCGGCGACCGATGGTGGGCACTAAGTTACCCGACGCAGGTCGCTTTCAACTGCGCAGAATCCTCGGCGAAGGCGCCCAGGCAACCGTCTGGCTGGCGCATGACCCCAGGCTTGACCGCGACGTCGCGCTGAAGGTCTTGCGGCCCGGCGCCGACCTGCTCAGCGTCGACGAATGGCTGCACGAGGCGCGCGCGGTCAGCCGGCTGACCCATCCCCAT
>NZ_JANNMI010000339.1:0-5870 GCF_031397715.1 Roseateles sp.
CGGCGCGCTTTTTCCACAAGCTCGGCGCGAGCCTGCTCGACCGCACCATCTGCAGCCAGGCCGGTGGCGACGCGCTGATTGCCACCTACGGCGCCAAGGTGGGCATGCACGTCGAGCAGTTCGTGCACAGCCAGCTGATCCTCATCTGGGGTGGCAACCCGATCACCAGCAGCGTGCACTTCTGGACCTTTGCGCAGCAGGCCAAGCGCGCGGGTGCCAAGCTCATCTGCATCGACCCGCGCAAGACCGAGACGGCCGAGAAGTGCCACCAGCACATCGCCGTGCTGCCCGGCACCGACGGAGCATTGGCGCTGGCGCTGATGCACGAGCTGATCGCCCACGACTGGCTCGACCACGACTACCTGGCGCAGCACGTGCATGGCTGGCCCGCGCTGCGTACACGCGCGCTGCAGTGGCCGCCTGAACGCGCTGCCGAGGTCTGCGGCATCACGGCCGCCGAGGTGCGCGGCCTGGCGCGTGACTACGCGCAGAGCGCGCCGGCGGCGATCCGCCTGAACTACGGCATGCAGCGGGTGCGCGGCGGCGGTAATGCGGTGCGCCTGATCGCTTTGCTGCCCTGCCTGACCGGCGCTTGGCGGCACCGCGCCGGCGGCCTGCTGCTGTCCAGCTCGGGCTGGTTCTCGCCCTTTAAGCGCGGCGACTTGGAGCGCCCCGAGCTGCGCGCCGGCCGGCCTAGCCGCACCATCAATATGAGCACGATCGGCGACGACCTGCTGCGCCCGGCCAGCCCCGAGTTCGGCCCGCGGATTGAGGCGCTGATCGTCTACAACAGTAATCCGGTCGCGGTGGCGCCGGAGTCACCCAAGGTCGTGCGCGGCTTCCAGCGCGCCGATCTGTTCACTGTGGTGCTGGAGCATTTCATGACCGACACCGCCGACGCGGCCGATTATGTGTTGCCTGCCACCACCCAGATGGAGCACTTGGATGTGCACACCAGCTACGGCCACACCGACATCCTGATCAACGAACGGGCGGTAGCAGCACTGGGCGAGGCCAAGCCGAACACGCAGATTTTTCGCGAGCTGGCCGCGGCGATGGGTTTCAGCGACGCCTGCTTTGCCGATACCGACGAGCAGCTGGCGCGCCAGGCCTTCAGCGCCGACGTCGACTTTGATGCCTTGCGGGCCCAGGGCTGGCAGCGCCTGCCCGTGGCCGAGGCGCCGTTCGCCCATGGCGGCTTTCTGACCGCCAACGGCCGGGCGCAATGCGGCGATGCCGATCATGTAGCGAATTACGAGAGCGCAGCCTCCAGCCCTGAGCTGGCGGCGCGCTTCCCGCTGGCGATGATCTCGCCGCCGGCGCGCAACTTCCTCAACTCCAGCTTCGTCAATGTGAAGAGCTTGCGCGATATCGAGGGCGAACCGCTGGTCGAGATCCACGCGGCGGACGCCGCCGCCCGCGGCCTGGTCGACGGCGCCATGGTGCGCATCTTCAATGACCGCGGCAGCTACCCCTGCCGCGCCCGCATCAGCCCGCGTGCCCGACCCGGCGTCGTCAACGGCCTGGGTGTGTGGTGGCGCAAGCTTGGTGTGGCGGGCAGCAATGTCAACGAAGTCACCCATCAGCGCCTGACCGATATGGGCAATGCACCGAGTTTTTATGACTGCCTGGTCGAGATTGAGGTCTGGGGCGGGGCGGCGGCGGGGTGAGGTTGTTTGCTGCGTTCGCCGCGTTCGCCGTGTTTGCCGCGCTTCCGCTGCTGAGTGCCTGCACGCAGACCGCCTATCTGGGCCAGTCGGTCGGCGGCCATCTGAGCCTGATGGCGGCGGCGCAGCCGGTCGACAAGCTCTTGGCTCAGCCCGAGCTGGCCGCCGACCTGCGCGAGCGCTTGCTCTTGAGCCAGCGCCTGCGCAGCTACTCGATCGAGGCGCTGAAGCTGCCGGACAACGACAGCTACCGCCGTTATGCCGAGCTGGGCCGGCCGGCGGCGGTCTGGAATGTGGTCGCCACCGGCGAGCTCGATCTGACGCTGAAGACCTGGTGCTTCCCGGTGATGGGCTGCGTCGGCTATCGGGGTTACTTCAAGCGCGCAGACGCCGATGCCTATGCCGAACAGCTGCGGGGCGAAGGCCTGGAGGTGCTGGTTTACGGCGTGCCGGCCTACTCAACCTTGGGCTGGAGCAATTTTTTCGGTGGCGACCCGCTGCTCAATACCTTCATCAAATACCCGGCCGGTGAGCTGGCCGGCATGTTGTTTCATGAGCTGGCGCACCAGGTCGCCTATGCCGCCGATGACACCCAGTTCAATGAGTCTTTTGCCACCCTGGTCGAGCGCCGCGGCGCCGAGGCCTGGTTGCAGGCGCAAGCCAGCCCGGCCGAGCGCGCCGCCTATGGCTTGCGCCTGCAGCAGCGCGAGCAGTTCCGCGCCTTGACCGGCGCGTACCGGCAGCGTTTGGCCGAGCTGTATGGCAAGGGCTTGACCGATGAGGCCAAGCGCGCGGCCAAGGCGACCTTGCTGCAGGACTTGCGCCTTGACTACGCGCGCTTGAAGGCCGAGGAATGGGGTGGCGACGCGGCCTATGACGGCTGGTTTGCGCGCGCCAACAATGCCAGTTTTGCGCTACTGTCTGCCTATTCCGATCTGACGCCGGCTTTTGACGCCTTGCTGGCACGTCAGGGCCATGATTGGCCGCGCTTTTATGCCGAGGTTAAACGGTTGGCCGCTTTGCCCAAGCACAGTCGCCGCACCGAACTGCTGAAAAAATAATCACTGGAGATTGAAGACATGGCCGATATTTTGATTCACCGCGATCATGAGCTGGGCTTGAAGCGCGCACGCGAGATCGCCTGGGCCTGGGCCGAGCAGGTCGAGAGCAAGTTCGATATGGCATGCACGGTGCTGGAGGGCAAGACCAGCGACACCGTGGAGTTCAGTCGTTCGGGCGTCAAGGGCCAGCTGATCGTGGCGGCCAAGCACTTTGAGTTGAGCGCCAAGCTGGGCTTCCTGCTGGGCGCCTTCAGGGGCACGATCGAGGGCGAGATTCAGAAGGAGCTCGATAGCTTGCTGAACGCCGAGCCGGCAAAAAAGCCCAAGGCCAAAAAATAAAGCCGAGCTTGAAGGCTCGGCTTTGGCTCGGCACGGCTGCGCTGAAGTTGCGAATTACTTCAGCGACTCGATCAGATCGATATAGCTTTGCTTGGCTTCGTCCTGGCTCTGGCCCTTCAACTCGTTCCAGGCGTCCCACTTGGCACGGCCGACCATGTCGGTGAAGCCGGGGCGCGAACCGTCCACATCGCCGCTGCTGCCTTGCTTGAACAAGGCATAGAGCTTGAGCAAGGTCATATTGTCCGGGCGCTCCGGCAACTGCTTGGAGCCGGCCACGGCGGCGTCGAATTGGTCCTGAAGGCTCATGAGTTCTCCTTGAATAGTGGTAACAATCGGGATAGACAGCCGTGATGTTAACCAGCATTGTGTAGGCAGCACATAGCAAATTCTAGGAGACAGTTTTGTCGCAAGCGATTGAACGCATGTCCAAGGTGGATACCGCCTGGTTACGCATGGACACCGAGTCCAATTTGATGATGATTGTGGGCGTTTGGTACATCCGCCCGGCCATCACTTTGGAGGCCTTGAAGGAGCGGGTGCAGGCGCGGCTGCTGCAGTACACCCGCTTTCATCAACGCGTCGTCGAGGACGCGCTGGGTGCCCAGTGGGTCGACGATCAGGACTTCGACATTGACCGCCATGTGGTGGCTGAATTGCTGCTGCCGGTGCGCGGCAAGGCCGGGCAGCGCGGCCAAGAGGCCTTGAAAGAGCGGGTGGCTGAGCTGGCGATGGAGCCGCTGGACCCGGCTCACCCGCTGTGGCAGTTCCATCTGATTGAAGATCTGGGCGACGGTGATGATGACGACGCCGCCAGCAGCGGCTTGATCATGCGCATTCATCACTGCATCGGTGACGGCATCGCCTTGACCGCGGTGATGATGTCCATCACCGATGGCGGCCGCACGCCGCCGAGGCGCGAGCAGCAGCCGCGCGATGACCGCGACTGGTTGACCGACAGCCTGCTGCGACCGATCGCCGACCTGGCGATCAAGGCCATCGGCGCGGCCGGCTCGGGCGTGGCCAAGTCGGTCGAGGCTTGGAGCCATCCCCATCACCCGCTCGACGCGTCGGTCGATATGGCGCGCATCGGCTATCAGGCCGTCAACGACATCGCCGCTTTTGCTTTCATGCCGGATGACTCCCACACGCAGCTAAAGGGCAAGCCGGGCAAGCGCAAGCGCGTTGCCTGGAGCAATGATCTGCCGCTGGATGCCGTCAAGGCGGTCGGCAAGGGCTTGGGCGCCTCGATCAATGATGTCTTGCTCAGCTGCGTTGCCGGTGCAATAGGCAGTTACCTGCAGAGCAAGGGCGAGGACGTGGCGGGCAAGGAAATCCGGGCGATGGTGCCGGTGAATTTGCGGCCGCTGGCCAATAGCTACCAGCTGGGCAATCGCTTCGGGCTGGTGCCGCTGGTGTTGCCGATCGGCATCGTGAACCCGGTTGAGCGCCTGTATGCGGTCAAAGTGCGCATGAACGAGTTGAAGGGGAGTTTCCAGCCGGTGCTGGCCTTCGGCCTGTTGGCGGTGGCGGGCTTATTGATCAAGCCGGTACAGACTTTGATGCTGAATTTGTTCGCCAAGAAGGCGACGGCCGTGATGACCAATGTGCCGGGCCCGACCGAGCCGCTGCAGATGCTGGGCTCACAGGTCGAGCGGCTGATGTTCTGGGTGCCGCAGTCGGGCGATATCGGCGTCGGCGTCAGCATCTTGACCTATGCGGGCCGGGTGCAGTTCGGCTTGATCACCGACAGCACGTTGTGCCCTGACCCAGAAGGCATCATCGATCGCTTTGAGCCGGAGTTCAACAAACTCCTGCTGCTGACGATGATGCTGCCCTGGGCCGACTGAGGTCCGACTTACTTGGCCTTGACGGCTTGATCGGCCAGGTTTGGCTTCAAGTTCGGCTTGATGTTGGGGCGACCGGCGGCGGTCGGGTAGGCCGACATCACGCGGGTCGGGTCAACGCTGGCCAAGTAGCCGCTGTACTGCGCGTCGGTGCAACCGGTCAGCTTGCCGTTTTGCTTTTCACCGCGGTACTCGCCCTTGCTGTAGACGAATTGATATTCGCTGGCCGCAGCGGTTTTCGCTTCCGTGATGGGCGCCATCTTGGCGGCGCATTCAACCCGCAGCGCGGTCGCTTCAGGCGACTGTGCCATCGCTATGGCAGCCAGGGGAGTCAGGATCAGGGCCAACAGAGTGCGTTTCATGTGTTCAAACCTCGGTGAAAAATTGCGCTTGCAGCTGAATGTGAAGAGCGTTTGCTCCGTTTGAATTCAGCGGCTCAGGGTGCACAGCTTAAACGCCGAGGCTTGCTTTGACCACGCGCGATTGCGGGGGGTAAGTTGCCTATTTCCCGCGCCCAGCGTGAGAAAAAGCACGCTTTGCCTTGGCTGAAGTCTGGCGCTTGGACCTTCAGTCTTCCAGCTCTTCGCGGGCCATTTCAACGTCCAGCAACTCCATCGCGTCCATGGCTTCGCAGGCCGCGGCTTGCGCGTACAGCGCCTCGGCTTCCTTCATCCGCTTGTCGCCTTCCAGCATCACTAGGCCGTTGGCGCGCTCGATCATGGCGATGGCGCTGCCGGGGTTCAGCTTCAAGGCCTGCTCGAACATCTTGAGCCCGGTAGCGCTGTCGGCCCCTTGGGTGCGCCCCAGGAGCTTGCCCACCTTGTCGATGACCTCGGCATGAAAGGCCCCCAGCGCGATATGCGCGTCGGCGTGTTTTTGACTCAGCTCAAGCGTGGTTTCCAGCGCATGCTTGACCTTGCTACCCAAACCTTGAGCCAGCGCTTTGGCGACGCTGATGC
>NZ_JANNMI010000013.1:0-11752 GCF_031397715.1 Roseateles sp.
GCTAGGTCGGCCAACCTTGAGCGCCGGATTAACCAGGGCAAAGCCGGCAAAACGGCCATTCACAACGGCCACAAACGGATGGAAGCGTGGATCACGCCAGTAGGCATCCAGCTCGTAGCCGTATTCGCCGTGGCTGTCCAGATCCTGATCCCAGATATCGGACAAGTCATGCTGGTAGAGCTCCAGCATGCGAGCCAGCGGCAGCCGGTCATCGGCCAGCGCCGGGCGGATTCGTTCATTGCTGACACTCATATCGCTTCGCCTCATTTGTCCAAACATCGTCCGACGATTGTCCGCGCACTGTCCGCGGACACCGCGCCAGCGGGCGCCGCGGCCCTAAGTGCTTGATTTGATTGAGGCCGCACTCAGGGCCGAGCCTGGCACGCCGCTTGCGTTGATGAGGGCAATCGCCCACGCGCAGCCCGCCCATCATGATTCGAGACACCTCCGCGCAAGACCGCTTGCTCAAACCCAGCCAGCAGCGCGGCCGCCGCCTTGCCCTGGGCGGCTTGGCCCTGGCAAGCTTGGCCCTGCTCGCCTCCTTGCTCGCCTATTACGCCGGCCCAAAAATAACGAGCCAATTCAGCGGCGGCGCCTCGGTCGGCCTGGCCCGGCTGTCGCTGGCCAGCGTCGAGCTGGGGCCCTTGACCCGCGACATCGCCGCCGAGGGCCGCGTTGTCGCCGCCAACAGCCCGACGCTGTACGCCGGCAACCCTGGCACGGTCAGCCTGAAGGTGCAGGCCGGCGATCAGGTCAAGCGGGGTCAGGTCTTGCTGACGATCGCCAGCCCGGAGCTGACGGCCAGGCTGGGCCAGGAGCGCGCCAATGCCGACGCGCTGCAAAGCGAATGGCTGCGCGCGCAGGCCGACGCGCGCCAGCAGCGCGCCCAGACGCAAAGCCAGCTGGAGACGGCCAGCATCAGCTTCAAAACCGCGCAAAACGATTTGGCCCGCCAGACCCAAGCCTTTCAGGCCGGTGCCACCGCCGCGGCCCAGGTTGACCAGGCGCGGGACACGCTGGCCAAGGCGCAGGTCGCGCTGACGCAGTCGCAGCAGCTGCTGGGCCTGAAGGACGACGCCGTCAAGTTCGAGTTGCAGGCCAAACGCCAGGCCTACGAGCGCCAAGCGCTGGTGGTCAGGGATGTCGAGCGCCAACTCGATGAGCTGAACTTGCGCTCGCCGGTGGACGGCCAGGTCGGCCAACTTTTCGTCACCGACCGCGCCAGCGTGGCCAGGGATGCCAAGCTGCTGTCGGTGGTGGACCTGTCGGCGCTGGAGGTGCAGATCCAGGTGGCCGAAAGCCTGGCGCGCGAGCTGCAGCCCAATATGGCCGGCGAGATCAGCGGCGCTGGCGGAACCAAAGATCAGAAATGGCAGGGCCTGCTCAGCTCGGTCTCGCCCGAGGTCGTCAACGGTGAAGTAGCAGCGCGGCTGCGCTTCGCCGGCAAACAGCCCGAACAGCTGCGCCAGAACCAACGGCTGTCGGTGCGCATGCTGCTGGACCACCGCGACAAGGTCTTGACGCTGTCGCGCGGCAGTTTTGTCGAGGAAGGCGGCGGCCACTTTGCCTATGTCTTGCAAGGCGCAAATGCGGATTACGCCGAAAAGCGCGCCATCAAACTCGGCCTGCAAAGCCTCGCCAAGGTCGAGGTGCTGGAAGGTCTGAAGGCCGGCGATCAGGTCGTGATCTCCGGCGCAGATAACTTCAAGGATCAGCAGCGCGTCAACATCAGCCATTGAATCAAAGATCCATCAGGAGCTCACCCCATGTTGAAAATGAAATCACTCGCCAAGGTCTACCGCACCGAGATGGTGGAGACCTATGCGTTGCGCGACTTCAATCTGGAAGTCAAGCCAGGCGAGTTTGTCGCCGTCACGGGACCCTCGGGTTCGGGCAAGACCACTTTTCTGACCATCGCCGGCCTGCTGGAAGCGTTCAGCAGCGGCAGCTACGAGTTGGACGGCGTTGACGTCAGCCGCATGAATGACGACGAGCGCTCGAGGATCCGCAACCAGAAAATCGGCTTCGTCTTCCAGGCCTTCAACCTGATTGGCGATTTGAACGTGCTGGACAATATTGAGGTGCCGCTGCGTTACCGCGGTATGGGTGCGGCGGAACGCAAAAAGCGCGCGGCCGATGCGCTGGCAAGGGTGGGCCTATCGGCCCGCGCCAAGCATTTCCCGGCCGAGTTGTCGGGCGGCCAGCAGCAGCGCGTGGCGATTGCGCGCGCCTTGGCCGGCGAACCCAAGCTCTTGCTGGCGGATGAACCGACCGGCAACCTCGACAGCCAAATGGCGCGCAGCGTGATGGAGCTATTGGAGGAATTGCACCGCGAGGGCGCCACCATCGTGATGGTCACGCATGACCCTGCGCTTGCCGCGCGCGCGCAGCGCAATGTGCATGTGATCGACGGCCAGGTGGTCGACATTGCCGCTGAACTGCGTTTGGACCCAATGCTTTTCGAGGCCGAGCGCCATGCGGCTTGAATGCCTACTCATGCTGATGGCCTTGGCCTGGCCGCTGCTCGTCAACGCCGACGCCAACGCCGACGACCTGCTGAGCGTCTACGCCCAAGCTCGCGCCGCCGACCCACTGCTGGCCAAGGCGCATGCGCAGCGCGGCAGCCAAGTGGAAGCCGCCGCCCAGGCACGCGCCGCGCTGCTGCCGCAATGGACGCTCGGCGCCGACAAGAGCCAAGCCAACCCGGACTCGGCCAACACCAACTCGCTGAGCAGCCACATCAGCCAAAGCCTGCTGGACGTCGCTCTTTGGCGCAGCTTGGCGGCCGAGAACACCTTGCTCTCTGCCCAGGACGCCCGCTTGGCCGCTGCTCAGCAAGCGCTTTGCGCGCGGGTTGCTAACGCCTACTTCGGTGTACTGCTCGCGCAGGCCGGCTTGCACACCAGCCGCGCCAACGAGGCCGCCTTTGCCGAGCAAGTCAAGCAGGCGCAGAGCCGCTTTGAGGCCGGCCTGTCGGCCCAGCTCGATGTTGACCAGGCGCGCACCTATCACCAGCTGGTGCGCGGCAATCTGTTCCAGGCCGAGCAGACTTTGGCCGACGCAAGCCAAGCCTTGGCCGAGATCACCGGCAGCCAGCCCGGCCCCTTAAGCCCGCTGGCCTTGGACTTGCCGGCCTTGCCGCCACAGCCGCAGGACGTACAGGCCTGGGTGGCGCGCGCCTTGAGCCGCAACCCGCAGCTCAAGGCCATAGACCTGGACCTGAGCGCCAGCGAGCGACGCATCGAGGCGGCCCGCGCTGGCCATCTGCCCACGCTGAGCCTGGGCCTGGACAGCGAGCGCCGCAGTGGCTCTGCCGTCGCTGAAGGCTTGAGCGGGCGCAATCTCAACACCGTCGGCCTGAAGCTGAACATTCCGCTGTTTGCCGGCGGCGCCACCCAGTCCCAGGTACGCCAAGCCGGCTACCGGCGTGACGCGGCGCAGAGCGATCAGGAGTCCGCCCGCCGGGCGCTGATCCGCGCAACGCAGGCCCAGTACCAGGCGGTGCTGGCGACGCTGGCGCAGATGGACAGCAGCCGCTTGGCCGTCACCGCTGCGGATCAAGCGCTGGCGTCCACCAAGGCCGGCCAGGGCTTGGGCCTGCGCACGATGACCGACCTTTTGCTGGCGATTCAAACGCAGGCCTCGGCGCAGAACGCGCATGAGCAAGCGCGCCACCGCTATGTGCTGGCCAAGCTCTTGCTCAGCCAAGCGGCCGGCTCACTCGATGAGACGGAACTGGCCGCCATCAACCTTTGGCTGCAGACAGCCGACACCGCAAGGAAATCGTCATGATGATGTTGACCTACTACTTCGAGCTGGCGCTGCGCAGCTTCAAGTCATCGCGCGGGCTGACCGCACTGATGCTCTTGACCATCGCCATGGGCGTGGCGGCCTGCATGACGACGCTGACGGTGTTCCATGTGCTGTCGGGCGACCCGATTCCGAGCAAGAGCAAGCAGCTGTTCAATATCCAGCTCGACGCCAACCCGATGCGCGCTTATGTGCCGGGCGAGGAGCCGAATCTGCAACTGACCCGCTTTGACGCCGAGGCCTTGCTGCGGGATGCGCGCGCCGACAAGCAGGTGATGATGTCGGGCGGCAATATCGCCATCACGCCGCCGCAGCCCGAGCAGCGCCCTTTTATCGCCAGGACGCGCAACACCTCGGCCGATTTCTTCGCCATGTTCGAGGCGCCGTTTCTGTACGGCCAGGGCTGGACGGCTGCCGACGACCAGGCCGAGGCCCGCGTGGCGGTGATCTCAAAGGCGCTCAACGAGCGCCTGTTCGGCGGTGCCGACAGCTGCGGCAAGACGCTGCGGGTGCGCGACAAGGATGTCACCATCGTCGGCGTGCTGGATGACTGGCGGGTCGTGCCGCGCTACTACGACCTGACCAGTGGCGCGTTCGCCAAGATTGACGAGATCTACTTCCCCTTCAGCACCGCCATGGCCTTGCGCTTCGGCATCTCCGGCAGTTTTTCCTGCTGGGCCGACATCCCCGGTGGCATGGCGCGCGCCTTGAACGCGCCCTGCTCCTGGGTGCAGTACTGGGCCCAGATCGACAGCCCCGCCAAGGCCAGGAACTACGCCGCCTACCTGAACCAATATTCGGAGCAGCAGCGCGCCAGCGGTCGCTTCGAGCGCCCCAGCAATGTGCGCATGCGTGATGTGATGAGTTGGCTCAAGCAGCAACAAGTGGTGCCCGATGACATCGGCCTGCAGCTCTGGCTGGCCTTTGGCTTCTTGGTTGTTTGCCTGACCAATACCGTCGGCCTGCAACTGGCCAAGGCCTTGCGCCGCTCGGGCGAGATCGGCGTGCGGCGTGCCTTGGGCGCGCCGCGCGGCCAGATCTTTGCGCAGTTCCTGGTCGAGGCCGGCAGCCTCGGTCTGGTCGGCGGCCTGCTGGGACTGGGCCTGACCTGGCTGGGCATTCTCGCCGTGCGCAACGGTGCGAGCGAGTACGCCGGCTTGATCGAGATGGACGGCCAGATGCTGGCCGCGACGCTGGGGCTGGCCTTGGCGGCCAGCTTGATTGCCGGCCTCCTGCCCGCATGGCGCGCCTGCCAGATCACGCCGGCCCTGCAACTGAAGTCTCAATAAGGACGCAAACACCCATGGACATCCTGCCCATACTCGCCACCTTGAAGCGCCACAAAACGGCCGCGGGCCTGATCGTGCTGCAAATCGCGCTGACCTGCGCCATCGTTTGCAACGCGCTCTTTTTGATCATGCAAAGGATTGAAAAAATCAAGCAGCCCTCAGGGCTGGCCGACCAGGAGATCGTCACCCTGCGCATCGGCGGCATCGGTCCGCGCGAGAATGCAGATGCCCAGACCCGCGCCGACTTGGCCGTGCTGCGCGCCCTGCCCGGCGTCACGGACGCCACCATCCTGAACCAGATTCCGTTTGGCGACAGCATGCAAACCACGACCATGCGTTTGCAGGAAAAGCAGGACGGCAGCGGCTTCGAAACCTCGATGTACCGGGCCAGCGAGGGCTGGTTGAAGGCCACCGGCCTGCGCCTGATTGGCGGCCGTGACTTTGAGGCCAATGAATATCAGAACCAGATCGAGATGGAGCAAAACAGCGCCGCCGGCATCCCGGCCGTGATCCTCAACCGCGCCTTGGCCAGGCAGATGTTCCCGCAGGGCGACGCGCTGGGCCAGGTGGTTTACGGCATGGGTGAAAAGGCCATCCGCGTCGTCGGCGTGGTCGACACGCTGGTGTCCCCGCAGCCGGGCAGCAAAGACGAGTCCAAAGGCTTCAGCATGCTGCTGCCGGTGCGTGAAACCTTTCGCGGCGGCTACTACCTGCTGCGCACGGACCCTGCCAAGCGTGACGATGTCTTGAAGGCGGCGACCCTGGCGCTGGACCAAAGCGGGCCCAACCGCATCTTGTCGGAGAGCAAACGTCTGGCCGACAAACGCGAGCATTACTACCGCCAGGACCAGAGCATGGTGATGCTGCTGGCCGCCGTTTGCCTGGCCCTGCTGGTGGTGACGGCCTTCGGCATCGTCGGCCTGGCGAGCTTTTGGGTCCAGCAGCGCACCCGCATGATTGGCACCCGCCGGGCGCTTGGCGCCACGCGGGGCCAGATCCTGCGCTACTTCCAGACCGAGAACTTCATTCTCTCGACCCTGGGCATCGCGCTGGGCATGCTGGCGGCCTACGGCATCAGTCTGCTGCTGATGCGGAGCTATGAGCTGCCGCCACTGCCTTTGGCGTTTTTGCCGGTCGGTGCCGTGCTGCTCTGGGGCTTGGGGCAGCTGGCCGTCTGGGCGCCGGCGCGCCGGGCCGCGGCGCTGTCGCCGGTCGCGGCACTGCGCGGCGCTTGAACCTAGATTGCTATGCTCGCGCCCTGATGAAAAAAGTACTGATCATTGACGACAACCCGGGTGTAGGCGAGGCGCTGTCGCTGCTGCTGTCGCTACATCAGTTGGAACCGCTTTATGCGGCCAGCCCTGCCGCGGGACTGGGCTGGCTGGCGGCCGGCGACGTGGACCTGGTGATACAGGACATGAACTTCACGACCGACACCACCTCGGGCAGCGAGGGCGTCGCCTTGTTCCGCGCCATTCGCGCCAAGTACCCCGACCTGCCGGTGATCTTGTTGACCGCCTGGACGCGCTTGGAGGCGGCGGTCGAGTTGGTCAAGGCCGGCGCCGCCGACTATCTGGCCAAGCCCTGGGATGACGCCAAGCTGATCATTACCATCGGCAATTTATTGGAGCTGGCGGAGGCCACCGGCGAAGTGCGCCGCCACCATCACGAGCGCCGTGAGCGCCGCGCCGCCTTGCAGCGGCGCTTTGACCTGGACGGTCTGGTGTTTGCCTCCGAGGCGATGCTGTCCACGCTGGAGTTGGCGGCGCAAGTCGCACGCACGGCCTTGCCGGTCTTGGTCAGCGGCCCGAACGGTTGCGGCAAGGAACGCGTCGCGGCGCTTGTGCACGCCAACTCCGCACAGTGCAAGGGCCCGTTTGTGGCCTTGAACTGCGGCGCGCTGCCGGCCGACCTGATCGAGTCGGAACTGTTCGGCGCCGAGAGCGGCGCCTTCACCGGCGCGCACAAGGCCCGCGAGGGTCGCTTCGAGGCCGCCCACGGCGGCACGCTGTTTCTGGACGAAATCGGCACCCTGCCGCTGGCCGGGCAAGTGAAGCTGCTGCGGGTCCTGGAGACCGGCCGCTTCGAGCGCCTGGGTTCCAGCCGCACGCGCGAATCGACGGTCCGGGTCATCAGCGCCACCAATGCCGATTTGAAAGCCATGGTGGCAGCCGGCAGCTTCCGGGAAGACTTGTACTACCGGCTCAATGTGTTCGAGCTGCGCTTGGGCGCCTTGACTGAGCGGCGCGACGACATCTTGCCGCTGGCCGAGTATTTTTTGAGCCAAGGCAGCCCGGCCGGCCTGTCGGACGCGGCGCGCAGCGCCTTGCTCGCCCATGCCTGGCCGGGCAATGTGCGAGAGCTCAAGAACGTGATGGCGCGGGCCGGCTTACTGGCCGGTGCCGGCCCGGTCAACCCCGGCCACCTCGGTCTGGCGGCAGCGGCTGCGCCCAGCCTGGCCGCACGCAATCTGGATGAGCCCAGCCGCGACGCGGTGCTGGCGGCGCTGGCCGTGGCCGGCGGCGTGGTCAGCCGAGCGGCGCAGGAGCTGGGCCTATCGCGCCAAGCGCTGTACCGGCGGATGCAGCGTTACGGACTGGACGCCGGCTGATGCGAAGCCCAGGGCTGCATACCCGCCTGAGCCTGCTGCTCTTGCTGGCGGCCCTGCTCGGCGGGTTGGCCCACGCCGCGCTGTCCTCCTGGGCCAGCACCTGGAGCACGGCCGCCCTGCTGGTCGGCTTGGCGCTCTTGCTGCTGGCCATGATCGCCCTTGCCGGCCTGATGCTGGCGCCACTGCGGCGGCTTTTGCGCGCCCTGGAGGGCTCGGTGCTGAGCTACCGCGATGGTGATTTCAGCATGTCGCTGGCCGCGCCCAGCCACGGCCAGCCGCCCGAGTTGGCCGAGCTGCTGCGCTTGCACAGCGAGTTAGGGCTGGCCCTGCGCGAACAGCGCCAGCAACTCGCCCAGCGCGAGCTGCTGCTCGACTCGGTGGTGCAGAACACGCCGGTGGCCATGCTGCTGTGCCAGCCGCAGGGGCAGATCAGCTACGCCAATCTCGCGGCGCGGCAGTTGCTGGCCAAGGGCCGCAGCCTAGTCGGCGCTAACTTGAACACCTTGCTGGCCGACGCGCCCGAGGCCTTGGCCGCGGCCTTGCAGAACCCGCAAGATCAGCTCGTCAGCGTGCCGGAGAACGGGCAAGAGGAGCAATTTCATATCTCTCAGCGCAGCCTTTTGCTGCAGGGCCAGGCACAGCGCCTGCTGCTGCTTCGGCGCATGACACGGGAGCTGTCGCGCCAGGAGGTGGCGAGCTGGAAGCGGGTGATCCGGGTCATGAGCCATGAGTTGAACAACTCGCTGGCGCCGATCTCGTCGCTGGCCCATAGCGGCGCCGAGTTGGCCCGGCGCGGCCAGATCGAGCGGCTTGAGGCCGTGTTCAAAAGCATAGGCGGGCGGGCCGGTCATCTGCATCAGTTCCTGTCCGGCTATGCCAGCTTCGCCAAGCTGCCGCTGCCGCAGCCGGCCGCCGTGCTGTGGCCAGAATTCCTGGCCGGCTTGCGGGCGCATTGCCAGTTCGAGCTGCTGGGCGGCTGGCCGGAGCAGCCGGGGTTCTTTGACGCCGGCCAGATCGAGCAGGCCTTGCTCAATCTGATCAAGAACGCCCATGAGGCGGGCGGGCCACCCGGTGAAGTTAGTTTGAGCCTGCGTTCGGACGGCGAAACGCTGGTGCTGACCGTCGCCGACCGCGGGCCCGGCATGAGCGAAGCGGTGCTGGCGCAGGCGCTGCTGCCCTTTTATTCGACCAAACGCAGCGCCAGCGGTGGCGGCACCGGTCTGGGCCTCGCCCTGGCGCGGGAAATCGCCGAGGCCCATGGCGGACGAATTTCACTGGCCAATCGCAGCGACGGCGGTCTGGCGGTCAGCCTGCTCTTGCACGGGCAAGCACGGGCTTGAGAACCGCTGGCGGCACGCTATCCTTACGCTCTTTCTCCAGACTTCAACAGCGAGCCGCGCATGCCCAGTGAAGAACACCCCGTCAGCGCCGACCGCGAGGCCCTGGAGCTGGCCATTGCCCAGGCGCAAGCGCAGCCTAGCAACCAAGCATTGGCGGCGTGGCTGAGTGTCAGTTACGAGCGGCTCAGCACGCTGTGTGAGCAGGCCGGTGACTTTGAGGCGGCGCTGCGCCACTATCGCCAATTTCATCATTTGAGCGCGCTGAGCCTCAAGCCGGATCTGCTGGCTCGTGATGCGCTGATGCAAAGCCTGGGCGAGTTGGTCTTGCAGCCCAAGCGACTCGGCAGCGGCCTGTGCCTGGTCGCCCTGGAAGCCGACGGGCAGGCCAGCGGCACAGGGGAGCAGACGCAGCTGGCCGAGCTGCTGCGTCGGCAATGTCGGCCCGAGGACTTGATCGCCAGGCAAGGCCACAGCAACGGCCTGCTGCTCGCGCTGACCGACGTCGACCTGGCCTCGGCGCGAAAGGTCTGCGAACGCGTCCGCACCAGCTGGCCCCAGCAAAGCGGCGGCGGCAGCCTCAGCATGGGTCTGAGTGCCTGGCGCGGCCCGGCCGATGAATGGGCGCGTTTGCTGGAGCGGGTCGAGAACGCCTTGCTCGCGGCGCGCCGCGGCGGCGGCAACTGTCTGCGCAGCGGCGCGGCCTGAACCACTTACACTGCGCCTTTCTTTGCTGGGTGATCTAGATCCAAATTCATGAGTACACCAGCCGATTTGAGCAAGCTGGCCATGGCCTTGGAATATGCCGACCTGGCGGCCGGTTTGTATCTGGCCGGCGGCAGCGATCATGCGGCCCAACTATTGGCCGCGGCCGCCGAACAAGTGCTGGGCGATCTGGCCCGTTTGCTGGGGCCTGCCGCTCATACCGGAGAGGCGCAGGCCCTGCTGACCAAGATTGCCCGCCGCTACAAGGCGCCCGCTATCGACAGGCTGAACCCCAATGCCAAACGGCCGGATGGCTTTTCGGTGCCGGGCTTTGCCCAGGCCCACGAGTTGGCGACCGATGAGATTCGCCATGCGACCGCCGCCTATCTGCGCGCCGCCTGGTACACCCTGGAAGCGATGGGGCTGGACGCCATCGTGCCGCTGCGCCTGCAAAAAGCGGTCGACCACAGCACGATTTACGCCGACAGCGCTTGAAACTGGCCTTGGCCGCTTCTGCTAGCATCAAAGCCGATTCATAGGAGCCCGCCATCAATACCGAACGCCGCCATTTCGCCCGCGTCGCCTTCGACGTCGAGGCCGAGCTGATCACCACCCAAGAACACCTGAAGGCGCAAGTGCTGGATCTGTCTCTGAAGGGTGCGTTGCTCAACCTACCCGGCGCTGCCGAGCTGACCTTGAGCTTGCCCTGCTTGCTGAAGGTTCAGCTCAATGACCAAACGACGGTCATCTCCATGGCCGGCGAGCTGGCTCATGTGGAAGGCGAGCATGCCGGCTTTTTGTGCCGCAGCATCGACCTCGAAAGCATCACCCATCTGCGCCGCCTGATCGAAATGAACTTGGGCGACGCGAGCTTGGTGGAGCGCGAGCTGGCAGCCCTGATCAGGACAGCATGAACTGACGCAGCGTCGCGAACGCGGCGTCCGGGTCATCCCGCCACGCGCCGTGGCCGACGCCGGCAAAGCTCACCAGCTGCGACCATTGCACAGGCAAAGCGGCCGCCATATCGCGGGCATCCTCGATCGGGCAGACCGGGTCGTCCTCGCCCGCCATCACCAGCACCGGACATTGCGCCAGCGCCAAGCCAGGCAACAGGTCCATGCCCTGCTTCTCGCCGCCGACAAAATGCAAAAGAATGTCCTCGCGCAGCAGCGTGCGCTGGCCCGCGTCGGGATCACTTGGCTCGGTACTGTTGTAGAGCTTGCGGCAAGCCGCCCAGTAGGCCCCCCAAGTTGCCGGCGTCGGGCCGCTCCAAAATTGCTCGGCCAACTCACGCGCCCGCGCGCCACCGAGCTTTTCAAACATCGCCAGCTTGCGCGCCATCACCATATTGGGTGAGGTGCTGGACAGAATGATCTTGGACGCATGGCCGGGATGGCGGGCCAGATAGCGCTGCGCGACAAAGCCGCCGAAGGACTGGCCCAGCACAATCGGTTTGACCAGGCCCAAGGCATCGCACAGCCGCACCACATCATCGGCCCAGGTGTCCAGCGTCCACTCGGCGCGCGGCCGCTCGTCGCTGCGGCCATGACCGCGGTGGTCGTAATAGATGATTTGCGCCAGGTCGGCCAGCCGGCTGAAGCTCGGCTTGAAGCCGCTGTGGTCAAAGCCCGGGCCGCCATGCAGGCAGATCAGCGTCGGCTTTTGCCGCAAGACCGGGCCATCCGGCACCCATTCGGGACCTTCAACATCTACGAACAGGCGTACGCCGCCGCCGATATCAATCTTCATCGCTAGCCGCTCCAAAAGCTCCAGTATGCAAGACGCCGGGCTGTCACCAACAAGACCAGCGGCGCCCGCACTTGGCCACAGAATAAATGCCCACTGTCGGCACAACGGAGCCCAAGCAAATGAACAGCACACCGCAGACTCACTACCGCATCTGCCCCTTGTGCGAGGCTTGCTGCGGACTGGAGATACAAACCCAGGGCGCAACAGTCATCAGCATCCGCGGCGCCGAACAGGATGTTTTCAGCCGCGGC
>NZ_JANNMI010000017.1:0-12156 GCF_031397715.1 Roseateles sp.
TTCGGCATAGATGGCCGGCGTCGTGTACTGGCCGGCCAACAGCGTGGCGTACAGAATCGTCGGCACGCTGCTGGCAAAGGTGGACAAATAAGCGCCCAAGTTGGCGCTGGTGTGCACCCGCATCGCGACGAACTTGCCGTCGGCGTCGAGGCCCAGCTCGGCCACGGTGGCGTGGTCGCGGCCATGCGCGTCGGTCAAGAAGGATTCGCTGCGCTCGGCGGTCCATTTGATCGGCCGGCCAAGTTGGCGGGTGGCCCAGGTCAGCGCGGTTTCTTCAGCGTAGAGAAAGATCTTGGAGCCAAAGCCGCCGCCCACATCGGGTGCCACCACGCGCACCTTGTGCTCGGGGATGCCAAGCACAAAAGCGCACATCAAGAGCCGCTCGACATGCGGGTTCTGGTTCGCCACATAAAGCGTCCAGCTCTCGTCACCGGGGTTGTAACTGGCATTCGCCGCCCGTGGCTCAATCGCGTTAGGGATCAGGCGGTTGTTGCGAAACTCCAGCCTTGTGACATGGGCGGCGCGGGCAAAAGCTGCATCGGTGGCGGCCTGGTCGCCACAGCCCCAGGTGTAGCAGACGTTATCGGGCGCTTCGGCGTGCACGCTGCTGGCGAAGTCTTTGGCGCGGGCGGTATCCACCACCGGCGCCAACTCCTCGTAGTCGACCTCAATCAGCTGCGCGGCGGCCTTGGCCTGCTCGTAGGTCTCGGCCACCACCAGCGCCACCTGGTCACCGACATAACGCACCTTGCCGTCGGCCAGCACCGGGTGCTTGGGCTCTTTCATGGCACTGCCATCCAGACTCTTGATCAGCCAGCCACAGGGCAAGCCCCCTACGGCGCGGAAATGCTCGCCGGTGTAGACCGCCAGCACGCCTTCTTCGGCTGCGGCGGCTGTTGTATCCACCGATTTGATCAGCGCATGCGCATAGGGCGAGCGCAGGAAGTAGGCATAGGTCTGGCGCGGCAGCACGATGTCATCGGTGTACTGGCCGCGCCCGGTCAGAAAGCGTGCGTCCTCACGGCGGCGGACGCTTTGGCCAATCAGCGGCGCGTTCATGGCCGCACGCCTTGGGCACCCAGCATGACGGCGCGCACGATGTTCTGGTAGCCGGTGCAGCGGCAGAAATTGCCTTCCAGCGCTTCGCGAACCTGCGCCTCCGAGTGACAACCGTGATGTTGAACCAGGTCCAGCGCGCTCATCACCATGCCCGGCGTGCAAAAGCCGCATTGCAGGCCATGGCATTCCTTGAAGGCGGCCTGCATAGCGTGCAGCGTGCCGTCGGCGGCGGCCAGGCCTTCGATGGTGGTCACTTCGCTGCCCCCTGCTTGCACGGCCAGCATGGTGCAACTCTTCACCGCGTGGCCGTTGACATGCACGGTGCAGGCGCCGCATTGGCCGGTGTCGCAGCCGATATGGGTGCCGGTGAGCGCCAGGTCCTCACGCAATAGTTGCGAAAGCAGACGCTCCGGCGCGGTGCTGCGCGTGACCGTCTTGCCGTTGACCTTGAGCGTTATCTTGCTGTCTTGGCTCATTGCTTTGTCTCCTGGAGCTGGCGGGCCGTACTTGAATCCGAGGCATCATCGCGCCGTGTCAGCGGCGGCGCCATCCACGGTTTACCCGCCTGTATGCCTGTACATGAGGCGCAGGGCACCGTTTGTTTTGTCCCAACTTGGCACAGTCCGCGCCGCTGTGCCGACTTGATGCTGCCGGCCGGCCTTGCCGCGGTGACTGTTGGCGCCGCGCTCGGGCTCAACGTACGATGACGCTATGGATAACGCTGACTTAGATGTATTGCGCCAAGTCGCCGCTTGGGCGAAGGCCGGGCGCCGTGTCGTGCTGGGCACCATCACGCGCACCTGGGGCTCGGCGCCGCGCCCGGTCGGCTCGCTGGTGGCGGTGCGTGATGACGGTGCCATCGCCGGCTCGGTATCGGGCGGCTGCATCGAAGATGACTTGATCGCCAAGGTGCGCGCGGGCACTTTGAAGCCGGCACACCCAGGCCTGCAGCGCTGGGGCGTCGGGGCGGATGAGGCGACTCGGTTTGGCCTGCCCTGCGGCGGCACCCTGGAGCTGATGCTGGAGCCACTCAGCAGCGCTTCGATGATTGAGGAATTGTTGGGCCGGCTGGACCGCGGCGAGCGCGTCTGCCGCAGGTTGGATCTGGCCAGCGGTGCGGTGGTCTTGAGCTCGCCGCTGGCCGGCGCCGCGCTGCTGACGCTCACCGAGCACAGCCTGGTCACCCACCACGGGCCGCAATGGCGGCTGTTGATCATCGGCGCCGGTCAAATGACGCGCTACCTGGCCAGCATGGCGCTGGCCTTGGACTACCAGGTGATGATCTGCGACCCGCGTAAGGAATATGCCGACGGCTTTGCCATCGCAGGCGCGACGCTGACGCTTGAGATGCCGGATGACGTGGTGGCGGCCTTCGCCCCCGACGGCCACAGCGCCGTGGTGGCCCTGACGCATGACCCCAAGCTCGATGATCTGGCGCTGCTGGAGGCGCTGGCGAGCCCGGCTTTTTATGTCGGCGCGATCGGCTCGCGCGTCAACCAGAGCAAGCGCAAGGCACGCTTGGCCGAGCATTTCGGCCTGACGGCCGCGCAACTGGCGCGCCTGCACGGCCCGGTCGGCCTGCATATCGGCGCGCGCACGCCGCCCGAAATTGCGCTGTCCATCCTGGCCCACATGACGGCGGAACGCTACGGTGTTAGTTTGAGCAGCTCGCAGCTGCGCGCGGGTGAGAGTTTGGCCGCAGAGGGTGGCTGTGCGGTCTGAGCTTTTGGCGCTGGCGCTGGCGCTGAGTTGTTGCGGCGCCGGCGCCGCCGAGTCGGTGCGCGATCAGGAAATTGCCGAATGCCGGCCCGGCGAAATCGCCACCTGGGCGGATGGCCGCGACCGCGCTGCACTCAGCAATCCGCTGTTGTTCGTGTACTGGCATGCCGGTGCGCCGGCCTGGTTTTCGTCCGCGCAATTGATGGCGGTATTGAAGCGTGCGAGTCGCGCCTGGGGCGACTGCGGCGTGAAAAGCCAGGTGATTGCCTTGGTCGGCAATGCGGAGCTGCCGCCCGGCGCGGTGGTCGTGCAGTGGAGCGAAGAGGGCAGCAAAGGCAATTTCGGCCTTGCCAACCTGGGCCAGCGCACGCTGGCGCTGAGCCCGGCCATGTTCCAGCTGCTGCGCACCCGCAACCCCAGTTACCCGGCGGAGCAAACGCTGCAAATGGTGGTGTCGCACGAGATGGGGCATTTCTTCGGCTTGATGGCGCACTCGCGCCGCTGTGTTGACGTGACTTCCTATTACAACGATGGCAAGGGCGGCAGTTGTTATGCCCGCGACCTCTCGCAGCTCAAAAGCGTGGTCGAGTACCGTTCGATCTTGCCCACCGCTTGTGACATTCAGCGCTGCCGCATCGCCAATGGCTTGCCCGGCAAAACGCCTTGAGCGTTATATTTTGAAATCGACCATGAACCATTTGGTCCCCGCGGCCAGGGCAACGCTGAAGTCCTGAGCTTGTGGCTGAGTTTGTGGCGGAGCGCCGGTCTTGCCACTGCCGCGCCGCCGGATGCCTATTCCCCCGGCCCACCCATTCTTGCGGCCAATGCCGAGCGGCCGTAGGGCGTTCTCGATGGGTGCTGATGCGCGGGCGGAATTCGAGTCGGCCAGGGCTTGGCGCTGCGCTTGGGCCCACGCCGATTACCGCCCAGTGACTTTGTACCGAACTTGGATGCAAGTCCCCCCGGGTTGAGGGGAACGGCTTGGCTGCCCACGACCCTATCCTTCGGGCACTGAGCCGGGAAATGGTTTCGGCAACGACGAAAAACAAAGGAAACCACCATGTTTGCACGCACAGTTTTGGGCGCCATCGCCTGCCTCATGATCAACACCACGGCCAGCGCCGGGGCGATCATTGGCGGCTCGACCTTGCTGGACGCCAGCGGCCTGACTCAGCTGGAGAGCTGGCTTGGCAAGGGCCAGCTGACCGTCAGCAATCTGTTCACCAAGACCAACGGCAGCAATGCGCAGTCTTTCCACCGGGCTGCCGACGGCAAGGGCGCGACCTTCACGCTGCTCAAGGTCAGCATTGACCAAGGTGCCAGTTGGGAAACGATTGGCGGCTATGACCCGCTGAGCTGGGATTCCAGCAACAGCTATCACTTCAACTACAGCGCGGATCGCAGTGCCTTCGTCTTCAACCTCAGCGACAAGGTCAAGGCGGCGCAGCGCAGCGATAGCCAGGGGCAGTACCAGACCTACAACAATTCTTACTACGGCCCCACCTTCGGGGGCGGTCATGACATCTATGTCGACTCCACCTTGAGCAGCGGTTATAGCCAGGGCTATTCTTTTGGTTATGTGGGCTCCGGCTACTTCGGCAGCAGCAGCATCGTCGATCAGAGCAAGCAATACACGCCGCTGATGGTCGGCGCGCTGGAAGTCTTCAGCATTGCTGCTTACACCCCCCCAGCGCAGCAGCATGTACCTGAGCCGGCCTCGCTGGCCCTGGTGGGCTTGGCGCTGTTCGCCGCGATCGGCTCGTCAAAATCGAAGGTACGCCGTCGCGCCTAAGCCTTGCGTCGACTGCGCAGCGTGGCGACCAGCAGGCCCAAGCCGGCCAACATCAACGCATAGCTTTGCGGCTCAGGCACCGGGGCGCTGATCGACAAGGCAATGAACTGGGTGAACTGGTTGCCGCCGAAGTTGTTGTCCGACACCAGCATCAGAGTCTGCTTGCCGTCAACCACCGGCCCGAGCGTGATGCCCTCGATATTGTCCAGGGCCAACACCGAGCCGTCGTCGTTCTTCAGCGTCGACAGGTCCAGCAGCAATTCCTTGCTCATCGCCGTGAAGCTCTGGCCCTGCAGCGATGCCAGCCCGGACACATCGGTGGCTTGGCGCGCATCGGCATAGAACAGGCGGATGGTGTTGCCGGTAGGCAGACCATGGGTCGTGGCGGACACGCCGGGCGTTGCCGCGCCGACGCCGAATGAGCGCTCGATGGTGATGAACTGGCGATCGCCGATGGCGATGAAATCGGTCAAACCATTGGTGGCGAATTGCCCTGGGATCGGGGGCAGCACCACCGGCGCGACCTGGTACACATACTCGGCGCCGGCTTGGCCGCTATTGAGGTCAAACGACAGCAGCCGGCTGTTGCTGCCATTGGCCGTGGTGGCGGCCGGGCCGTCTTGCACCAGCGCGTTCTCGGTCGCGGTCCATAGCGTCTTGCCGTCTTGTGACAGCGTCAGGCTCTCAAAGGCGAGGTTGTTGAAGATGCCGCGGTCACCGGCCTGGTTGCCGGCGACGGAGCCGGCCGGCTTGAAGTGGTCCGGCACGGCGAAGCTGCTGGCGAAGCTGCCGTCCAGGTTCATGCTGCGCACGCTCGGGTCTTGCAAGCCGGCCATGGCACGCTGGCCCTCGTTGGTCCAGTAGATGCGGTTGCGGGCGGCGTCCAGGCGCAGGCCTTCGGGGTCGACCTGGTTGGCGCCGAAGGCCTTGCCGTCGCTGTTGAGGATGGTCGTCACGGCGCTGAAGCTAACGCCGGCATTCCCTGGCGTGGCGCTGCGCTGGAACTTGGCGACATCGAGGCTCAGCTCATAGAAACGCGCCGGGTTGAGCGCGCTGCGGTCATCGCTGATGGCCAGGTAGCGGCCGGTGGCGGCGTTGTAGTCCAGACCGGACAGGCCGCCGATGGTGGTGCCCGCATAAGTGCTGCCGGACGCGACAATTTGCTGGCCTAGATAGCTCAGGCCGATCGACTCGGCTTGGGCGTTAGCAAGGCCCAGCAGGGCGCAGCTCAGAATAAGGATGGATTTCATGGTGTTTGCGCCTTCAGTGAATCAGTGGAGGGACGGCCTTGATCGCCGATGAACGCTGCCAAGGCTAAGCGGCGTGCGTGACAAATTTCACGCTTGCCGAGCGGGTGGCTGGTCCGTTTGGCTCATGCTGCCAAGCCCAAGCCGCTCGATCAGCACCGTTGTCCTACGCTCAAGCGGCGCGCTCTCCCTGGCCTTGTGGCCTGACTCGGGCCTACGCTCACCATTGTTCGCCTTGGCTGGCAAGTAGGTCAAGGCAGCGCGCGCAGTGCAGCCCCTCAACACCACAGCAAGGAATCATCCCCATGAGCGAAAAATCCGCCAGCGTTCTCTGGACCGGTGCCGGCAAGGCCGGTCAGGGCCAGATCAGCACCGAGTCCGGCGCCTTGCAGGACTACCCCTTGGCTTCGCCAGCCGTTTTGGCGACGACCGCCGCGGCAGCAATCCCGAAGAGATCCTGGCCGCCGCCCATGCCGCTTGTTTCACGATGGCGTTCTCGTTCGCCTGCGAGAAGGCCGGCTTTGCCACCGCCACGGCCGACACCCGAGCGCTGGTGCGGCTGTCGGCACAGGGCGATGGCTTTGTGATCGACCGCATCGCGCTGCGCCTGAAGGCGGTCGTACCGGGCCTGGATGAAGCCCGCTTCCAGGCAATTGCCGCGTCCGCCAAGCGTGATTGCCCGCTCTCCAAGGCGCTGGCCAGCGTGGCGGAGATCAGCTTGGAGGCCAGCCTCGAAACGGGCGCGTAGCGGCGGCGGCAAGGCGGCCGCCGCGGTCCATTTTGCAACGTCTATTTGCCCCATAGCGGGGCGATGAGGCTGCCAATCCGGCACAAACTGTTACGCAAGCAAAACTCAATGCAACAGCGCAGGCTGCAGCGCAGCAGCGCAACAGTTCAAGCGGTCTCGCCGCAGCGCTTTTCGCCCAGCGGATGAAACTGCTCGCGCCAGCGTCGATAATCGCGGCCTTGTCCTTCTGACCGCGCGTTCTTGTCTCTTTGCGCTCCAGCCCATGTCGAATCTGATTATTCACGGTGGTACGCCTTTGGCGGGCCGCATCATCCCGTCCGCCAACAAGAACGCCGTGTTGCCGATTTTGTGTGCCACTTTGCTGACGACTGAGCCGGTGCGGCTGCGCGGTGTCACCGAAATTACCGATGTGAAGAAGATTCTGGAGGTCTTCCGCAACCTGGGCAGCTCGGTCGAGATCGACTACACAACCGGCGTGCTGGATGTGCATCACCGCAACACGCATTTCGACGCCGCCCGCGACAGGCTGCCCGAGGAGATGCGCTCCAGCATCATGCTGGTGCCGGGCCTGATGGCGCGCTTTGGCGCGGCCCGCATTGAGGACGATGTGACCGGCTGCACGCTGGGCGTGCGCGAGATCGACCCGCATGTGGAGGTGTTCCAGCGCTTCGGCGCCGCGGTCGAGCGTCACAGCGACGGCCTGGTGCTGCAGGTCGAGGGCCAGTTGCAGGCGAATGACCATTGGACCGATTACGCCTCGGTCACCACCACCGAGAACTTCGTGCTCTGCGCGGCGCTGGCGAATGGCCGCTCCACGCTGATGAACGCCGCCTCCGAGCCGCATGTGCAGGAGTTCTGCGCGTTTCTGAAGTTGCTCGGTGCTCGGATCGAGGGCTGCGGCACCTCCAAGCTGACGATTCACGGCGTTGAGCGCCTGGGCGGTGGTGAATTCACTTTTGCCGAAGACTTCCACGAGATCGTCACCTTCTTGGCGCTCGGCGCCATCACCGGCGGGCAGGTGGAGGTACGTAACTCGGTACCTGAGCAGTTCCCGTTGATTGACCGCACTTTTGCCAAGTTCGGCGTGCAGATCGTGCATGAGAACGGCTGGTCACGCGCCGTCACCCATGGGCCGCTGAAGGTCAAGGAGCCGTTCACCCGCAATATTTTGCAAAAAGTCGAGGCGGCGCCCTGGCCCTATCTGCCGGTCGATTTGCTGCCGATCTTTGTCGCTTTGGGTATTCGCGCCGAGGGCAGCGTGATGTTCTGGAACAAGATCTATGACGGCGCGATGGGCTGGACCTCGGAGCTGAGCAAGTTCGGCGGCCATGCCTTTTTGTCCGACCCGCACCGCATGGTCACCTTTGGCGGCAAGCCGCTGCATGCGGCCGAGGTCGAGAGCCCCTACATCATCCGGGTGGCGATCGCGCTGCTGATGGTGGCGGCCAGCATCCCCGGCCGCTCGGTGATCCGTAACGCCACGCCGATACGGCGCGCGCATCCGCGCTTTGTCGAGAACATCTGCGGCCTGGGCGCGCGCATTGAATGGGTCGAAGGCGACTAGCTCGCTTCAGCTCCGCGCTCTCATGCCGCCTTCGATCTTGCGCGCCGGTCCGCTGCTGGCCTTGGTGATGCATCTTGCAATGCCGACCGCCAACGCCGCTGAGCCGCCAATTCGATGGTTCGTGCAAGATGCGCCGCCGCTCCTGAGTTTTGTGGATGGGCAGCCTCCCCGGCAGGCACAGGATCTGAAGAATGGTGAGGTCGACGGGTTTTTGCGTTTGTTGATCGCCGAGCTGCCGGAGTTCCGGCATGAGTTCTTCGACGCCACCTTGCCGCGCTTCGAGTTGATGGTGAAAAGCGGCGAGACCGTTTGCTCCCTGCTGCATAAACGCAGCCCGGAGCGACTGAAGGATCGCTACTTCACCAGCACCTTGCCCTGGTTGACATCGAATCAGCTCTACCTGGTGGTGCGGCGCGATCAGCTGGAGAAGTTTGCCGGCTTAGGGCGGCCGGTCGCTTTGGCCGAGCTGTTGCGGCGGCAGGATTTGAGCGGCTTGCTGACGCGAGATCGCTCCTATGGACGACAAATCGATACGCTGCTGCAAGGCCCCCATCAGGGCGCCATCAAGACCTTGTCGGTGCGCAAGGGCAGCCAACTGCTGATCATGCTGCGTGCCAAGCGCATGGACTACGTCTTGGAGACGCAAGCGGAGGTGAAGGAGTTTCTGGGGGCTGGGGAAGCTGACTTGCTGATGTTGCCGCTCAAGGAGGGGCCGACGGAGAGCCTGCGCTATGTCTCGTGCAGCCGCACGCCCGCGGGGCGTATGCAGATCGAGGCGATAGACCGTGCGATTCGCAAGTTAGCCGGCGATCCGCAGCGCGAAGTCTGGTTGCGCAACTGGCTGGGCTCCAGCCTGGACGTGCAAGAGCGCCGGCGCCTGCTGCGCTATTTGGACGAGCGCGCCCGCAGCGGCCCCCAGATCGAATGACGCGAGCCCGCAGCCCAGATCTGCCGCTGCGCGACGGCGTTTGTGCCAGCGCGGTGGCGCTGCCGCCGAGCGGCCCGTGGCTGTTGATGCTGGATTTTCTGGACCAGCGCATGCCGGCGGTGACGCGCGGCGTTTGGCTGCAGCGCATGCAAAACGCCCGTGTCTTCGGCGAGCAGGGTCAGGTCTTGACACCCGAGGCCTGCTATCAAGGCGGCGGGCGAATTTTTTATTACCGCGAGTTGGCCGCTGAAAGTGTTATCCCTTTCACCGAGCAGATTGTTTTTCAAGACGAGTGGCTCTTGGTCGCCGACAAGCCGCATTTCTTGCCGGTCACACCGGGTGGCCGCTATGTGCGCGAGACCTTGCTGACCCGGCTCAAACAGCACACCGGCTTGCTGCATCTGAGCCCGGCTCACCGCATCGACCGCGAGACCGCCGGGCTGGTGCTGTTCACGCTGCGACCCGAAAACCGGGGCGCCTATCAAAACCTGTTCCGCGACCGGCAGGTCAGCAAGGTCTACGAGGCGATTGCGCCGTTTCGCGCCGATGTGCAACTGCCCTTGATCCGCCGCAGCCGCATGCAGGAGAGTGCCGCGGCCTTTATGCAGTCGGAGGAAGTTGCCGGCGAGATCAATGCCGAGACCCGCATCGAGTTGCTGGAGCAGTTGAGCGATGGTTTAGCGCGTTATGCCCTGCACCCCAGCACTGGCCAGCGCCACCAGCTGCGCGTGCACATGAACGCGCTGGGGCTGCCGATTGTGGGCGACAGCATCTATCCGCAACTATTGCCCCAACAGGACGCCACCGACTTCAGCCGACCGCTGCAATTGCTGGCCAAGGAGCTGCGCTTTGTTGACCCGCTGAGCGGCCAAGCGCGTCACTTCGAGAGCGGGCTGCGGCTGGCGGTTTAAGAGACCACCGACCCAGCTACGCCAGACCCGCACCCATCCCTTTTATCCCCTTCATCCTGGCTCATTTGTCTTGTTTGTCTTGCCGGAGCGCCACGCCCGATCTGCGGCTGTTTTGTTCGGCCCGGAGAAAATTTTGGGCCTGGATGAAGGGGATGAAAGGGATCAAGGTCAAGGAGCGAACAGCATGGTGAGGTCTAGCCGCCTGCCGCCTGGTCTCGCCGCAGCAGCGCCGCGCTGTACTGCAAGAATTCATCCAGATGCTCGGTGATCACCTTGACGGTGATGGGCAGGAGCAGGGTTTGATACTCATGAACGGCGATGTTTCTGAAGCCAATCATGGCCTTCAAACCTTGCGCCAAGTCGGCCTCTATCCAGCCGGCACTCGCCAGCAGCGTGAAGACGTCGCGGGCTCCCTGCGGCAGGCCCAGGCGCTCGCGCCGGATCAGGTGCTGGCCCATGTCCAGGGCGGCTTCACAGGCACGTTGGATATTCAGGATGGCGGCGTCTTGGCGCGTGAAGTCGGTGGCAAAACCGGCACCCGCTGCGGCATATTCCTCACGTGCTCTTGCAACACAGCGCTCTATCGTGGCCGCCTTGTTGAGCAGTACATCGTCAGCCATAGACCCGTCCATTCTTGGCAATATCGCTCAGCAGCCCCGCGCGAGCTTCGTCCAGTGCGGTCTTCTCGCTCAGCACAAAACACTCGAACACACCGGCCGCAGGCTGCTGCGCCCAGAGGCGTTGGCCGGTCGTGATGACCTGGTACTGCATCACCGTACTGGCCGCGCGCAGGTCCAGCAGGTCGACACCGCAGCCGACCAGCTCGGCGAGCTCGCCGGACAGACTCCATAACAACAAGGGGTCGACCATGCCGGCCACCAGCACGGCCAGATCGAGGTCGCTATCCGGCCCGGCCGTGCCCTGCACCTGGCTGCCGAAGGCATGGACGGCGAGCAAATTCGGCAGGGCCGCCCGCAGCTTGGTGACAAGCGGGCCGTCGGGATGGAGGTGCTGGGTTTGCATCGCGGGATCTTAGCCGCGCCCAAGACTCGATAATGCGGGCTCACACCTTGGACATCATGGCGCTTACCTTTTCAGTCGAACAACCCGGGCTTCCGGGCATGTGCCTCATTGCAGATGCGGTCGAAAAGCTGGCGCGCGATTCCGACCACAACGAGCGGGGCGCAATTTTCACTCGCCGTGAGGTGGTGGACTTCATGCTGGACTTGGCGGGCTACACGGTGAGCCACCCGCTTCACCGTATGCGGCTGCTTGAACCGTCGTTTGGCGGTGGCGAATTTTTGCTGGCTGCGGCCACTCGACTGGTCGCAGCGGCCCAGGCGGCAGACGCTAGCGTTGACTTGGCGGACTGTATTCGTGCCGTCGAACTGCACGGCAACACCTTTACTGCGACCCGCGCCAAGCTGATCGATCTGCTGGACCGGTCTGGCATCGCCGCAACGGAGTCGCGCCGCCTGGCCGGGGCTTGGCTGCTGCACGGAGACTTTCTGCTCTCTGAGCTTGCGGGCAAATTCGATTTCGTCGTGGGCAATCCGCCCTATGTGCGCCAGGAGCTGATTCCGCCCCCGTTGCTGGCCGAGTACCGGCGGCGCTACGTCTCCCTCTACGACAGGGCGGACCTCTACGTGCCCTTCATCGAGCGTTCGCTTGAACTGCTGGCGGACGGCGGGCAGTTCGCGTTTATCTGCGCCGACCGCTGGACCAAGAACAAGTACGGCGGGCCGCTGCGCGCCATGGTGGCGAGGGCGTTTCACCTCAAGGCCTATGTGGATATGGTGGACACCCCCGCCTTCGATTCGGACGTGATCGCCTATCCCGCGATCACGCTGATTGAACGGGCCGCACCTGGGCCGACCTTGGTGGCCAAGCAACCGGGCCTCTTGGCGTCCGAACTTAGCGAACTCGCAGACGTGCTCCGGGCCGGCAAACCCTGCGCCGAACTGGGCGTCGCTGTCGTCGAGCAAGCGAGCATCGGGGCCGAGCCCTGGGTGTTGAGCTCATCCGACAAGCGCGCCCTCTTGCGGCGCTTGGAGGGCCTGTTCCCGACCTTGGAAGAGGCCGGCTGCAAGGTCGGCATCGGTGTCGCCACCGGCGCGGACAAAGCGTTCATTGCCCCCATGACCGAGCTCGACGTCGAGGCGTCACGCAAGCTGCCTCTTGCCACGAC
>NZ_JANNMI010000021.1:0-4488 GCF_031397715.1 Roseateles sp.
GCGAAGCGGGCGACATCCAGCCAGTGCCGCGCCCAGCGCTCGCCGTACTCGGGACGCGCGAGCAGGCGGTCGAGGAGCCGGGCGTGCGCGTCCGGAGCCTCGTCGGCGACGTAGGCGTCGACCTCCACGGGCGTCGGCGGGATCCCGAGCAGGTCGAACGTCGCGCGGCGGATCAGGCGGCGCCGGTCGGCCGGCGGGTTGGGCGCGATGCCTGCGGCCTCGAGCTTCGCGAAGACGAACGCATCCACGGGGTTGGCCGTCCGGCTCTTCACCGCGGGGACGGCCGGCGGCTTGAGCGGCTGGAACGCCCAGTAGGCCTTCCCCGCCTCGATGTTGATCTCCTTCTTCGCGGCCGTCGCACCCTTGCTCCGCGGATCCGGCGCCCCGCGCTTCACCCAGGCCTCGAAATCGGCGACGACCTCGGCGCTGAGCCGCCCCTTCGGGGGCATCTTGAGGTCTTCATCGGTGTAGCGGATCGCCTTGATCAGGAGGCTCTTCTCGAGGTCGCCGGGCACGAGCGACGGGCCGGTCTCCCCGCCCTTGATCAGGCCCTCGCGCGAGCGAACACCAGGCGCACGGCCGCGTCCTTGCTGGACTCGTCACGCACGCAGTCCAGCACGGACAAAACGCTGGCCTTGAGCTGCAATTGCTCGGCGCTCAAGGCCTTTTTGCCGGTTTTTATCTTGGGGTTGGAGAGCTCCTCGACCTCCTCCAGCACCTTCTGGCTGCTGCAGCCATGTGGCAGCTCGGTGACGACCAGTTGCCACTGACCACGGGCCAGATCCTCGATCTTCCAGCGCGCCCGCAGCTTCATGCTGCCGCGCCCGCTTTGGTAGGCCGCGCGGATGTCGTCGGCCGAGCTGATCAGCTGGCCGCCGCCCGGATAGTCGGGGCCGGGCAGGATGGCAAACAATTCCTCGTCGCTGAGCTTGTCATTGCGCAGCAGGGCCACCGCCGCAGCCGCCACCTCGCGCAGATTGTGGCTGGGCACCTCGGTTGCCATGCCGACCGCGATGCCGCTGGCGCCGTTCAACAACACGAACGGCAGGCGCGCCGGCAGCTGGCGCGGCTCCTGCGTCGAGCCGTCGTAGTTGGCCTGGAAATCGACCGTGCCTTCGTCGATCTCGTCCAGCAGCAGGCGCGCAATCGGCGCCAGGCGCGCCTCGGTGTAACGCATCGCCGCAGCGCCGTCGCCATCGCGGCTGCCGAAATTACCCTGGCCGTCGATCAGCGGATAGCGCTGCGAAAAGTCCTGCGCCATCCGCACCAAGGCGTCGTAAACCGACTGGTCGCCATGCGGGTGGAAGCGGCCCAGCACGTCGCCGACCACGCGCGCGCCCTTGACTGGTTTAGGCCCGCTGACCCCGGTAAACGCCAGGCCCATCCGCTCCATCGAATAGAGGATGCGGCGCTGCACCGGCTTCTGGCCATCGCAGACATCGGGCAGCGCACGGCCCTTGACGACGCTGAGCGCGTACTCCAGATAGGCGCGCTCGGCATAGTGACCCAGGGTCAAGGCGTCGGGGTCATCCTGCGGCGGGGGTGCGTCGAATATCGAAGTTTGGGTCATGGTTTTTCAGAGTGAATCGTCAGGTGCCGGGCGCTGGCGTGCATGCCGTTCTGCAGCAAGGTCCAGTACAGCTCCAGCACCAAATGAACGTGGGCTTGGGTTTCATCAAATGGCGGCACCACGCCGCCGGCTCGACGCACCGCGCCCTCGCCGGCGTTCCAAGCCGCCAGCGCCGCATCGATGCGGCCAAAGCGTTTGATCAGGTCAGCCAGCATGCGGGCGCCGGTCAAGACATTGGTGCGTGGGTCCAGCAGGCGTTTTTCAACCGGCTGCAGGCGCTCCAGCAGCGTGGCATAACGGGCCGCCGCGTCGGGGGTGATTTGCATCAGGCCGATCGCGCCGCGCGGCGACACCGCGCCGGCCTTGTAACCCGACTCGACCGCGATCAACGCTTTCAGCAAGGCCATGTCCACGCCCGACTTCGCTGCCGCTTCGCGCAAATAGGGTTGTACCGCCTTGACCTCGGGCGCAATCTCCAGCCAGGTCAGCAAATGGCGGCTGCCGTCTTGCTTGCCGGGCACCCGACCTTTGCTTGAGTCGGGCGCGCCGAGCACCAGGTTGTAGGCACCGTTGATTTGGCGGTCGGCCAGATGGGCGGTGCCGGAGGCGTCGACATAAGCCCATAGTTCAGCGTAGGCAGGCAAGCAAATTGCAGCCAAAAGAAGAGCGAGCCAGAGTCGCATCAAGGCTGCTCCTCGCCCAACGCCACCCGCGCTTGATATTCACGGTCCAACATAGACATCACGATCAAGCTGTCATAGCCGTCCGCGCCTTCGATATTGACGCGTACGCTCTCGCGCAGCCGGCCCTCTTCGACAAAACCTTCACTGGCATAGAGCTTGAGCGCGCGGGTATTGAGCGCCTTCACATCGAGCCAGAAGCGATGCGCGTGGAGCTGCGTGAAGGCCAGCTTCTTGAGCAGCCGCACACAGGCACGGCCCAGGCCCTGACCCTTGGGTGCCAGCACGATGCGTTTGAGCTCGACCGAGCCATGCGGGTTGCGGCAGCCCTGGAAAATCACAAAACCGGCCCGCTTGGACTCAGCCCCGACCTCGATGATGAAGTGGCGAAAGTCCGGGAAGCGCACCGCGCCTTCGTGCTGCGTGCGCTCCCAGGGCGTGATGAAGGGTCGGTTGGCGGCGTCCAGCTCGACGGAAACCACGAACTCCAGGTCCGACAACATGGTCGGACGCAGGCTGACCCGCTTGTCAGTCATCTCAAATATCCACTTCCACCGAGTCGCCGTGGATCTCCATCAGCTCGCGCCGGGACGCCGCTTCGCCCTTGCCCATCAGCTTGTTGATCGAGGTTTCGGTCTCGACCAAATTCAGCTGGCCCAGCGCGATCACGCTGAGGCGCCGGGTCTCCGGGTTCAAGGTCGTGTCCCACAACTGCACCGCGCTCATCTCGCCCAGGCCTTTGAAGCGGCTGATGCTCCAGGAGCCTTCGCGCGCGCCTTCCTTGCGCAGCTTGTCCAGCGTGGCGGTCAGCTCGCCCTCGTCCAGCGCGTAGATCTTGGCGGCCGGCTTCTTGCCGCGCGCCAGCGCGTCAACCCGGTACAAGGGCGGGCGGGCGACGTAGATATGCCCGGTCTCAACCAGCTTGGGGAAATGGCGAAAGAACAGCGTCAGCAACAGCACCTGAATGTGCGAGCCGTCCACGTCCGCGTCCGACAGAATGCAGACCTTGCCGTAGCGCAGGCCGCTCAGATCGGGCGAGTCATTCTTGCCATGCGGATCGACCCCCAGAGCCACCGAGATGTCGTGAATCTCGTTATTGGCGAACAGCCGGTCGCGCTCGACCTCCCAGGTGTTCAAGACCTTGCCGCGCAAGGGCAGGATGGCCTGGGTCTCCTTGTTGCGGCCCATCTTGGCGCTGCCGCCGGCCGAGTCGCCCTCGACCAGAAAGATTTCGTTGTGCAAGAGGTCGCGGCTCTCGCAATCGGTCAGCTTGCCCGGCAGCACGGCAACACCTGACCCTTTGCGCTTCTCGACTTTTTGCGAAGCGCGTTGGCGGGTTTGCGCCTGCTTGATGACCAGCTCGGCCAGCTTCTTGCCGAACTCCACATGCTGGTTCAGCCACAGCTCCAGGCCCGGCGTGACATAGGTGGAGACCAGGCGCAGCGCGTCGCGGCTGTTCAGACGCTCCTTGGTCTGGCCCTGGAACTGCGGGTCCAGCACCTTGGCCGACAAGACGAAGGAGGCGCGCGAAAACACATCGTCCGGCATCAGCTTGACACCCTTGGGCAAGAGGCTGTGCAGCTCGATAAAGCCCTTGATGGCGCCGAACAGGCCGTCCTTCAGACCGGACTCATGGGTACCGCCGGCGACGGTCGGGATCAGGTTGACATAGCTCTCGCGCATCGCCGCACCCTCTTCGGTGAAGGCCACGCACCAGGCGGCACCTTCACCCTCGGCGAAGTTCTCGGTCTCGGCCCGGCCGGCGTATTGCTCGCCCTCGTACAAGGGGATCAGCGGCTCGGCGTTCAGTGTTTGCATCAAGTAATCGCGCAGACCGCCGGCATAAGTCCAGGTCTGAACGTCACCGGTCTTTTCGTTCGTCAGCGTGACGATGACGCCCGGCATCAAAACGGCCTTGCTGCGCAGCAGGTGGACCAGCTCGTGCTTGGGCAGCTCGGCGCTCTCGAAATATTTGGCATCGGGCCAGACCCGCACCATCGTGCCCTGCTTGCGCTCACCGCGCTCTGCCTTGCGGGCTGCGACCGGCTCGACCACATCGCCGTTCTCGAACGCCAGCGTCGCCACCTCACCGCCGCGCCAGACCGTCACCTCCAGGCGCTTGGCCAAGGCATTGGTGACGCTGACGCCAACGCCGTGCAGGCCGCCCGAGAAGCTGTAGGCGCCGCCCGAGCCCTTGTCGAACTTGCCGCCCGCGTGCAGCCGGGTGAACACCAGCTC
>NZ_JANNMI010000349.1:0-1967 GCF_031397715.1 Roseateles sp.
TGCTCGCCGTCACGCAAGGTGGTGTCAAAGATGATCAATTGGTCGGCCACGGTGAACTCCAGGAAAAAGGGGTTAAAAAAAAGCCCGCGAAGCGTTTGCTTGGCGGGCTGTGATGCAGAAAGCTGTTGACGTGAGCGATCAGCGAACCCGGCAGGTTCCTAGTAGTAGCAGGCTGATCGCAATTGCAAATTTCATGAAAACTTAATATAGCACGCTAAATCAGCGGTGCAGGCCCTGCTCATCAGGGTCATGGGTCGAGGTCGCGATCATGCTGACCGGGCGCCCCTTGGCCTTGCGCCAGAAATAAATCGCATAGCCCGACAGCCCGTAGACACAGAAGATCGCGAACAGCCCCAGCGGTGGGTTCTGGCTGATCAGTACGATGGCCAGGGCAATCGCGACCAACACCACAAAGGGCACGGTGCGGCGGGCACCGACGACCTTGAAGCTGTAGAAAGGCGCATTCGTCACCATCGACAGGCCGGCGAACAAGGTCATGCCAAACGCCGTCCAGACCACCCAAGGCAGATTCGTCACCCGCTGAAATCCGTAGTCATCAAAGGCCCAGATCATGCCCATCACGATCGCCGCGGCAGCCGGGCTGGGCAGGCCCTGAAAGAAGCGCTTGTCAACCACGCCGATATTGACGTTGAAGCGCGCCAAGCGCAGCGCCGCCCCGGCAATATAGACAAAGGACGGAATCCAGCCCAGCTTGCCCATGTCCTTGAAGGCCCAGATATAGACAATCAGCGCCGGTGCTGCGCCAAAGCTGACCATGTCCGACAGGCTGTCCATCTGCTCGCCAAACGCGCTTTGCGCATTCGTCATGCGGGCAACGCGGCCGTCCAAGCTGTCCAGCACGGCGGAGCAGAAGATCGCGATGCAGGCCACCTCGAAGCGCCCATTCATCGCCATCACGATGGCATAGAAGCCCGAGAACAGCGCCGCCAAGGTGATGGCATTGGGCAGCACGTAAATGCCTTTACGGCGCGGCCTTGGCACATGCGGCACGCTGTCGTCATCGTCGTCCGGCAGCTCGGCCTGCGTCTTGTTCTTGAGATCGGTCATGGGGCGGAAGGATACAACAAGGCGCCATATAAAAAGCCGCGAAGCCTAAGGGCAACGCGGCTTTCACTTATCCGTCAACCAATCAGTTTTTCGACTGATCAACCAGACGGTTGGCCTTGATCCACGGCATCATCGCACGCAGCTTCTCACCAACTTGCTCGATCGGATGCTCGGCGGTCAGGCGGCGACGGCTCAGCAACGTCGGAGCGCCGGCCTTGTTCTCAAGGATGAAGCTCTTCGCGTACTCTCCCGTCTGAATGTCCTTCAGGCATTGGCGCATCGCGTCCTTGGTGGCGGAGGTGATGACCTTGGGGCCGGTCACATACTCACCATACTCGGCGTTATTGGAAATCGAATAATTCATGTTGGCGATGCCGCCTTCGTAAATCAGATCCACGATGAGCTTGGTTTCATGCAGGCATTCGAAGTACGCCATTTCAGGCGCGTAGCCCGCTTCGACCAGCGTCTCGTAACCCGCTTTGATCAGCTCAACCGTGCCGCCGCAAAGTACGACCTGTTCGCCGAACAAATCAGTCTCGGTTTCTTCGCGGAAGCTCGTTTCAATCACGCCACCGCGCGTACCGCCGTTCGCCGCCGCGTATGACAGCGCGATGTCTTTAGCACGCCCGCTGGTGTCTTGATGAACCGCGATCAGTGAAGGCACGCCGCCACCCTGCACATAGGTTGAACGAACCAAATGGCCTGGGCCCTTGGGTGCAATCATGATCACATCAACGTCGCTGCGCGGCACGACTTGCGCGTAGTGGACATTGAAACCGTGGGCAAACGCCAATGCCGCACCGGGCTTGAGGTTCGGCTCAACTTCGGCGTGATAAATCGCGGCGATATGCTCGTCTGGTGTCAGCATCATGACGACGTCGGCGTCCTTAACAGCCTTG
>NZ_JANNMI010000094.1:0-26475 GCF_031397715.1 Roseateles sp.
GCAAAGACGATGTCACCAAGTGGCCTCGCGGCACAACGTTTCCCGGTCCCGTCTTGATTCAGCGAGACGCAGGATTCACCGGCAATATCGTTCTTGAGATGGCTGCCGGGCAGGGACGCCATATCCAAGGAATCTGCGGGCCCGAATTGACAGTTCCGCCCGATGTCAATCGCATTTTGTATCCGGTCTTTCTGCCGGAGTGGCTCGAGACGACGCGCACCTCGCGGATGGTGGTGCTGACCGTTTCCACCAGCGAGTTGAATTTCTCGCCCAGCATCTTGAAGAAGGGCTCCTTGCCTTCGAGCGGCACGCGCTGAGCAAAGTCGCCGTTGGTGGCGCCGTCCACCATGCCGCCGATTTCGTTCTCGACCGAAACTTCAATCGTCCGGTCTTTCCACTCCACCACCGTGCCCAAGCGGACGCCGGCGCTGTCATTGATCGGGTTGGCGGTCAGCCCAAAGGTCAGGCTGCTGACCTTCAGTTCGGTCTTGTACTCGCCCTTCAATGCACCCAGCAGATTGCGCTGATGGCTGGGGTTACGGTGAAACTGATCAAAGTTGGAGCCGACGATGGCGCGCGCATTGAACTGCGGCAACACCTTGCGCAACTCACTCTCGTTGCGCTGCATCATCTGCGCGGCCGAGGCGTTGTTGTAGATGATGTTGCCGTCGGGGTCGGCGATCATCACATTGGTCGAGCAGATGTCCAGCGCTTGCTTGACGCGTGAGTTCTCCGCCGCCAGCAGCGCCGCGCGCTCAAGAGCTGCCAGCTCGGCCGTCATGTCCTGCCATTCCACCACCGTGCCCAGGCGCTTGCCGGCCGCGATCACCGGGTTGACGATCAAATCGAAGCGGCGCCCGCCGATGTTCAGCCGCGTCTTGTGGGCGCCGGTCAAGCGGTCGAGCAGGCCGCGCTGGTGGGCCGGGTTCTTGTGGAAGCCGTCGATATTGGTGCCCATCAAGGTGGCCGCGTTGAAGTTCGGCAGGTCCTTGCGGATGTCTGCCTCGGCGGCGGCCAGCATCGCGCGCAGCGAGGCGTTGCCATAGATGATGTTGTAGCCGGGGTCGGCCACCATCATATTGGTGGCGGCCACATCCAGGGCCTGGCGGATGCGCTCGGCATCGTCAGCGCGCTTTTTGGTGTCGGCAAACTCGAAGCCCAGCCGGGTCTGCACGCGCTTGAGCGCCAGCATCATGGTAGATAACTCGTCACGGCCACTGACGTGAACGACGCCGTCAAAGCGGCCCTGGCCGAATTGCTCGAACTGGCCGGCGGCACGGCTCAAGGTCTTGCCAAGCCGCTGGACCATGGCCCTCAAGCACCACGCGCCCAGCACAGCCACGGCCAAGGCCGGCCCGCCGAGCCATAAATTCATGGCCGGCCAAGCGAGGCCCAAGCCCAAGCCGCCAGCCGTCAGAAACAGCGCACACAGCAGGGCTGTGTGGCCCAAGCTCAAGGCGCCCAGGCCGCGTTGCACACTGTCCACCAGCCCCGTACGCACGCCTTTGCCATCGCGTATCACCCAGCCTTGCGCCTTGCCGTGCTTGAATTTGCGGTACAGCGCGTCGGCGGCGGCCAGCTGGTCCTGGCTGGGCCGGGTGCGCACCGACATATAGCCGACCACCGCGTCACCTTCCTTGACCGGCGTGGCGTTGGCCACCACCCAGTAAAAGTCGCCGTTCTTGCAGCGGTTCTTGACCATGCCGGTCCAGGGCCGGCCGTCCTTCAGCACCTTCCACATATCGTCGAAGGCTTCTTCCGGCATGTCGGGGTGGCGCACCAGGTTGTGGGGCTGGCCGATCAACTCGGCTTCAACGAAGCCGCTGGCCTCGATGAAGTCATCGTTGATATAAATGATGCGGCCTTTGAGGTCGGTGCGTGACACGATGGTCATGCCTTCTTTCAGCACATATTCCTGCTGAGTGATAGGTAGATTGCTACGCATGAAGGGCTCTCAAAGTGGTGCTTGGGTGACGGTGTACTGTTCGCTGAAACTCAGCGTTTGCCCGGCTTGCGCTTGGCTGCTTGGCCGTCATCAGCCAGCCTGAAGAAGGCCATCTGCTCTTGCAACTGCGCCGCTTGCGCCGACAACTCTTCGGCCGTAGCCGACAACTGCTCCGAGGCGGACGCCGTCTGCTGCGTGGCGGTGGAGAGGTGATTCATCGCGCCGTTGATCTGCGCCACGCCTTGCGACTGCTCGCTCGACGCGGCCGAAATCTCCTGCACCAGCTCCGAGGTTTTTTGGATCGACGGCACCATATTCGTCAACAGCGTGCCGGCCTTTTCGGCCAGCTTGACGCTATTGGTGGCCAGCGTGCCGATCTCTTGCGCGGCCACCTGGCTGCGCTCGGCCAGCTTCCTGACCTCGGCCGCCACCACCGCGAAGCCCTTGCCATGTTCACCCGCTCTGGCCGCTTCGATCGCAGCGTTCAAGGCCAGCAAATTGGTTTGGTAGGCGATGTCATCGATGATGGAAATCTTGGTGGCGATCTGCTTCATCGCGTCGACCGTCTGAGCGACCGCTTGCCCGCCTTCCATCGCCTCGCGGGCAGCCTTGGTGGCCATGCCGTCGGTGATGTTGGCGCTGTCTGAATTCTGCTTCACCGAGGCGGCCATCTCTTGCAGACTGGCGGTGGTTTGCTCGACACTGGCGGCCTGCTGTGAGGCCGAATGCGACAAGCTCTGTGAGGTCTGCGAGACCTGGTCTGAGGCGCCACCTAACTGGTCTGCAGCGGTGCGCACATCGCGGATCGTCGTGCTGACGGTCTCGACCAGCGAGTTGAACTTCTCGCCCAACATCTTGAAGAACGGCTCCTTGCCGTCCAGATCGATCCGGTTGGCAAAGTCGCCGCCGTTGGCGCCGTCCACCATCAGGCCGACCTCGACCTCGGCCGCCACCTCCGCCGTGCGGTCCTTCCACTCCACCACCGTGCCCAGGCGAACTCCCTTGCTGTCATTGATCGGGTTGGCGATCAAAGAAAAAGTCAGGCTGCTGACCTTGATCTCGGTCTTGTATTCCTGCTTCAGATGGCCGAGCAGATTGCGCTGATGCGCCGGGTTACGGTGGAACTGGTCGAAATTGCTGCCGACGATGCGGCGGGCATCAAAGGCCGGCAAAGCCTTGCGCAGCTCGGCTTCGTTTCTTTGCATCATTTGCGCGGCCGAGACATTGTTGTAAATGACGTTGCCGTCCGGGTCGGCAATCATCACATTGGTGGAGCAGATGTCCAGCGCTTGCTTGATGCGCGCAGTCTCGGCCGCCAAGGCCTGTTCACGATCGCGCGCGGCCAATTCTTGGGTGAGGTCTTTCCATTCGACCACCGTGCCCAGGCGCTTGCCGGCGCTGTCAATGATGGGGTTGGCGATCAGACCAAAGTCCAGGCTGGAGACCTTGATCTGGGTTTTATATTCACTCTGCAGTTGAGCCAGCATGCCGCGCTGGTGGCCGGGGTTTTTGTGGAAACCGTCGATATTGGCGCCGATCAGCTGTCGGGCATTGAAGTTGGGCAGGCCCTTTTTCAGCTCGGCCTCGTTGCCCTGCATCATCTGCGTGACGGAGCGGTTCATATAGATGATGTTGAGGTCAACGTCGGCGATCATCACATTGGTCGAACAGACATCGAGTGCTTGCTTGATGCGGCCGGTTTCGGCCGCAACTGCAGCGTCGCGTTCATTGCGGCTGCGCAGCAGATCTTGCATGCCGGCCAATGAGGCCAAGAGCAGGCCGGGCTCGTCACGACCATCGGTCGGAATGTCGTTGTTGAGCTCGCCCGAGCCGATCGCGCCAGCGGCTTTGATGGCCCGAACCAGCGGCAGAGTGATGCTACGGGTGACGGCCCAAGCCGCACCGATGCCGATCGCAAGCGCGAGCACGGCGATGCCCAGCAATGCGCGCTGGGCAGCTTGATAGGTTTGGCCGCTTTTCTCAACATCAGCGTCGGCACGTTTGGCTTGCAGATCCTGGAATGCCCGGAGTTCTGCTTGCCACAGCATGGCTGCGGGGCTGACCTGTTCCAGGATGACCCGAGTGGCCTCGGCCTTGTTGCTGGTCGCCAAGTCCATCGCCTGGTCTAGCAGTGGGCGCGTCACGGCGGCCTTTTCCTTGACGGTTGCCAGCAAGAGCTTGCCCTCATCGGAGATCGGCATCTTTTCGAGCGCCGAAAGCGCGTCGCTATAGGACTTGCGTGCAGCCGCAACCTTGGGCCGCTCGCCCTCCATGGCCGCTTTGTCTTGTAGAAGAATCATGCTGCGGCCGACTCGCTGAGCAACGTGAACGCTTTCCGACATGTGATTGATCAGGGCGGTCTTTTTGATGATGTCCTGACTCAGGTGCTCCATGTCATCGTTCATTGCGCGCAGCTCATACAAGCCGATACCCACGCAGGCCAAAAGGAGTGCCAGGACAATGGCGAATGCCAGTCCCAGTCGCTGGCCGACTTTCATGTTTGCGATTGACATTTGCATTGCTCCTGGGAGTGATTGGGTGTCGAGCGAACGACTTTTTTTGCGTGCAACTCAGCGTTGGCCGGGTCTGCGGACGTCTTTGCTACGGCCGCTGTTGGCACCGTCATCGGCCAGCCTGAAAAAGGCCACCTGTTCTTGCAGCTGCGCCGCCTGCGCCGACAGTTCTTCCGCCGTGGCCGACAACTGTTCCGACGCCGAGGCGGTCTGCTGCGTTGCAGTGGAGAGGTGATTCATCGCGCCGTTGATCTGCGCCACGCCTTGCGACTGCTCGCTCGACGCGGCTGAAATCTCTTGCACCAGCTCCGAGGTTTTTTGGATCGACGGCACCATATTCGTCAGCAGCGTGCCGGCTTTTTCGGCCAGCTTGACGCTATTGCTCGCAAGCAAGCCGATCTCCTGCGCGGCCACCTGGCTGCGCTCGGCCAGCTTCCTGACCTCGGCCGCCACCACCGCAAAGCCCTTGCCGTGCTCGCCGGCGCGGGCCGCTTCGATCGCGGCGTTCAAGGCCAGCAAATTGGTTTGGTAGGCAATGTCATCAATGATGGAAATCTTGGTGGCGATTTGCTTCATCGCGTCGACCGTCTGACTGACCGCTTGGCCGCCTTCCATCGCCTCACGTGCGGCCTTGGTGGCCATGCCGTCGGTGATGTTGGCGCTGTCGGAGTTCTGTTTGACCGAGGCGGCCATCTCTTGTAGCGAGGCGGTGGTTTCTTCGACGCTGGCGGCCTGCTGCGAGGCCGAATGCGACAAAGACTGCGAGGTCTGCGAGACCTGGTCCGAGGCGCCGCCGAGCTGGTCGGCCGAGGCCCGCACTTCGCGGATGGTGTGGCTGATGGTGTCGATCAAGCCATTGAACTTCTCACCGATTTGCTTGAAAAAGCCTTGCTTGCCTTCGAGCGGAATGCGCTGACCCAGGTCGCCCTCGGTGGCGGCGCTGGCCAGGGCGTCAAACTCGCGCTCCGCCGCCAGTTGCTCGGTGCGGTCTTGCCACTGGCCGACGGTGCCAACCGAGTGGCCTTGTGCATCGCGGATCGGTGAGGTGGTGACATCGTAATTTCGCCCACCCAAGATCATGGAGACTTCGGCGGTGTCGGTCAGCCGACTCAGGCGCTCAAGTGCACCGGCCGAGTCACGGTAGAACATGCCGATCGAGCCGCCCAGCACTTTGCTTGCATCGAAGGACGGCTGCTCGGCGCGGAAGGCCGCCTCGTCGCGCCGCAAGATGCGCATCAAGGCCTCGTTGACGTAGACGATGGTGCCGTCTTGCGCCGAGATCCGCACCGGCATCGCCGCCACGTCCAGCGCTTGTTTGATGCGGGCGTTCTCGGCGGCCAGTGCCAACTCCTTCTCGCGGGCCAGCAATTCCTGCGTCATGTCGCGCCACTCCACCACCGTGCCCAGGCGCTGGCCTGATGCGTCGATGATGGGGTTGGCCATCAGGCTGAAGTCGAGGCTGGCGACCTTGATCTGCGTTTTGTATTCGGTCTGCAGCTTGGCCAACATGCCGCGCTGGTGGCCGGGGTTTTTATGGAAGCCGTCGATATTGGCGCCCATCAGCTGTCTAGCATTGAAGTTAGGCAAGGCCTTTTTCAACTCGGCCTCATTGCCCTGCATCATCTGGGTCACCGACCGGTTCATGTAAATGATGTTGAGGTCGGGGTCGGCGATCATCACATTGGTCGAGCACACATCCAGCGCTTGCTTGATGCGGCCGGTTTCGGCGGCCAGGGCTGCATCGCTTGCCATCCGCGCGCGCAAATTGCCTTGCATCAGGCTCAAGCTGCTGAGCAATTGACCCACCTCATCGTGACTGCGGTCGGCGGTGTTGAAGTTCATATCACCTTGAGCCACCGCATCGGCGGCTGCGAGCGCCCGCGCGACGGGTTGGGTCACGGAGCGAACAATTGCCAGGCCGAGCGTCAGGCTGACCAAGAGCAAGGCGCCGATGCCCGCGGCCAGTCGATTGCGCTGCCGTTCATTGAGGGCCACACGTTGTTGCAACAATTTCTTCAATGCGTCACTGCTGACCTTGACCAAAGCGAACTGAGCTTCCACCGCCTTGGTGCCTGCCGCAAAGAGCTCCTGAGTCGAGGCACTGGGCTTGCTTGCGCCAAGCTCGCTGCGCAACCGGCTGGCGAAGGCTTGGGCCGACTGGTTGGCCTCTTTGAAGGAGGTGTTGAGCGCGGGCTGGAGGCCCGGTTCGATCGCTAAGACTTTCTTGAACTGGCGTTCAATGCGCTCTCGCAAGGCATCACCGCTGCGTACCAGCTCAAGCAGGGAGGCTTTTTCGGCCGCATCGATGTCTTTGCCGGCCAGCAGCAAACCGAGCATGGCGGTGCCCTTGCCGCGTTGCAGAGCGACGCTCTCGGCCAAATGGGGCAGGTAGTCGGTGGCGGCCGTCATCAAAAAGTAGCTGGCTGCTTCGGGGTCGAGTGACAAGCCTGACTCGTCCGCGATGGACTCGATCAAGAGCAAGGCCTTGCCCACCAAGGCACTGTGTGCGGCGAAGCTGGCCGGCGCCTCAATGCTGCGCGCACCGACTCGGGTCAGCAGTTCGCCCCACAGCGGCTCCAGGCTTGCCCCTTGCTGGTTCGCCTGCTTCAAGTCAGCATGCTGCGCCAACTCTTTTTGCAAGGCGGCCAAAGCCGTGCCGACTTCGGCCTCGGCCGCACGGCGCTGTTCTTGCGCTGCGCGATCGCCGTTCAAGGCCAAGCTGGACAAACCCCGGTGCGTTTGCAGCTGCCGAATCAGGTCGACCGCCGCATTCACCGGGCCAATGCCTGCGTCTTCGGCTACCGCGATTTGCACCTGGCTATTGCTGCTTGTGACGACCAGGCTGAAGGGGATCGCGCAGCTCAAGAGGCCGACAAGACCAAGCGCCAGAAAGCGCTGCCAAAGTTTGAATTTGCGCAGAAAGTTGATCATGGTTTAACTTCTAAAGGCGGGCTGTCAGTGCGTGGTGGCCGTGCTCGAATCCGGCGCAGCGCTGTTCTTTTGAGGCTTGAGGTTGCCGCCCTTGTTGCCGCTCTTGTTGCCGCTCTTGCTGCCCCTGATGGCGGCCGCAAACAGCCCCGACACATCCAGCAACAGCGCCACTTCGCCCGAGCCCAAAATGGTTGAGCCGGCCAGCGCCTTCAGGTGCTGAAAAATGCCCGACAGCGGTTTGATGACGGTCTGGTGCTCGCCCAGCAAACGGTCAACGATCAGGCCGATGCGGGTCGGGCCGTCGCGCACCACCACCACGCTGCGGCGCCGGCTCTGCTCAGTTTCAGGGCCAGCCGCGCTGACGCCGTAAAAACGCGCCAGATCCAGCCAGGGGATGATTTCGCCGCGCAAATCAAAAGTGCCGCTGACCCGCTCGCTTTGTCTGGCACATTCAGCCGGCACATCGATGCACTCGGACACCGCCGCCAGCGGCAACACATAGTTGACGCCGCCGACCATGGTCAAAAAGCCGTCGATCATCGCCAGCGTCAGCGGCAGTCGGATCTGCGTCAAGGTGCCGTGTCCGGCAGTGCTGGTCAGCGTGATGCTGCCGCGCAGCGACTCGATGCTGCGCTTGACCACGTCCATGCCGACGCCGCGGCCCGACAGATCGGTGACGGCTTCAGCGGTAGAAAAACCGGGCTGGAAGATCAGCTGCCAGACCTCGTGGTCGGACAAGACCTGACCCTCGGCGATCAAGCCGCGTTCGACCGCTTTCTTGACGATGCGCTCGCGCGCCAGGCCGCGGCCGTCGTCGCTGACTTCAATCACCACCGCACCGGCCTCATGGTACGCATTCAGGGCGAGCTTGCCGGCGGCCGGCTTGCCGGTGGCCAGGCGCTCATCGAAGGTTTCCAGGCCATGGTCCATGCTGTTGCGCACCAGGTGCATCAGCGGGTCGCCGATCGAGTCGACCATCGACTTGTCCATCTCGGTGTCGCCACCGCTGACGACCAGATCGACCTCCTTGCCGAGTTGTTTGGAGACATCGCGCACGACGCGCTGGAAGCGTGCGAAGGTTTCGCCGATCGGCACCATGCGCAGGGCCAGCGTGCCGTCGCGGGTTTCTTGCACCAGGTCCATCACGCGCTGGGTTGCTTCCAGCAAGACCTCGGCGCCTTCCTGGTGGGCAATCATCTGCGCGCCGGAGCCGGCAATCACCAGCTCGCCGATCAGGTCGATCAGCTTGTCGAGCTTGTCGGCACGCACGCGCACAAAGCGGGTCTCGTCGCCGGCGCGGCGGTCACGCCCGCCTTCGCGGCGCTCGCCTTCGCCGCTGCGGCGGTCGCTGGCTTTGCGCTGTGTGCTTTCGGCGCGGCGTTCGATATGCGGCACCAAAACGGGTGCTGCTTCACCGGCCGGCGCACCGACCACCTCGACGCGCAAATCAAAATGCATGCCCATCGCGCGCCAGCAGTCAAACAAGTCAGAACGTGTTTGGGCGTCGTCGCCGCAGCGCAAGGTGGCCAGCGACTCGAAGGCGGCCGGGGCGGTGCCGGGCGGCAGGATCTGGATACTGCTGTCTTCGGCCGCGAACTCGAACACGCGGGCGATTTCGTCCAGCGTGGCTTGGCTGTCGAAGCGCAACTCGAAGCCCAGGTAGCAGGCCTCGGCATCCAGCGCCTCCAACGCCGGCACGGCGCCACTCAAGGTGGTGATGGCCTTGACCTCGCCCAGCGTGGCGAGATAGCGCAAAAAGGACAGCGGGTCGAGGCCGTTGCGCAGCGCGTCTGGGAAGAAACGCAATGACAGATGCCAGAGCTTGTTGCCGACTGAAGCTGCCGCCGCGACCGGCAGGGCGGTCGCGACAGGGGCCAAGGCCGGTTCAGGTTCGGGCGCCCCTAACAAGGCACGTAAGCGGACTGCCAATGCTGCGCTGGCGGCGGCCACGGCCGGGTCGCTGTCGCCGCTTTGCACCTCGCCCAGCAGCAGCTCGATCTGGTCGCGGCTTTCCAGCAGTGCGGCGACCACGTCACCGTCCAGCTGGCGCTGGTTGGAGCGCAAGGCTTCCAGCAAAGTCTCGGCTTCGTGGGTGAAGGTGACCACCGCGTCGCAGCCAAACATGCCGGCCGTGCCCTTGATGGTGTGGGCGGCGCGGAAGGCCGAATTCAGGCTCTCCGAGTCGTCCGGGTTGTTCTCCAGCACCAGCAAGCCTGCTTCGAATTGGCGCAGCATTTCCTGCGCCTCGTCCAGAAAGCCGTCTCTTGCGATGGCCAGTATCTCGGCGTCGTCGTCGGTCATTGACATGGGGATTCCTCGCTCGCTGCATGGGTGGGCACCCACCGGACGGCCTTCATTTGGGCGTCCAGCCCATAGCAGCTCAAGGCCGCCAGGACCACGGCACTCGGCGAGTGCAACGTCAGCTGCGCCGCGCGCTCCTGCAGGCTGCGCTGGGTGGCCAGCAGCAGTTGGATGGCTGAACTGTCGAAGTCGCTGACGCCGCTGAGGTCGATGCTGAGATGCAAGCCATCCAGGCGACTCAGCGTTTCCAGCAGCAGGCCGTGGGTGTCCGCCGCTTGGGCAATCGTCAGTTCGGGCCCCAGTGCGAGGCTGAAGGGCGGCGCGGCTGCAGTTGCGGTGGTCGAGTCCAGCATGGCGGGCTCCGGTTGAGAGAAAAATGGCCGGCCTGAAGCGCCTAGACGCAGAGCTTGTTCACTGCGTCGACCAGCTGCGAAGGCTGAAAGGGCTTGGTGATCCACGCTTTGGCGCCGGCCGCGCGGCCCTCGGCCTTTTTGGCCTCTTGCGATTCGGTCGTCAGCATGATCACCGGGGTGAACTTGTAGGCAGCAATCGTCTTGACATGGCGCAGGAACTCCAGCCCGTCCATATTGGGCATATTGACGTCGCAGACGATCAGATTGATCTTGCCGTCAAGCTTGGTGCAGGCGTCTTTGCCGTCAACGGCTTCAACGACGCTGTAGCCGGCCTTCATCAGTGCCAGCTTCACGACGGTGCGGAAGCTGCCGGAGTCGTCAACGACCAGAATGGTTTTGCTCATGGTGTCCTCTTCATTGCTTGAGAATCAAAGTGGTGAATCAAGTCGGTAAAAAAAGAAATTCAGAAGTACTCGACCTTGTCTTGACGCGGCGGGGCGGACTTGCCGTGATGAAACAAGTGCTGTTCTTCGGTGGTGAAGCTGGCCTCGAAGGCCTCCGTCCAGGCTGCTTGCTCGGCCGCGCCGGCGTCGGCCATGGCGGGCAATTCGGTGGCAAAACAGGCGATGTTCTTGTGCAGAATTTCAACCATCTGAGACAGGCGGTCGGCGAATTGCAGCCCATGCAGCGCGCGCTCGCACTGGGCTTGCAGGTCGAGGTCGATTTGTTGCAGTGCTTCGGTGTGAACACTGGCTGGCGGCAATTCGGCGCACTTGCTGTGCAGCTGGTCCTGCAGCTCGAAGATGCTGGCGAAGTTGCTCAGCAACTCGACCGAACCGCTTTGCAGCGTGCTTTGTATCGCCTCCAGTTGACGGGCCCAGATCGGCATGACGTGCTCCGCCATCAGCGCCACGCCGTGAGGCGCAGCTTCGGGGCCGATAGCCGCCTCAGGTCGTTGCCTCATTCACTGCCTTTCAGATACAAACCATGACTTGTCGTTCAACGGTGACCGCGCACCGCAATGACTAGCGAGTTTCACCGTTCAAGCCCCTGGGTGAAGCCCGAAGATGCGCGCTGTTTAACCAGCAATACGCACGATCCCCCCGCTGCTTCTAGCCTTCAGCGGGCTTGGCGGGGTTACTGTCGGCGCGGTGTTGGGAGGCGGAAATCGGCCGCCCACCTGCGGCGGCAAGTGGCAAACACCGGTGCCCAGCATCGGCGCTTGAGTCTGAAGCGGAGGGCTGGCCAGACGCATCCCGCGCCGGCCAGCCTTCAGGGGCCGGCTTGAAGCGGGTCAGTTTTGCTTGGCTGGCGCGCCGGCGGCGAGCTCGGGCGCGCGCGTGACGCGGGTCTTGCCGCCGGTGGTGATCAGGATCACCGCGTCGCCCGGCTTGAAGCCGTCGGCGCCCTTGGCCTGCACGACGGCACGCCGCTCACCATTGCGCAGCTGCAGCAAAATTTCAACCGCTTGCTCCTGGGTGCCGCTGCGCTCGATTGCATTGCCCAGCATGGCGCCGGCGACGGCACCGAGCACGCCAATGATTTGCCCTTCCTTGCGCCCGCCCACCGCCGAGCCGGCGATGCCGCCGACCACCCCGCCGGCGACGGCGCCGCCACCACTTTGCGAACCCTCGACCGTCACACTGCGCACCGACAGCACGTTGGCGTCAAGCACTTGCGACATCGACTGGGTGTCACGGCGCTGGATCACATCGGGGCTGCTGGTCGAGCAAGCACTCAGTGCAGCCAGGGCGATCAGGCTGGCGGTGACGAGGGCGAATTTTTTCATCTGACGGAACTCCTGGGAACTTGAGCGAGCTCAACGCAGCGTTGGCGGCCGTCGTTGACAGGCCGGGGTCAAGCGTGCAGCCGGCTCGAACGCGGCACGCTGGCCAGCAAAAACTCCATCTGGTCGACCAGGATGCGGCGCCCGCGCAGAATCATGTCTTCGTGCAAGCTCGGCACATAGGGCAGGTAAAGCAGGCTCATATGAGCCTCTTCGGGTAGACGGCTGCCCTTGCGGCCGTTGCAGCCGCGGCAGGCGGTGATGCAGTTCATCCAGCTGTCGGAGCCGCCGCGCGAGCTGGGTTGAATATGCTCGCAAGTCAGATCGTCGGCTTGAAAGCTGTGGCCGCAATAAGCGCAGACATAGCGATCGCGAGCGAACAATTTGGCGTTTGACAAGGCCGGTGCCTGGCGCCAAGCGCGGCTGGGGACGCTGCCGCGCACCGCAATGATGGGGTGCACCTCGATGCGTGACTGCATGCCAGTGCGGCGCTGGAAACCCCCGCGCAAGACTTGGCAGGGATCGCCCAGCGTCCAGGCAACGCCGTCGCTGGCGTAGATCACGGCCGCCTCGCGCGTCGTGATCCAGGCTTGCGGTCGACCAGAAATATCCAGTTGCAGCACGTCCAAGGTGATGACCTCCAAGCTTGAGCGTACTTCATATCTGTGTCCCGACTCAAGCGCAGCGCGCGTGGGTGCGGCCAAGTGGGCGCGGCGCCACGCTGTCAAAGCGCGGTCACGCAGCCCAGCCAAACTATTGGTGGTGCGTGACTTTTTAGGCGGCGACCCCTAAAAATTCGCCGCAAATAGTTAGGCGCTGAGGGCCAAGATTCTGCAAAATAGAACGATCGTTCGTTTTATTATGGCGAACCTGATCTAGCCCTGGAAAATGCCTGTGTCTGTTTCTGCATCCTCTGTCCCTCAGTCTGAGCCGGCCCCGCAGCCGCGGCTCAAGCCTGCACGGGTGGTGCGTTCGCTGCAAAAAGGCCTGCACACCCGCGCCATCATTTTGGAGGCCGCACTGGGTCTGGCTTCGCATATGGGTTTGGAGGGTTTGTCGATTGGTGCCCTGGCCGACGTGACGAAGATGAGCAAGTCGGGCGTGTTCGCCCATTTCGGCTCGCGCGAGGAGCTGCAGATTGCGGTGGTGATGGAATACCACGCCAAGTTCGAGGAGGAGGTGTTCTTCACTGCCATCCGCGAGGCGCGCGGCCTGCCGCGGCTGCGTGCTTTGTTCGAGCGTTGGGTGGGGCGGGTTTCGGTCGAGGTCGATTCCGGCTGCATCTACATCAGCGGCGCGGTCGAGTTTGATGACAGACCGGGCCCGGTGCGCGACGCCTTGGTGGCGATGGTGCGCGACTGGCATGCCGCCCTGCACAAGGCGATCGTGCTGGCGCAAGAGGCCGGCCACCTGCACGCCGACGCCGATGTCGATCAAATCTTGTTCGAGCTGCACGGGCTGATCCTGTCCCTGCACCACGACGCCAGATTCATGCGCAACCCCGGTGCCGTGGGCCGTGCCGGCCTGGGTTTTGAGCGCGCGATTCACTACTACGCAACACCACTGGGCTTGCAGATTGACGCGCAGCCCCAGCCGAAATTCAAATCCAAGGCTGCTCTGAAAAAGCACGCCTGATCCCGCAAGTTTTAACCTGGAGTACGCAATGCCGATCTACAACCCCCCACTGCGCGACATGCAATTTGTGATGCACGAAGTATTGAGTGTGGTCGAAGAGCTCAAAATGCTGCCGGCCCATGCCGACATCGACGCTGACACCATCAATGCGGTGTTGGAAGAGGGCGGTAAGTTCGCCTCCGAGGTGCTGGCACCCTTGAATTTGAGCGGCGACGCCGAAGGCTGCACGCTGGACAAAACCACCCATGAGGTGACGCCGCCCAAGGGCTTCAAGGAAGCCTACGCCAAGTATGTAGAAGGCGGCTGGCCGGCGCTGGGCTGTGACCCTGAATACGGCGGCCAAGGCCTGCCGCTGGTGGTCAACCAGGCGTTTTACGAGATGCTGAACTCGGCCAATCAGGCCTGGACCATGTATCCGGGCCTGAGCCACGGTGCCTACGAGGCGCTGCACGCGCACGGCACCCCGGAGCAAAAGGCGCTTTACCTGCCCAAGCTGACCAGCGGCGAATGGACCGGCACCATGTGCTTGACCGAATCGCATTGCGGCACCGATCTGGGCTTGCTGCGCAGCAAGGCCGAACCGCAGGCCGACGGCACTTACAAAATCACCGGCGCCAAGATCTTCATCTCGGCCGGCGAGCATGATCTGGCCGCCAACATCGTTCACCTGGTGCTGGCCCGCCTGCCCGGCGCGCCCGAAGGCTCGAAGGGCATTTCGCTCTTTATCGTGCCCAAGTTCAATGTCAATGCCGATGGAACGCTTGGCACGCGCAACGGCGTGTTCTGCGGCGGCCTTGAGCACAAGATGGGCATTCACGCCAACTCGACCTGCCAGATGGTCTTGGAAGACGCGGTCGGCACCATGGTCGGCGCGCCCAACAAGGGCTTGGCGGCGATGTTCGTGATGATGAATGCGGCCCGCCTCGGTGTGGGTAACCAGTCACTCGGACTGACCGAAGTGGCCTATCAAAACGCCGCGGCTTATGCCAAGGACCGCATCCAGATGCGCGCCTTGAGTGGCCCGAAGTCGCCCGAGAAGGCGGCCGACTCCATCATCGTGCACCCCGATGTGCGCAAGATGCTGTTGACCGCGCGTGCCTATGCCGAAGGCGGCCGCGCACTGGCGACCTATGTGGCCTTGACGCTGGACAAGGCGCTGGCCTCGGACGACGAAGACGAACGCAAGGAAGCCGAAGACGAAGTCTCGCTGCTGACGCCCATCATCAAGGCCTTCATCACCGACAACGGCTGGATCGCCACCTCGCACTGCATGCAAGTGTTTGGCGGCCACGGCTTCATCCACGAGTGGGGCATGGAGCAGTTCGTGCGCGATGCGCGCATCAATATGATCTATGAAGGCACCAACACCATCCAGTCGCTGGACTTGTTGGGCCGCAAGGTGCTGGGCGACAACGGCGCCAAGCTGCGCATGTTCGGCGCCAAGATCGCCGCCTTTGTCGAGGCCGAAGGCACCAATGAGGCGATGCAGGAGTTCATCAACCCGCTGGCCGACCTGGGCGACAAGGTCACCAAGCTGACCACCGAAATCGGCATGAAGGCCTTCGCCAATCCGGACGAAGTCGGCGCTGCGGCGGTGGACTATCTGCGCGTGGTGGGTCACCTGACCTTTGCCTACTTCTGGGCCCGCATGGCCAAGGTAGCGTTGGAAAAGCAAGCCAGCGGCGACAAGTTTTATACCGCCAAGCTCTCGACAGCGCGCTTCTATTTTGCGAAGCTGCTGCCCGAGACGGCGATGTTGATCCGCACGGCGCGCGCTGGCCTGCCTTCCTTGATGGAAATGGAAGAAGAGCTGTTCTGATTCGCCAAGCCCCTCGAGTTCACTAAAACCTTTGGAGACACCATGAAATCACTGATTGCTGCTGCTGTTTTGAGTTTTGTTGCTAATTTCGCGATGGCACAGGCCAGCCCGACCGGCTTGTGGAAGACGATTGACGATGAAACCAAGGCCGAGAAGTCCTTGGTACGCGTCAGTGAGACTGCGGGTGTGTTCTCTGCCGTGATCGAGAAGCTGCTGGACCCGGCCAAGGCCGACGCCAAGTGCGACAAATGCAGCGACGAGCGCAAGGACAAGCCGGTGATGGGCATGACGATCCTGCGTGACGTCAAGAAGAGCGGCAGCGACAGCGAATTGTGGGACGGTGGTGACATCCTCGACCCCAACAATGGCAAGGTCTACAAGGTGCGCTTGAAGCCGGTGGACGGCGGCAAGAAGATGGAAGTACGCGGCTATATCGGCATGCCGATGTTGGGTCGCACGCAAACCTGGATTCGGGTCGAGTAGTCGAAAAATAGGCTGCTCCTCAAGCTTGCTTCAACAAACATAAGGATCCAACGTGAGTCGTTTTCAAGTTCGTAAAGTCGCCGTGCTCGGCGCGGGTGTGATGGGCGCGCAAATCGCCGCCCATCTGGTCAACCTCAAAGTCCCGGTGATCCTGTTCGATCTGCCGGCCAAAGAAGGTGCCAAGAATGGCATCGTCACAAAAGCGATTGCCGGCCTGACCAAGCTCAAGCCCGCACCACTGGGTGTGGTCGAAGACGCGGCGCTGATCCAAGCCGCCAATTACGAAGAGCATCTGGCGCTGCTGGGCGAGTGCGATCTGATCATCGAGGCGATCGCCGAGCGGATGGACTGGAAGCTTGATCTCTACAAGAAGATCGCGCCCTTCGTCGCTCCGCACGCGATCGTGGCTTCGAACACCTCGGGTCTGTCCATCACCAAGCTGGCCGAAGCGTTGCCGGAAGAAATCAAGCCGCGTTTTTGCGGCATCCATTTCTTCAACCCACCGCGCTATATGTATCTGGTCGAGTTGATCAATACGCCGACCACGCTGCCGGCCGTGATTGACCAACTGGAGTCATTCGTGACTTCGGGCCTGGGCAAGGGCGTTGTGCGCGCCAATGACACGCCTAACTTCGTCGCCAACCGGGTCGGCATCGCCGGCATGATGGCCACGATGATCGAAGCCGAGAAGTTTGGCTTGAGCGTTGACCTGGTTGATGACCTGACCGGCAAGAAGCTCGGCCGAGCCTCCAGCGGCACCTTCCGCACGGCGGACGTGGTGGGCCTGGACACGATGGCCCATGTCGTCAAGACCATGCAAGAGAATCTGAAGGACGACCCCTTCTATTCGACCTATGCGACGCCGGCTGTGTTGGCCGGTCTGATTGAGAAGGGCGCCCTGGGTCAGAAGACCGGCGCCGGCTTCTACAAAAAGGTCGGCAAGGACATCATGCGTCTGGACACGACCAGCGGTGAATATGTCGCGGGTGGCAAAAAGGCCGACGAGATCGTCGCCCGCATGCTGAAAAAGCCCGCTGCCGATCGCATCAAGCTGCTGCGCGAGTCCACCAATCCGCAGGCTCAATTCCTGTGGGCCATCCTGCGCGACAGTTTCCATTACTGCGCTGTGCATCTGGACACGGTGGCCGACACGGCGCGCGAGATCGACTTCGCGATGCGCTGGGGTTTCGGCTCGTCCCAAGGCCCGTTCGAGCTTTGGCAACAAGCCGGTTGGAAGCAAGTGGCCGAGTGGGTGGCCGAAGACATCGCCGCCGGCAAGACCTTGTCCAGCGCTGCGCTGCCGGCCTGGGTGACTGACGGCCCAGTGGCCGACAACGGCGGCGTGCACAGCGCGGCCGGGTCCTGGAGCGCGGCCGAGGGCAAATTCAAGCCCCGCACCGAGCTGCCGGTTTACCAGCGTCAAGCCTTCCCCGAGGCCTTGTTCGGCGAAGGTGCAGTGGACGCCTTGAAGGCAGGCACCGAGCTGTTCAAGAACGAAGAGCTGCGTGTCTGGACCTTGGACAACGAGGTCGTGATCGCGTCGATCACCGCCAAGCTGCACCTGATCAGCCCGACCGTGACCGAAGGCTTGCTGAAGGCTGTGGAAATCGCCGAAACCGGCTACAAGGGCTTGGTGATCTGGTCGCCGGATGATGTGTTCTCGGCCGGCGCCAACCTCGAAGCGCTGATGCCTGTCTTCATGAAGTCGGGCGCCAAGGGCAACGCACCCGAAGAGAAGAAGCTGCAAGACGCGATGCTGCGCATCCGGTATGCGAGCGTGCCGGTGGTGGCCGCAATGCGCGGCCTGGCGCTGGGCGGCGGCTGCGAGTTGGCCGTGCATTGCGCGCGCCGTGTCGCGCATATGGAGAGTTATGTCGGTTTGGTCGAAGTTGGCGTGGGCTTGATCCCCGGCGCCGGTGGCCTGACTTATATCGCTCGCCGCGCGGCCGAAATGGCGGCGGCCGGCAATGCCAATGCCGACATTTTTGCTTTCCTGAAGGACGGGTTCACGACGGCAGCCATGGCCAAGGTCGCGACCTCGGCGCTGGAAGCACGCAAGAATGGCTTCTTGCTCGACAGTGACGTGATCGTGCCGAACAAGGACGAGTTGCTGCATGTCGCCACGGCGCAGGTCAAGGCGATGGCCGAGTCCGGCTACCGCGCGCCGCTGCGGGCGCTGTTCCCGGTGGCGGGCCGCTCCGGCATCGCCACCATCAAGGGTCAGCTGGTCAATATGCGTGACGGCGGCTTCATCAGCGCGCATGACTTCTACCTCGCCAGCCTGATCGCCGATGTGGTCTGCGGCGGCGCGGTCGAAGCCGGCTCGCTGGTGTCGGAAGAGTATTTGATGTCGCTGGAGCGCAAGCATTTCTGCTCGCTGCTTGAGCACCCCAAGACTCAGGAACGCATCATGGGCATGCTGCAAACAGGTAAACCAGTTCGCAACTAAGTTTCAGAGGACGCAGAGTTCGCAGAGGAACGCAGAGCGCGCAGAGTGAATTTCTCTGCGATCTCTGCGGAACTCAGCGGGCTCTGCGTCCCAAAAAATATTCTGCAAGGAACAGATCATGAGCAAGCAAGTTCAAGAAGCGTATATCTGCGCCGCCACCCGTCTGCCGATCGGCAAGTCGGGCCGGGGCTATTACAAAAACACCCGTCCGGACGAAATGCTGGCGCGGGTGATTCAAGCCGCTTTGGCACAAGTGCCCGGTCTTGACCCGTCCGCCATTGAGGATGCCATCGTCGGCTGCTCCTTCCCCGAAGGCGAGCAGGGCATGAATATCGCCCGTGTCGGCGCGGTGCTGGCCGGCCTGCCCAACACGGTCGGCGGCGTGACGGTCAATCGCTACTGCGCGTCCGGCATCACCGCCTTGCAAATGGCCGCCGATCGCATCCGCGTCGGCGAGGCCGAGGTGATGATCGCCGCCGGTGTCGAGTCGATGAGCATGGTGCCGATGGGCGGCTACAAGCCGTCCTTTTCTCCCGCGATCTTTGAGCGTGATGAGAATCTGGGCCTGGCCTACGGCATGGGCCTGACTGCCGAGAAGGTCGCTCAGCAGTGGAAGATCAGCCGCGAAGCGCAAGACGAGTTCGCGCTGCAATCGCATCTGCGTGCGCTGGCCGCGATCGAGTCGGGTGCCTTCAAGGACGAGATGACCCCGTTCGAGATCATCGAGCGCCTGCCGAATCTGCTCGACGGGGCCATCAATGAGCGTCGCCGCATGGTCGACACCGACGAAGGCCCGCGCCGCGACACCACGCTGGCAGGTCTGGCCAAGCTGCGCGCGGTGTTCGCCGCCAAGGGCTCGGTCACTGCGGGCAACAGCTCGCAGACTTCGGACGGTGCCGGTGCCTTGATCGTCGCCTCCGAAGCGGCGGTCAAGCGCTTCGGCCTGACACCGCTGGCTCGCTTCGTGAGCTTCGCGGTGCGCGGCGTGCCGCCCGAGATCATGGGCATTGGCCCGATCGAGGCCATCCCTGCGGCCTTGAAGTTAGCCGGCCTGAAGGCTCAAGACCTGGGCTGGATCGAGTTGAACGAAGCGTTTGCCGCGCAGTCGCTGGCCGTTTTGAACGACCTCGACAGCAAGGGCATCGTGCTCGACCGCAGCAAGGTGAACCCGAACGGCGGCGCGATCGCCTTGGGTCACCCGCTGGGCGCCACCGGCGCCATCCGCGCCGCTTCGGTGATCCACGGCCTGCGCCGCACCGGTGAGAAGTACGGCATGGTGACGATGTGCGTCGGCGCCGGTCAGGGTGCTGCCGGCATCATCGAACGGCTCTGATATGACAAACCGGCGAACGGTTCTGCGCGGCGCGGTCTTGCTGGCTGCGCCGGCCCTGCTCGCCGGTTGTCAGGGCGACCTCAACCCCGCCTTCGCGACCTGGAAACAGGCGCGCAAGGCGGTGTTCGAGTTGCTGTTCAGCCCGCCCAAGACGCTGCAAGACAGCCCCTGGACACTGGCGCAGCTGCTACAGCATCTGGCGCAAAGCATCGAGTTCTCAATCGCCGGCTTCCCTGAAATGAAGCCGGCGTGGTTTCGTGCCAGCTTGGGTGTTGCCGCCTGGACCTTGTTCAATGCGCGCGGCGCGATGTCGCACAGCCTGGACGAGCCTATTCCCGGCGCGCCGGCGCTCGACGCCGAGCGCAGCCTGAAGTCGTCGGTGCAGCGTCTGCTCGACGCGATGGATGCGTTTGCGTCGCACCAAGGCCCGCTGGCACCGCACTTCGCCTATGGCCCATTGACGCGAGATGAGTTCGAGCGCGCGCATCTGATGCATCTGGCCAATCACTGGCAGCAGCTGGTCCGGGCGGCCTGAGTTGTTGAGTCACAATCCCCCGAAATTTGGAGACAAGCCCATGAGCATCAAAACCGCCATCGTCAACGGTGTGGCCACGATTGAAATCGCCCGCCCCGAGAAGAAGAATGCGCTGACCCGCGCGATGTACACGGCCATGGCCGACGCCCTGGTGGCCGCCAATACCGACAAGACGGTGCGCGCGGTGCTGATCCAGGGTCAGCCCTCCGTGTTCACGTCGGGCAATGACATCGAAGACTTCATGAGCAGCCCACCACGCGATGAAGACGCGCCGGTGTTCCAGTTCATGCGTGCCTTGGTCGGCTGCGAAAAGCCGGTGATCGCCGCCGTCAATGGCGCCGCGATCGGCATCGGCACCACCCTGCTTTTGCATTGCGATTTCGTCTACGTGGCCGACGATTCGCGCCTGGCCATGCCGTTTGTCGGCTTGGGGCTGGTGCCCGAGTTCGCGTCCAGCCTGATCGTGCCCAGTTTGATGGGCCACGCCAAAGCGTCTGAAAAATTGCTGTTCGGCGACCCGTTCACCGGCGCCGACGCGGTCGAATGCGGCATTGCCAATGGCGTGCTGGCGGCCGGCGAAGTGGTCGCTTATGCCCGCCGCGTGGCCGAGCGCTTCAATGCCTTGGCACCGAGCGCGGTGCGCGAAAGCAAGCGCCTGATGCGCCGCCACAGCGCCGAGCAGGTGATTGAGACGATCAAGGTGGAGGCCGAAATTTTCGGCGCTCGCTTGCGCTCACCCGAGGCGATGGAGGCTTTTCAGGCCTTCTTCCAGAAGCGCCAGCCGGACTTCACGAAGTTTGATTGAACTGACGCGGCTTGCCCTGATGGTCAATCGCCACATAGGTCAGCTGCGCCTCGGTCACTTTGACCACTTCCGGATTGGCCGGGTTGCGCTCGGCCACCACCTCTACTTGCACGGTGATCGAGGTGCGCCCGACCCGCGTCACCTGTGAGTAAAAGGACAGCAAGTCGCCGATCGACACCGGCTGCTTGAACAAAAACTCCTTCACCGCCACGGTCGCCACGCGCCCTTTGGAAATGCGGGCCGGCAGAATCGAGCCGGCAATATCCACCTGCGCCATGATCCAGCCGCCGAACACATCGCCGTTGTGATTGGCGTCGGCCGGCATCGGCATCACGCGCAAGACGAGTTCGCGCGGCATGGCGGGGGTGAGGGAGTTGCTTGGGTCTGTCATATCGGTTCCTGAGAGAATTGCTCACCATTCTCGGCCACAGCCCAAAAATAAAACAACAGATGCGACGCAGTCCAGAGCCATCCCCTGATTCCCCTAGCAAGGGCGGCCCGCGCAGCGACTGGGCGACGATCGCCAAGCTGTTGCCTTATCTGTGGCGCTACCGCTGGCGGGTTGGCTTCGCCCTGAGCTTCATGTTGTTCGCCAAGCTCAGCAATGTGGCCGTGCCGCTGTTGCTGAAGTCGCTGGTCGACAGTCTGGCGATCAAGCCGGGTTCGGCCGCCAGCATGGCCGTCGTGCCGCTGGGCCTGCTGGTCGCTTACGGCGCGCTGCGTTTGATGACCTCGTTGTTCACCGAATTGAGGGAGCTGATCTTCGCCAAGGCGACCGAGGGCACGGCGCGCAGCATCTCCCTGCAGGTATTCCGTCATTTGCACGCACTCAGCCTGCGCTTCCATCTGGAGCGCCAGACGGGAGGCATGACGCGCGACATCGAGCGCGGCACCCGCGCCGTGCATTCGCTGATCTCCTATTCGCTCTACAGCATCGTGCCGACGCTGATCGAGGTGACGCTGGTGCTGACGCTGCTGGCGATCAAGTTCGACGCCTGGTTTGCCTACATCACGCTGACCGCACTGGCGCTCTACATCACGTTCACGGTGCTCGTGACCGAGTGGCGCACCAAGTTCCGCAAGCAGCTCAACGAGTTGGATTCGGTCGCGCACAGCCGGGCGATAGACTCGCTGTTGAACTACGAGACGGTCAAGTACTTCAACAACGAAGACTTCGAAGCGGGGCGCTATGACGAGAGCCTGGAGAAGCTGCGCCGTGTGCAACTGAAGGCGCAATCGACCTTGTCCCTGCTCAACACCGGCCAGCAGCTGATCATCGCCACCGCCCTGGTCTTGATGTTGTGGCGCGCTACCGTCGGCGTGGTGGCGGGCACGATGAGCTTGGGTGACTTGGTGATGGTCAACGCCTTCATGATCCAGCTCTATATCCCGCTGAATTTCCTCGGCGTGATCTACCGCGAGATCAAGCAAAGCCTGACCGATCTGGACAAGATGTTCGGCCTGCTGGAGCGCGAGCGCGAGGTCGCCGATGTGGCCGGGGCCGCGGAGTTAGCAGTGACGGGCGCGGCGGTGCGCTTCGAGTCGGTCAGCTTCGCCTATGACAAGGAGCGGCCGATTCTGCACGGCATCAGCTTCGAGATCCCGGCCGGCAAGAAGGTCGCCGTGGTGGGCCCCAGCGGTTCCGGCAAGAGCACCTTGGCGCGCCTGCTCTATCGCTTCTACGACATCGACGCCGGCCGCATCACCATCGACGGCCAGGAGCTGCGCGATGTGACGCAAAGCAGCTTGCGCCGCACTATTGGCATCGTGCCGCAAGACACGGTGCTGTTCAACGACACGGTGGCCTACAACATCGCCTATGGCCGGCCGGGCGCGAGTCAAGCGGAAGTGGAGGAGGCGGCGCGGGCGGCGCATATCCATGCTTTCATCAGTGGCACGCCTAAGGGCTACGCCACCATGGTCGGTGAGCGCGGGCTCAAGCTCAGCGGCGGCGAGAAGCAGCGCGTGGCGATTGCCCGCACCTTGCTGAAGAATCCGCCGCTGTTGATTTTTGACGAGGCGACCTCGGCGCTGGACTCGACCAATGAGCGCGCCATCCAGGCCGAGCTGGAATCGGCGGCGCAGAACAAGACGGTGTTGGTGATCGCCCACCGCTTGTCCACCATCGTCGACGCGCATGAGATCTTGGTGCTGGAGGCCGGCCACATCATCGAGCGCGGTCATCACGAGGCGCTGCTGGCGCTGCAGGGGACCTATGCGCGGATGTGGCGGCTGCAGCAGAGTGGGGGCGAGACGACGGAGCCGGCGGCTGAGCCAGCCGCCGGCTGAAGCCTCAGGCGGCGCGCCGCTTGCTGCGGCACCAGGCCAGCGCGCCCAAGGCGGCCAGACTCAGCGCCACGCCGCCGGGCTCGGGCACTTGTTGGCCATTCCGCTGGAATTTCAGGTCATCGAAAATCAGCAGCGCATTGCTGCCCGTGAACCGAATCGAGTGGCCGACCTTGCCCTGCAAGCCAATCGTTGCGTCGTTCCATTTGCAGATGTAGGCAGGGTTTTCGCAGCTACCGGTTGCCGTCAATGCAAGCCCGGCCACCGCCGAGCCACCGCCGTCCAAATCGCTGAAAACTTCTACCTGGCCGCCGTTGAATAACCCGGTGGCGTAACTCAAGTCGACGCTGGTATCGAAGCCATCCGCCACATTGATGAGGAAAGAAAAGATACCTTCTCCTTGCCCCGATTTCCCGTCCCACAAAACAAGTGCACCGCGGTTGTCGGTCTTGCCGTCCGGTTGTAAATCCTTGTAGAAACTTCCATCACCGGGATTGACGCGCGCTTTGTCGCTGACCGCGCTGTAGGCGTTGGCGCTGAAATTGATGCCCAGGCCACTGTAGGGATTGCTGACGTTCAGGGCCGTGGTGACGGCCGAGACGCTCTCGAAATCCAACAAGGTGGTGCCGGCCAATGTCGGCAAGGACAGGGCTATTGTGGCGGCGGCAATCAGGGATTTTGCTGCAAGCATGGGTTTGCTCCGAGTGGGCGTGAATAATCGTCAGTCTACGAGTCTACGGGTGGACTGTACGCAGCTGCATGCAAGTCCGTGCCGGTCTGACCCCCTTCAATCAGGGGGTTAGCACCCCCTGCTCAGGGTATGCGCTAATCCAAATGGCAGGGCGGCTACACTGCGTCGCGTGGAAACCAAATGGCTTGAAGATTTTGTGAGCTTGGCCGAGACGCGCAGCTTTTCGCGTTCTGCCCAAGTCCGGCATGTCACCCAACCGGCGTTCTCGCGCCGTATTCAGGCGCTGGAAGCCTGGGCCGGCGTGGACTTGGTGGACCGCTCAAGCTACCCCACCCGTTTGACCGGCGCCGGCGAGACGCTGCTGGGTCAAGCGGTTGAAATTTTGGGCAATCTGCAGGCGACGCGCAATATGCTGCGCAGCCATCAATCGGCCGGGCAGGACATGATCGAGTTCGCGGTGCCGCACTCGCTGGCCTTCAGCTTCTTTCCGCATTGGTTGATGGATTTGCGCCAGCGTTTCGGCGCTCTCAAATGCCGCCTCAATGCCCTCAATGTGCATGACGCGATGTTGCAGCTGAGCGAAAGCAATTGCGACTTGCTGATCGTCTACCACCATGCCAGCCAGCCGCTGCAGCTGGACCCGGAGCGTTATCAGATGGCCTCGCTGGGGCAGGAAGTCTTGGCCGCCTATGCCAAGGCCGACTTCAGCGGCGAGCCGATGTTCAGGTTGCCCGGCCGGCCGGGCCAGAAGATCCCTTTTCTGAGTTATGCCTCGGGCGCCTATCTGGGGCGCCTGGTCGAGTTGATCGCCAAAGCCTCCGCGGTGCCGCTGAATCTGGACGCTATTTACGAAACCGACATGGCCGAAGGCTTGAAAGCGATGGCGCTCGAAGGCCATGGCCTGACTTTTCTGCCGTCCAGCTCGGTCAAGAAAGAATTGGCGGCCAGGAATCTGGTGCGGGCCGCTGCCGTTGGCGAGTTTGAGCTGACGATGGAGCTGCGCATCTACCGCGAACGCCCCGAGCTTTCAAGGCGCAACAAGCCGGTGGCCCAAGCGCTTTGGACCTTCTTGACCGAATAGCCGAACAGACCAGTAGCCGATCCGACCATGCGTGAAAACACGTATTCCGCGCGGCCTGTGAAGTGGCCGCTGTGCCCCTAAGATGCGGGCTGTATGCGAAACCCGAAAACTGAATCTGGAGTGTTTATGACCAAGAAGACATTGCTGGTGCTTGCCCTGGCTGCGGTGGGTGGCCTGGCTAGCGGCCTGGTTCACGCCGACACCTTGAAGAAAATCAAGGACAGCGGCAGCGCCACCATGGGTGTGCGCGAGTCTTCCGGTGCGCTGTCCTACACCCTGGGTGATGGCAAGTTCGTTGGCTACCATGTCGAGATCTGCCAAAAGGTGCTGGCCGATGTGCAGAAGTCGCTGGGCCTGGCCAAGCTGGACGTCAAGTACCAGCCGGTAACCTCGCAAAACCGCATCCCGTTGGTGCAAAACGGCACGGTCGACATCGAGTGCGGCTCCACCACCAACAACGCGGCGCGTCAAAAAGATGTGGCGTTCGCCGTGACCACTTTTGTTGAAGAGGTGCGCATTGCCGTCAAGGCCAATTCCGGCATCACCGGCATCGCCCAGCTGAACGGCAAGAGCGTCGCCACCACCACCGGCACCACCTCGGTGCAGACCCTGCGCAAGAACGAGCGCGCCACCGGTGTTGACTTCAAGGAAGTGTTCGGCAAGGACCATGCCGACAGCTTCTTGCTGCTGGAGTCGGGCCGCGCCGACGCCTTTGTGATGGACGGCGCCATCCTGGCCGGCAATATCGCCAAGGCCAAGAACCCGGCCGACTTCAAAATCGTCGGCGAAGTGCTGGCGGTTGAGCCCATCGCCATCATGATCCGCAAGGACGACCCGGCCTTCAAGAAGGCCGTCGACGACAGCATCATGGCCCAGATGAAGTCCGGCGACATCGCCAAGACCTGGAGCAAGTGGTTCGAGCAGCCAATTCCGCCTGCCAACGTCAAGGTCGGCATGCCGGTGAACGACAACACCAAGGCCGCCTGGGCTACGCCGAATGACAATCCGGCTGAGTCGTACGCCAAGAAATAAGGCACAGCATCGGACCTGGAGGCCGCCTGGTGGACAACCGGCGGCCTCAACTTTTTTGATGGGAGATGACAGTGGCGAATTGGGATTGGCAGGTGTTCTGCAAGGACACGATTGAAGGTGAGGTGGTCGCCAGCTGCTTTGGCAAAGGCGGTGACATCACCTACCTAGACTGGATGCTGTCCGCCTGGGGCTGGACGCTCAGCGTTTCAGCGCTGGCTCTGGTCGTGGCGCTGGTCTTCGGCGTGCTGATGGGCATTTTGCGCACCACGCCGAACAAGTGGCTGGTGTTGATCGGTGATGCCTGGACCGAGCTATTTCGCAATGTGCCGCTGCTGGTTCAAGTCTTTCTCTGGTATCACGTGCTGCCGTCGCCGATAGGGGAAAGGTGAGCAAGTTTTGCATCAATATGTCTGTCTGAGCTTTAGGCAATAGTCTTGACGGATTCAGGTTATTTACGGATTGTGAAGTTTTGTGTATCTTTTTTGTGTATCTAAGGC
>NZ_JANNMI010000169.1:0-1336 GCF_031397715.1 Roseateles sp.
GATCGAAAACTCCGAGTACATCTCCAAGCTGCTGGCGGCCGAGAAGCTGCCGCACAAGGTGCTCAACGCCAAGCAGCACGCGCAAGAAGCGCTGATCGTGGCGCAGGCGGGCCGACCCGGCATGATCACCATCGCCACCAATATGGCCGGCCGCGGCACCGACATCGTGTTGGGCGGCAATGTTGAGAATCAGATCAAGCTGATCGAGGCCGACGCAGGCGTGGGCGAGGCCGACAAGGCGCAGCAGACCCAGACCTTGAAGGACGAATGGGCCGGCCTGCATGAGCAGGTCAAGGCCGCCGGCGGTCTGCGCATCATCGCCACCGAGCGGCATGAGAGTCGCCGTATCGATAACCAGTTGCGTGGCCGCTCGGGCCGCCAGGGTGATCCAGGCGCTTCGCGCTTCTATCTGTCGCTCGACGATCAGCTGATGCGCATCTTTGCGGGGGACCGCGTGCGCGCCATCATGGACCGCTTGAAGATGCCCGAAGGCGAGGCGATTGAGGCCGGCATCGTCAGCCGTTCGATCGAAAGTGCGCAGCGCAAGGACGTGGCGCGCAACTTTGACGTGCGCAAGCAGTTGCTGGAGTACGACGATGTCTCCAACGACCAGCGCAAGGTGATTTACCAGCAGCGCAATGACATCCTCGAAGCGCAGAGCTTGGTCGCGCAAATCAACAATCTGCGTGCCAGCACGCTGACCGATGTGGTGCGCAGCTTTGTGCCTGCCGAAAGCGTCGAAGAACAGTGGGATCTGGCCGGCCTTGAGCGTGTGTTGCGCGAAGAATGGCAGCTCGAAGTCGCGCTGACCGAGATGGTTGACAAGAGCGACTCCATTACCGATGAGGACGTGCTGGAATTGGTCGTGAAGAGCGGCGACACCGTCTTTGCCGACAAGGTCGAGCGCGTCGGGATTGATCAACTCACCCCATTCATGCGCATGGTGCTGCTGCAAAGCATTGATCAGCATTGGCGCGAGCATCTGGCCTCGCTGGACTATCTGCGCCAAGGCATCCACTTGCGCGGCTATGCGCAGAAGAACCCCAAGCAGGAGTACAAGCGCGAAGCGTTTGAGTTGTTCTCGCAGCTGTTGGATGTGGTGAAGATGGAAGTGACCCGCACCTTAATGAATGTGCGCATCCAGTCGCAAGAGGAAGCCAGTCGTGCGGCCGAGGCCATTGAGGCGCGCGCCGAACGCGTCAGCAATGTGACCTACACGCACCCGAACGAAGACGGTTCGGTGTCGCAAGACGCGGCCGCCGACTTTGATGCCGCCGGATTTGTTCACCTCGTCAAAGGTGAACAGCAGTACGTCTTTCAACGACGTTTCGCTGAT
>NZ_JANNMI010000281.1:0-5227 GCF_031397715.1 Roseateles sp.
CCAGACCCGAACCGGCCAGCGGCCGCAATTAACCTGGGGGGACGCAGCCAGAAGCGTGCCGATGAACTGGACATAAGCCCGCGATCGGCGCATGGATGGTGATCTCACAACTGGAGATCACCATGGACTTGATCCGTTCAATGCACCCGTTGGCCAGGGCTTGGTTGCTCGACGGCCCGCTGTCTTCTTACGTCGAGGCTTTTCAGGTATTGCTGGAGCGCGGTCGTTACGCTGAAGGCAGCATGGAGACGGCCCTGCGTGCCTGGTCGCACTTTGCCCACTGGATGACGAAGTGCCAGTTGTCAGCCGATCAGATTGACGAGGCCCTCGTAGAGGAGTTCCTTGATTCGCATCTGCCGCGATGCAACTGTCATCCCGCGGCTTTGCGAACGCTCAACGGCTTGCGGGCGAGCCTTGGGCATTTGCTGTCCTTGTTGCGGGAGCAGCATGTCATTGTGGAACTGCCTGGTCCCGGCGGTCCCGTTGCGGACGAACTGTGCCGTTACAACCTACACATGCGCGACGCCCGCGGTCTGGCGGTTGGCACGCGCGAAGATCGACTCGTTCTCGTAGGTCGGCTGCTGCAATGCAAGTTCGCGGGCAATGCCATCGTCATCGGCGAGCTGCAGCCGGAAGACGTTCGCGGCTTCATCGCTACCGAACTCACGCGGGTCAACAGCGTGTCGCACGCCAGCGCGGTCACTGCGGCGTTGCGCGGCTACTTCCGCTATCGCGGGACCTGCGGTGACGCGGTGCATGCCCTGCTCGGCGTCATCTCATCGCCGGTGCGATGGAGCCAAGCATCGTTGCCGCGCGCTCTTACGAACGAGGAAGTCCAGCGGCTGGAAGCGCATTGCGGCCAAGCCAAGCGGGCGCCGCTGCGCCTGCTGGCCATGGTGCGCCTGGCCTTGGATCTCGGACTGCGCGTTGGCGAGATCGCCAGGCTGGAGATCGGCGACTTCGACTGGCGAGCCGGCACGGTGACCTTGAAGCGAACGAAGTCCCTGCGCCAGGATGTGATGCCGCTGCCGGCGCTTACCGGGCAAGCGCTGGCGGAGTACATGAGACTCGAACGGCCAGCAACCACGCTGCCGTCTCTGTTCGTGCGTCGGTTGGCGCCACACGACAAGCCCATCGGCGTCGACGCGGTGAGCCAGGCAATCGAGCGTGCCCTGCGAAGTGCCGGCATCTCGCGCAGTTGCCATTCGTTGCGTCACACGCTGGCCTGTCGTCTGGTCAACAGCGGCAGTTCAATCAAGGAGGTTGCCGATGTGCTTCGGCATCGATCGCTGGACACCTCGCTGATCTACGCCAAGCTCGACATGCAACTGCTTGCCGAGGTCGCTTTGCCTTGGCCTGGGAGCGCATCATGAACGCCCCGTCATCGGCGAGCATCGACCTCGCTGCCAAGGTGGAGCAATACCTGGCCGAACGCTTGCGCCTTGGGTTCAAGCCGTGTTCATCCGATCTCGCCGTGCGTCAGTTCACCCGCTTCATGGCCAGCGAGGGCCACGACGGTGCGTTGACGGTGGACACGATGGTTCAGTGGGCGCGCCAGGTGCAACCTCGGTACCTCGTGGACGGCCAGGTCAATGTCGACACCGCTGCGCGGCGACTGGCAACGCTGCGCCCCTTCACGCGCTGGCTGCAGCAGTTTGATCCGACCGTCGAAGTGCCTGACGACTCCAGCTTCGGTCCGATCCCGCGCCGCGTGGCGCCTCACATCTACAGCCAAGCCGAGATCGCTGCGTTGATCGTCGCGGCCCGCCGACTTGGCCCTTCGGATGGCCTTCGTGCCGCCACCCATGCGACGCTGTTCGGCCTGATTGCTTCAGCCGGGCTTCGGGTCTCCGAAGCGATCAAACTGGCTGACTCGGATGCAGATCTGGCCGGCGGCATCCTCACCATACAGCAGACCAAGTTCGGCAAGTCCCGCATGGTGCCACTGCACCCCACCGTGATCGGCCCGCTGGCGGCCTACCGGGCATTGCGCCGCCAGCACGTGCCTCCGAAGCCGCAGATGACCTTCTTCGTGGGCTCGCGTGGCGCGCACCGGGGTGAGCCGCTGGGAGACCGGCAGGTACATCGCGTGTTCTGCCAACTGCGCGAGCAATTGGGCTGGATCGATCGAGGCGGCCATGGTGAGCCGCGGGTGCATGACCTGCGGCACAGCTTCGCCGTGAGGCGAATGATCCTGTGGCATCAGCAGGGAGCGAACCTCGACCAACGAATGCTGGCCCTGTCCACGTACATGGGCCACATCAACATCTCCAGCACATACTGGTACCTGAGCGGCGTGCCGGAGTTGATGGCGCTGGCCGGGGCTCGATTCGAACGATTCGCCGACATCGCGGAGAGCGACGATGAGTAGCCCTGAATACTGCAAGCAAGCCCCGCCGAGCTTCGCCACGCTGGTCCAGACCTTCTTCGCTGAGCACCTTACGCAGCAGCGCGCGTTGAGCGCACGGACCGTCGCGGCGTACCGGGACGCGTTCGTGCTGTTCCTGGACTTCGCCCAGGCGCGGCTGCACAAGACACCAACGACGCTGTCGCTGGCTGACTTGACGCCAGCGCTGATCCTGGACTTCCTCGACCACCTGGAGCGCGATCGGCACAACACCGTTCGCAGCCGCAACGCGCGACTGGCCGCGCTGCGCACGTTCCTGAAGTTCGCGGCTCGCCGAGACGTGACGGCGTTGCAAATCATCGAGAGCGCACTGGGCGTGCCGATGAAGCGCTTCGAGCGGCCGATGTTCGAGTTCCTGACCCGTGAGGAGATGCTGGCGGTGATTGGCGCTCCCGGCGCGGGATGGGTGAGTCAGCGTGACCACCTGCTGCTGGCCCTGCTGTACAACACCGGTGCCCGCGTGTCGGAAATGATTGGCGTGAAGGTGGGTGATGTCGTGCTCGCCCCAGCCGCCTGCGTGCATCTGCATGGCAAGGGGCGCAAGCAACGATCGGTGCCGCTCTGGCGATCGACGGTCAAGGTAATCCGCGCCTGGCTGAAGTTCAATCCCGACCTGAGTGCCACGTCGGCGCTACTGCCCAACCGCGGCGGGCAGGCAATGACGCGGTCCAACGTGACGCAGCGCCTGGAACTGGCCGTCAAGGCCGCTGCGCCAACAATGCCGAGCCTGGTCGGCCGATCGATCTCTCCTCACAGCCTACGTCACTCGACGGCCATGCATCTCCTGCAGTCCGGCGTGGACATCAGCGTCATAGCCCTGTGGCTCGGCCACGAGAGTCCGTCGACAACGCATCAGTACATTGAGGCCGACCTTGCTATGAAGGAGAAGGCGCTGGCCAGGCTTCAGGATCCCAACGTGGTTCCACGCCGATTCCATGCTGATGACGCGCTGCTGGAGTTCCTCAAAACCCTGTGACTATGCGTAGGTCAAAACCGAGACCGCCGTCCCCCTGCGAGGACGGCGTACCCTCGTGCTGGCCAAACTGTGCATAACTGGGTCCTGTGCATAACGCTGCACTTCTGCCGGTCGCCAATGCGTCTCGGCTCCAGGCGACCACCCCGACCCGGGCTCATGACGACGATTCGCCGGGCCTCCAGGCAAAATGCAGATGATAGTGGCGAGTCTGGCATCAGGCCTGCCGGGAAGCCCACCTTGAAGAACGGAGCAGCATCAATGGCACTGACGAAGAAAGGCGAGTTCTGGTACGGGACGACGTCGGGCGACACCCAAGCCGAGCTGCGCAGCTATAGCGTTGCGAATCGCCATGAGGCGGTCCGGTTTGCCGCGTCCAAATGTGACTGCGGGTGCCGGACCTTCGCGCTGCAGACCGATGAAGAAGCCGGCGTGGCAATCCGCACCTGCACCGACTGCGGGCAGGAACACCTGATGGGAGACAGCGCGGAAAACGTTGAAGAAGCCGCGCCCGAGGCGCACGAGTGCGTGTGCGAGAACGAGGTGTTCGAGCTGATGTCCGGCGTCTCCGTGTACAAGGGCACACATGACGTGCGCTGGTACTACATCGCTTGCCGCTGCGTGGAATGCAATCTGGTCGGGGTCTTCGCAGACTGGAAATGTGAAGCGGGTGATGCGGCGGCCTTCCTCGCCAAGGTATGAGCGGCCGAACCCCGCAGAGATCAGGCTCGCAGGCTCGGGGTCACGCAAGGCTCAGAGTCAGTGCTCAAGTTTCAAGCCCTTGCGCGAGCAATACCTGGCCTTCTCGCGCTGGAGCGCCCAGCCTCGGCACGTCAAAGGCAGCAAGATCGCACGTACCGCGCGAGCGGCCAAGGGGTGTCATGAAGTGGTCGGTGGACTTGGCTGTATCAATGTCGGTAACCGCTGCCGTTGCAGCCGCTCTAGGCGTCGACCCTGTCCAACATATTTTGCACAAAACAGGATTCTTAACAAATTTGCTTTCCAACTCTGGACTGCACAAATCAATGGTCGCTCACTTTTAAGATCGATTCCGATTCCAAGCTCAGATTGCACATAGCCATAGAAAAGAAGAAGAAAAAGGCGCTGCCAGCGGTCAGCTTACAGCGCCCAAGTTCAAGCGTCAGACCGGCGTGCCTACTTGGCGCCCGCTATTGGCGTGAACAGGTAAGGGAACTTGCTCAACAAAGGAGTCACCGCCTGATCCACGGCGTCATGCAGCTTGAAGGCCGTGACACCCAAGGGCACCTTGCTCGGGTTGCAGTCAGCACCAAAACCCAAGGCGTTGGCATTGCCATTGGCCATGCACAGGCCGCCCATCACCGCCACCAGCGAGATGTCTACCACATCGTCCTTGGGGCGCCGGCCGTTCGGGTAGCCGGCGTTATCGCTGCCGCCGGCGAGGATGTTGCCGACAATTCCCAGGCGATTTTGCTGATCGAAACGCACCGGGGGGGTCGCCGTGTTCAAGCGCAGCATCTCCGCGCCGACCACATTCTTGGGCTGGTTGACGCCCTTGATGCCCGTTAGGAAGGTCGTGACCAAGTCAAAGCGCGGGAAATTGGTCGGTGCCGTGCCCGGCAGCGCCAAAGCGATTTCCAGCAAGGCCGGCAAGGACGGGTGGGTCACATAATCAATGAACTGGCCGTCACCTTTGGGCGAGGAGGCGTTGAACTTGTCCTTGTCCGGCAGGCCAATCACCACCTCATTGACCAGCGGCATGCCCAAGCGCGACACCTGTACCCAGCTGCCGCCAACCTTTTCGCTGGCTTGATGGCCCGACGGCGGCGTGGCGTTCAATAGGCGCGACTGGCGCAGGCTGGCGCTGG
>NZ_JANNMI010000368.1:0-2365 GCF_031397715.1 Roseateles sp.
CCATCTGCGCTGAGGCCCGCAGCGCGCCGAGGAAGGCGTACTTCGAGTTGGAGGCCCAGCCGGCGATAATGACGCCGTAGACCTCCAGCGAGGTGATGGCCAGCAGGAACAACAGACCGGCATTGATATTGGCCAGCGCCACATCGGGGCCAAAGGGGATCACCACCCAGGCGGCCAGGGCCGGCATGATGGTCATCACCGGGCCGAGGAAGAACAGGCCCTTGTTGGCGGCCGTCGGCACGATGATCTCCTTGAAGATCAGCTTGACCGCATCGGCGATCGGGGTCAGCAGGCCGTAGGGGCCGACGCGGTTTGGGCCGGGACGGATCTGCGTCCAGCCGATCGCCTTGCGCTCCCACAGCGTCAGGTAGGCGACGCAAACCATCAGCGGTGCAACCACCGCGATGATCTTGATCAGGTTCCAGAGCACCGGCCAGATCAGCGGCGAAAGGCCGCCAAACAGCTGCGCTCCACTTTGGTAAAAGGATTCAATCATTGCTGTTCTCGCCTCAGACCTTGCTGACGTTCAAGCCGCCGAAGATGGCACCCAAAGCCGCTGTTTCGGGTAGGCCGCTGGGCACGCGCAGCACATTGGCCGGCAGCTTGGTATCCAATTTGGCCGGCAGCTGCACGGCGCCTGAGCCGTCTTGGGTGATGCGCACGGAGCCACCTTCGCTCAAGCCCAGCTGTTGCCACAAAGCGGTCGGCAAAGTCGCCACTGCCGCCTGCCGCGCGTCATTGCTCAGCTGCAGCGATGTGGCGTGACGCACCAGCGCATCGGCCGCATAGATCGGCAGATCGGCCAGGCGCTCGATCGCTTTTGACGTACCCGCTTGAATGGCGGCCGCGCCGGCATTGCTCAGCTGAGCGCTCAGATCAACGCCCAAGGCCTCGCTGCGCACCTGCTCGGAGCTGTCTTGCGCAAAGCCGTCGAGCGCCAGCAAATTGCCCAGCACACGCAGAATTTTCCAGCCCGGACGGGTCTCGCCCAGCGCCTTGACGACGCCGACAAAGCTCTGCGCCCGACCTTCGGCGCTGACAAAGGTGCCCGAGGTTTCGGTGAATGGCGCGGTCGGCAACAAGACATCGGCGTAGTCCAAGCCGGTCTTGAACGGGCTCATCACGACCACCATCTCGGCCGCGGCCAGCGCCTTGGCGGCGGCGGCTGCATTGGCCGAATCAAGTACCGGGTCGGTGTTCAGCAGCAGCAGACCCTTCAGGCCGGCATCGCTCAACATCTGGCCGGCGTTCAGACCGCCCTGCTGAGGTAGGGCGTTAACCAGCTGGGCACCGACGGTGTTGGCGGCGGCCGTCAGATAGCCGACGCTGGCGCCGGTTTGCGCGCTAATCCAGTTCGCCAGGCTCAGCAAGCTGGCGGCTTGCGGATGTTCTGCAGCGGCATTGCCGAGCAGAATCGCCTTGTGTTGACCGGACAGCAACCCATCCGCAATCGCCTGTGCGGCTTCGGTCGCCGTTCCGGCTGCAGGTGCTGCCACGCCATTGACGGCGGCAACGGCGGCGGCAACGTCGGCAAGCGCCTGCACCCAGCTGCTCGGCGCCACGGTGATGCGGGCGGCGACCGGCATCAGCCAATCGTCTTCGCTGGCATGAATGCTCATGATCTGCGCACCATGGCGGGCGGCCTGACGCAGGCGCAGCGCGAACAGCGGGTGATCCTTGCGCAGGAAGGAGCCGACCACCAGGGCGCGGTCCAGGCTGCTCAGGGCGGCAATTGGCAGCCCCAACCAATGGGCTTGGCCGCTGGCAGCCGTATTACTGAAATCGGCATGACGCTGACGGTAGTCGACGTTCTGACTGCCCAAACCGCGCACCAACTTGGCCAGCAGATGCAGCTCTTCGACCGTGCTGTGGGCAGAGCCCAGCGCACCGATGGCGGCCGCGCCATGCTCGGCGCGGACCAGCTTCAAACCGTTCGCCACATATTCGAGCGCGGTACTCCAGTCGACCGTCTTCCAGGCGCCGCCCTGCTTGATCATCGGCTGGGTCAGGCGCTGATCGCTGTTCAGCGCTTCGTACGAGAAACGGTCCCGGTCGGAGATCCAACATTCATTGACGGCTTCGTTTTCCAGCGGCACGACACGCATGACCTGGTTGCCCTTGACCTGCACAACCAAATTGGCGCCGGTGCTGTCATGCGGGCTGATGCTCTTGCGGCGCGACAGCTCCCAGGTGCGGGCAGCGTAACGGAAGGGCTTGCTGGTGAGCGCACCGACCGGGCAGATGTCGATCATGTTGCCCGACAGCTCACTGTCGATGGTTTGGCCCACAAACGTGGTGATCTCGCTGTGCTCACCCCGGTTCTGCATGCCGAGTTCCATCACCCCGGCCAGCTCTTGGCCAAAGC
>NZ_JANNMI010000299.1:0-8270 GCF_031397715.1 Roseateles sp.
GACGTGTCTTTGCCGGGCCCGCCGTGGGTGGCGGCGTCGATGATGCCGAAGGTGTCGAAAAAGGCGTAGACGATATTGATCACCAGCAAGAAGAAGGTGGTCGGCGACAGCAGCGGAAAGATGATGGTCCAAAAGCGCCGCCAGGGGCCGGCGCCGTCGATCGCGGCGGCTTCGATCAAGGACTTGGGAATCGCCTGCAGGCCGGCCATGAAGAACAGGAAGTTGTAGGAGATCTGCTTCCACACCGCCGCCATCACGACCAGCGTCATCGCATGGTCGCCGTTGAGCAGATGGTTCCAGGGAATGCCCATCGCCGTCAGCCAGTAGGACACCACGCCGATCGAGGGCGCGAACATGAACAGCCACAGCACGCCGGCAATGGCAGGTGCTACCGCGTAAGGCCAGATCAACAGCGTGCGGTAGACGCCGGCGCGCTTGACGACCCGGTCGGCCATCACCGCCAGCAGCAAAGACAGCACGAGCCCATTGCCGGCCACCAGCAGCGAGAACACGGCGGTGGTCTTGAAGGAGGCCAGATAGCCAGGGTCGGCAAAGAGCTGTTGAAAATTCTCCAGCCCCACCCACTCGGTGGACAGGCCGAAGGCATCTTGCCTCTGCAACGACTGTAAAAGGGCTTGTGCCGCCGGCCAGAAGAAGAACACCGTGATGACCAATAACTGCGGCGCCAGCAGCAGCCAGGGCAGCCAGGAGGCCTTGAATTGAACGCGTTTCTCGACTGCCACGGCTGCTGAACTGTTGGGTTACTTCGCCGCGCCGGCGTTCGCCTTCTGGAAGCGCTCCAACTGCTCATTGCCACGCTGCACGGCCGCGTCCAGGCCTTCCTTGGCGCTTTTCTTGCCGCCCCAGACCTGCTCCATTTCCTCGTCGATGATGGTGCGCACCTGGACGAAATTGCCCAGGCGGATGCCGCGCGACTTGTCGGTGGTCTTGCGGATCATCTGCGTGACGGCCACATCGGTGCCGGGGTTTTCTTTGTAGAAGCCGCTCTTGTCGGTCAGCTCAAACGCTGCCTTGGTAACCGGCAAATAGCCGGTGCGCTTGTGGCTGGCGGCCGCCACTTCGGGCTGGGCCAGGAAGCTAAAAAACGCTGCCACGCCCTTGTATTCGGGCGTCTTCTTGCCGGCCATCACCCACAGGCTGGCGCCGCCGATGACGGTGTTTTGCGGCGCGCCCGCCACGTCGGGGTAGTAGGGCAGAGGTGCTATGCCGGAGGCGAACTTGGCGTTCTTCTTGATATTGGCGTACATGCCGGATGAGCCGGTCATCATCGCGCATTCGCCCGAGACAAAGGTCGCATCCGCCGCATTGCCGCGGCCCTTGTAAATCAGCAGGCCCTGCTTGCTCATATTGGCCAGGTTCTCGATATGGCGCACATGCAGCGGGGTGTTGAAGGCCAGCCGTGTGTCGAGGCCGCCGAAGCCGTTGTTCTTGCTCGCATACTCGACGTTATGCCAGGCCGAAAAGCTCTCCAGTTGAGTCCAGCTGACCCAGGAGGTGGTGAACGGGCATTTGTGGCCGCTGGCCTTGAGCTTGGCCGCGGCCAGCGCCACCTCGGGCCAGGTGCTGGGCGGGGTCGTCACACCGGCGGCCTTCAGCGCATCCTTGTTGAAGTGGAACACCGTCGTCGAGCTGTTGAAGGGCATGCTCAACATCTGACCGTTCGGCGCCGTGTAATAGCCTGACACGGCCGGCACATAGGCGTTTGCGTCAAATTTTGCGCCGCCCAGCTTCATTACCTCGCCAACCGGCACGATCGCACCCTTGCTGGCCATCATGGTGGCCGTGCCGACCTCGAAGACCTGCAAGATATGCGGCGCATTGCCGGCGCGGAAGGCGGCAATCGCCGCCGTCATCGACTCGTCGTAACTGCCCTTGTAACTGGGCACGATTTTGTAGTCTTTCTGGCTGGCGTTGAACTCTTTGCTCAGATCGGTGACCCAGTCGCCGAGGCCGCCGCCCATCGAATGCCACCATTGAATTTCGGTCTGCGCTTGGGCTTGGGGGCTTAGGCCGGCGAGCAAGAGGCTCAAGGTCGCGGCGGCGAGGTGCTTTGATGTCATGGGTTTGTGTCTCCGTGTTTGATCTGTGAAAAGCAGGGTCATGCCACCTGCCGAATCGACACTATGGCCGGTCGATTGCCATGACTGTAACTACCACATGGCAAATGAACGTAGCGTCGTAGCAAGGGCACCCTTTCCCATCCTCCAGTCGCCAAACTGACGCCACGGTGCAGGTTTCTTTCGGTGCTGAAAAGACCACCTCAATACGCACGGGTTGTCCCGGCATGGTGGTGGGTACCTCGACCTCCTGATGCAAGCTTGTCAGATGCGCATCAAGCACAGGCTGAAGACCGCCACCAGGCAGTTTCTTAGCGACTACATATTCTCCGTCAACCCGCACCAGCTTGCGGCCACGCCAGGGTATAGAACCAAGGTTTTGAAACTCCCAGACCTTGTGGAATGTCTCACCTGGAGCCAGCACTGCGTGGTCCGGTGTCGTTACATCTGCATTAAAAACGGCGATGTCGTTGGTATCTCGTAAACCAATTGCTTGGTTAGTTGGTAAGGCCGTTGCTGCAAAAGAGGCTGTACCCTGAAGCTCGGCAAAAAATCTAAATAGTAGCAAAGGCGAAATGGCCAACGCGGTAGCCAAACTTAACAAAGTCCGCACCGATGGGTCTCGTTTTTTTCCGCTGGCGAGTTGATACAGATAACTTCGCGCCATACCTGCATCTGCGGCGATATCAGTCATCGTCTTGCCGAGTTCCCGGCTGCGGCGAGAAAGCAGGACTTGTAATGTTTCGTTTGAATTCTCATGCATGGGCTACTCGGATATTTAACCTTCACTCTGACCTTATGCAGCGGATCACGCATGTTGATGCTATCCACCAAAGTAGACAAAGTGTACGCCAAAGAGAACCTCCTTATGTCGCGAATCAATAAGAATGGGCCGTTCTGGAAATCGGTTCGAAGCTGCATGTGGAGTACAACTCAATTGTGTCGCTGTCGTGTCAAGCCATTTTGCTTCCAGTTCTTTCACCGACACAAGTCGGTGCCAATTCACATTTACAGGGGGAAAATCATGATTGACTATAAAAAATCCAACAATGCCATCATCGGCACTGGTTTTGCGACCATCCAAATGTCGCCTGAGCTTTTGGCCAACTTCACGTATCTGACAGGTACGTTTCGCACGATTGCTGAGTCAACAAGAACAGATTTTAGCTTTTCAGGGGACACTGACGGATTTCTACCATTTGGCAGCGAGTTCTCCATAGAAAATCGCCAACCCGATCTTTGTGAGCGTTTTTTCTATTGGCCTTCCAACCTCTCAAAGCGGCTCCACCATCCATTTGTTCAAAGCAGCTTTATGCAAGCTGTTCAGGCCTATGAGGCCGAAATTAGCCAGATGGCGGAGGCGATCATGCGGGAAATATGCGTCGCATTCGATGCGCAACCCCTGAATATGATGCGCTCCGCGTCATACTTGCAGTTGTGCGCATATAGCGCAAAAGAGCAAAGCACAAAGAGACGATTCGCTCAGAATCCTCACGAGGATGGGCACCTGCTCTCGTTTATCAAGCCAACACACGACGGTCTGGTTTTAGTTAAAGGTCAGGCGATCGAACCCGTCCGGCTATTGAAGAACGAACTTGCTGTTCTCTCTGGGTCACTTCTCACGGAGCTATCAGACCAGGCGATTCCCGCCAGCTACCATGCGGTGTTGATGCCGCACCATAGCGTGGAACGAAGCTCGCTGATCTACTTCACCAATCCAAATGTGAATCAGAACTTGTTTGGCTTTTACCGTAAGGCACCATTAAGTATTTTGAAGTTTATTAATGAGCGGCACACCGAATTCGGAAATCGAATTTTGGAACTTGCCAATATTGAAACTTCAGCTTGACCTGTTGATTTATGCCAGCACTACCCAGCATAATTTTTGTCGAAGGCTTTGTTATCGGCTTTGGACTATTTTCCGCAATTGGACCCAAAGATAGCTTGATCTTGCAGCATGGGCTCAGTGGGATAATAATTTGGCGGATAGTCTGGCTCTTTGTGTTTGCCGATGTCTTTTTGATTGCCGTGGGGATGACCGGCATTGGCGCCTACCTTGAGGAAAATAAGAGGGCCATGTCGGCCTTGCTGCTTGGCGGTGGACTATATTTGGTTTGGTTTGGAGCTGGGCGCTTGTTCGCGGCCCTGCGAGATACGTCCATGCCGATGGAACTATCTGCTTTAGGAGCATCCGCCCCTGGCCTGATGCGAACGGCTATGGTGCTGGCTTTTGCCAATCCCTATGCGTGGATTGATACCGTGGTGATCATTGGTGCTATTGGGGGCGGGAAAATACAAAGCGAGAAATTGCCTTTCGCTCTTGGCGCGATGGCTGCTTCCTTGGTCTGGTTCAACGCGCTGGCTTATGGGAGTACCCGATTTAGAATATTGTTCCAGACCCGCTTGGCTTGGCGCGCGTTGGATACTGGGACAGCTCTGATGATGTTTTACTTGGCGGCCATGCTATTCCTTGATGTCCTTAACAACAGGCTTGGCCTCTAATGAATTCCAAAAAATCTGATGTGCACAGGTGAAGTTAAGTTGGCTTTTGAGGGTCGGCGCTCGGGCACCTAAAAATTTGACTTGCCCAATTTGGTGAGAGATGTAGCAGTTGGCCAACCGCTTCTGTGCTGGCATCGCCAAAAACATTGAAGGTCTTAGCCCTGGGCTGCCGGCCGGATTGCTGCGCTGCGGTACGATCGGCGCCCGGGGTGCATGGGGTATTCCCTGCAGTTCGGCTCAGATCAGCAAGCGCGGAGCCACAAGCCCAGCCGCACTCTTGCAAAAAAAATTCTCAGCCTTGTTGAGCGGGTCTGTCCAGATGCCCGCTCAGCAGCCAACCATGGGTGCTCCAACGCGCCCGGCCGCCATGAATGCACCGCTTCCGCTGATGTCTGTTGTCCCGACACAAGACCTGACCCTCGCCCATGCTGCACCGCCTGCGCCACGCCTGCGCGAGATTCCGTACAACTACACCTCGTTCTCGGACCGCGAGATTGTCATCCGCCTGCTCGGCGCCCCCGCCTGGGAGCTGCTCAATCAGCTGCGCCAGGAGCGCCGCACCGGCCGCTCGGCGCGCATGTTGTACGAGGTGCTCGGTGATATCTGGGTGGTGCAGCGCAACCCCTATTTGCAAGACGATTTGCTGGACAACCCGAAGCGCCGACGCCTCTTGATCGAGGCACTGGAGCACCGGCTGCACGAGGTCGAACTGCGCCGCGACCCGAGTACCGATGCCTTGCGCGATCAATCGGTCGGTGAGCTATTGAGCGCGGCGCGCGGCGCGATTGCCGGCTTTGCCGCTCAGTTCGACGCCGTGGCCGAGCTGCGTCGGCGTGCCACCAAGCTGCTGGGTAAAACCACCGCCAAGGACAATATCAAGTTCGACGGTCTCTCGCGCGTCTCGCACGTCACCGACGCGACCGACTGGCGGGTCGAGTACCCATTCGTCGTCTTGACCCCGGACACCGAGGCCGAGATGGCGCGCCTGGTCAAGGGCTGTATCGAGCTCGGTCTGACCATCATCCCGCGCGGCGGCGGCACCGGCTACACCGGCGGCGCCATTCCCCTGGTCTGGAACAGCGCCGTCATCAACACCGAAAAGCTGGAAGGCTTGCGCGGCGTCGAGATGCTGACCCTGCCCGGCATGGACCGCGAGGTGGCGACGATCTGGAGCGAGGCCGGCGTGGTCACGCAACGCGTCGCCGACCTGGCCGAACAACATGGCTTTGTGTTCGCCGTCGACCCGACCTCGGCCGAGGCCTCCTGCGTCGGCGGCAATGTGGCGATGAATGCCGGCGGCAAGAAGGCCGTGCTGTGGGGTACGGCGCTGGATAACCTCGCATCCTGGCGCATGGTGACGCCGGATGCCAAGTGGCTGGAGGTCACAAGGCTGAACCACAATATGGGCAAGATCCATGATGTGGCCACGGCCAGCTTCGAGCTGCGTTACTTCGACGCTTCGGGAACAAAGCTGGAGCGCACCGAGCGCCTCGACATCCCCGGCAGCACCTTTCGCAAAGAAGGCCTGGGCAAGGACGTCACCGACAAATTCCTGGCCGGCCTGCCCGGCATCCAGAAAGAGGGCTGCGACGGCCTGATCACCAGCGCGCGCTGGGTCGTGCACAAAATGCCGGCACATGTCCGCACCGTCTGCCTGGAGTTTTTTGGCAATCCCAAGGACTGCGTGCCGGCGATCGTCGACATCCGGGACTACATGTTCGCCGAAAGCCTGCGGCCCGGCGGCGCTGTTCTTGCCGGCCTGGAGCATCTGGATGACCGTTATCTGAAGGCGGTGGGCTACAGCACCAAGAGCAAGCGCGCCAATCTGGCCGGCGCGTCCTCGGGCGGCCTGCCCAAGATGGTCTTGGTCGGCGACATCGTCGGCGAGGACGCCGACGCGGTGGCGCGTGCCACCTCCGAGGTGGTGCGGCTGGCGAATGGCCGCCACGGCGAGGGCTTTGTGGCCATCTCACCCGATGCGCGCAAGAAGTTCTGGCTCGATCGCAAGCGCACGGCGGCGATCTCCAGGCATACCAACGCCTTCAAGGTGAACGAGGACGTGGTGATTCCGCTGCCGCGCATGGGCGAGTACACGCTGGGCATCGAGCGCATCAATATCGAGCTGAGCCTGCGCAACAAGCTCGCCTTCGTGGGGGCACTGAAGACGTGGTTCTTGCAGAGCAGCCTGCCGCTGGGCCGCAGCGACGACGCCGGCGATATCCCCAGCGCCGAGCTGCTGGGCGACAGGGTGCAGCAAGCGCTGGCGCTATTGGACGGCGTCGGCGGTCAATGGCGGCGCTGGCTGGATGGGCTGGACGCCGAGCAGGCCGACGCGCGCAGCTTCTTTGATCAGCTGCAAGACCACAGCCTGCGCGCCTCCTGGAAGGCCGAGATCCTCAAGCCGCTGGAGCTGATCTTCAACGGCGGCGCATTTGCGCCCATCCTCGACGAGTGCAAACGCATCCACAAGGAGGTCTTGCGCGGCCGCGTCTGGATCGCCCTGCATATGCATGCCGGCGACGGCAATGTGCACACCAACATCCCCGTCAACTCGGACAACTACGAGATGCTGCAGACGGCGCATGAGGCCGTTGCCCGCATCATGGTGCTAGCACGCAGCCTCGACGGTGTGATCTCGGGCGAGCATGGCATCGGCATCACCAAGCTGGAGTTCATGCTGGACTCGGAGTTAGCGGGTTTTGCCGGCTACAAGGCCAAGGTCGACCCTGAGGGTCGCTTCAACAAGGGCAAGCTCTTGCGCGGTGGTGTGAACCCGGCTGATTTGACGAATGCCTACACGCCCAGCTTTGGCTTGATGGGCCATGAGTCGCTGATCATGCAGCAGAGCGATATCGGCGCGATCAGCGATTCGATCAAGGACTGCCTGCGCTGCGGCAAGTGCAAGCCGGTCTGCGCCACTCATGTGCCGCGTGCCAATCTGCTCTATTCACCGCGCAACAAGATCCTCGCCACCTCGCTGCTGGTCGAGGCTTTTTTGTACGAGGAACAAACCCGCCGCGGCATCTCGATCAAGCATTGGCAGGAGTTTGAGGACGTGGCCGACCATTGCACGGTCTGCCACAAATGCCTGAGCCCCTGTCCGGTCAACATCGACTTCGGCGATGTGACCATGAATATGCGCAACCTCTTGCGCAAGATGGGCCAGAAAACCTGGCGGCCCGGTAATGCGGCGGCGATGTTCATGCTGAACGCCACCAACCCGCAGACCATCAAGCTGGTGCGGGCGGCCATGGTCGGCGTCGGCTTCAAGGCGCAGCGCCTGGCTCACGATGTTTTGAAGCGTTTCGCCAAGAAGCAAACGGCGGCGCCGCGCGCCACGGTTGGCGCAGCACCCATCAAGGAGCAGGTGATTCACGTCATCAACAAGAAGCTGCCCGGCGGCCTGCCCAAGAAGACCGCGCGCGCGCTCTTGGACATCGAGGACAAGGACTACGTCCCCATCATCCGCAACCCGCAGGCCACCACCGCCGACACCGAGGCCGTCTTCTACTTCCCCGGATGCGGCAGCGAACGCCTGTTCAGCCAGGTCGGCCTGGCGACACAGGCCATGCTGTGGCATGCCGGCGTGCAGACCGTGCTGCCACCGGGCTACCTGTGCTGCGGGTACCCGCAGCGCGGCTCGGGCCAGTTCAGCAAGGCCGAGAAGATGATCACCGACAACCGGGTGCT
>NZ_JANNMI010000312.1:0-10286 GCF_031397715.1 Roseateles sp.
CGGATCTTGCCAATCATGTCCATGGTGATCACTCCTTGCACCCCGCCGCTTAAAAAAGCAGCAGAGTAGGTGAAACACCTGGCTCAATTTTGGGTCGGCACAACCCCTAAAAGTGGCTCAATATTCGGTCGGCGCCAACACGGCGTCAACACCCAGCGCAATTTGGATCTGGCCGCAGAGCTTCGCACGCGGAGCCTCGCCAGCGTCGAGGGGATTGGCCAGCATCCGTCGAACCAGCACCCCGGTGAGGTGAGCTATCTGATCTTTGGCTTGACTTTGGAAGCCGCCAAGACGCTGGGCACAAAGTGGGAGCAGAACGCAATCATTTGGAGCGGCGCTGACGCGATGCCGCAGTTGATAACGTTGCGCTGAAACTGGGGACCGCTTGACAAATAGCTCGCGCGTCGCCGAGTATCTGTTGGCGCCAACTCTGAGCTGAGCCAACGCGCCGAAATTTGAGTGCGCCAGTTTTTTCGAGCAGAGCATCGACGGCCACTAGGGTTTTCGATGCGACACGCATGGCTCTGCAAGGACGGACAGCAGCAGGTTTCAACGGTTGAAAGTTGAATGCTAGTTGAGCGGTGAAAGTGACTAGTGCGGTAGTCACTTCGTCAATAAGTAAGCTCAAAAAACGAAAAGTGACTACTGCAGCAGTCACTTACCAGGATTAGCAATACAAACCCAGCATGTCCCGCAACGGGGACTGAAAAGTGCCCGTTGCCGACGATCAACATTGGCTTTCGGATTCGGTCAGAAAAATGGCAACTGCTGACATTTGCGTTCTCATAATGCTCGGCCGGGGCAGAATTATTCGAACTGGGTCAAAGCCGCCTGTCCCGTGGACTTGCCCATAGAAAAAGGACGCGACGGCAGTACATAATCTGCACACATTCATGCACTCGAATTAGTTCGCATTGCCACTAGACCTCACTACCCAAGATGGTGGATGCGATTTCATTCGAGGCGGACAGTCGTTCTCTTGAGGCGGCGGAATAAGTTTTTTCTACGTTACCTGTCAGAGCGAGCAACCCCAAATGGCCAAACTCGGAATCACAGCGGCTTTCGCAAGCTATGGCGCAAAGCTCAAGAATCAGCAATGGTCAGTTTCCGCTTGGCTCCCTGATGGATCTCTAGTTGTTAGCATCTGGGATCACCATTATCGCAAGAGCGAGCCCGGAACAATGGAGTTCGCAGATTCATTAAATAGATGGTCAGGGCACGGAAACGACGAATTCCGAAGGAATTTGGCTCAAGCGTTTCTCACAAAGGCAAAAGTTCGTCTCGTAATCGTCAAGACTACAGAAGCTAATCGAGTGCAAGCGGGTGAAGACGCCAGCGAGATAAAGAACAAGGATTTCTTCATCAGAGATGACTTAATCGGTGAGGTAGCTGAACTGAATGGAAACGATTATGTATTTCGGTTCCACAGAGCGTAGCCCCCCCTTTACTCAGCAAGAGTCGGGTCACTTGAATTTGAGAAACCAATTTATCTGGCAACACAATTATACCTCTTAGGATGCTAATAGATGAGCATGATTAATGATTTAAAAGGAAAAGCGGCGGGCTATCTTGACGAGGTTGGCAAAAAGAAAGATGAAATAATTGAAAAAGCAGCGTCCCTCAAAAGGGAACATGATGAAAACCAGCAGAGGAAAATGGAAAGCTGGGTATACAAGAAAGAAGCGGAGCTAAAGGAGCTGGAAAAAGCGCTCAAGAAACGTGAGGAATTAATAAGAAAAAATGAGCTGAAATTAAAGCAGAAGTTTTTTGTCAGGTTTATTGGCGTGGCTGCTGGGTTATCAGCAATTGGATTCTTTGCGCTTGCCGCAATTACTTCAACAACAGAGACCGAAAAGCATTCCTTGATAACGCCAACTGGCATGACTGAAGCAATATCGCCAACGCCAACGCCAACGCCAACGCCATCGCCACTACCATCACCACCACAATCATCTGAACCTTACACCCCTAGAGAGTCGACGGCGTATGGAGCATACGGTGATATAGATGCTACAAACCCTAAGTTCGATGTTGGTAAATATTGTTTAGAGAAGGAGAAAAAAGGTGGAATTACATTCGAAGAATGCTTGGGTGTTGCCGCCGCAAAAATTATGTCTAGAAAATAACATGATAACAAGTCACTGCACTCAGACGGCGGCTCCGTTAAACTTAATGTCTGTCGGTGAAATTTGGTTGGGAAGATTAATTTTTCTCCCAACCCGCCGCCCTTGAATAAACACCGCAGCTTCACCCCGCGCACGCTCGAAGTTAACTCGAAACAGTGTTGGCGCCGAGGCGAATTTGAGCCACTTTGCGCGTCGGTGCCGACGATCTGGTGAACCATGCATATAGATCGCAAACCTGCATGGCCGCGGATGATCTTGTCGCAAACACTGGCTTACTCAAATGTCGGCGAGGCTGCTCAGCTGTGGGTCGGCGCCAACAGTTGTTGCGACCGGAACTCGAATTGTGAAAAACTGGGCCTCGAATTTTCCAGCCATCTTGGCCCGGCTGGGGCCCGTTTGACTATGCCAAGAAGGTATGACAAAATCGATCCCAAGAAACCTCTAGAACACCCGAATTTACTGGGCTTTGATGGAAGTGAGTTTTTTTCTCACAGTTTCCGCCATTAGCAAAAGTAAATGCCCATGTAGATCATGGGAATTTTTTTGTCTAAACGAATTGACTTTCAATTGAAAGTCGACTCTTTTCGCCCCTTCTGGATGTCGAAATTAAGGACAAGAGCAACAAACCAAATGCCGTCCACCGCGTTGGCGCCAGCCCAAGACGGGGGTACTACGCGCTGCGCGCCGAAACTGGGGTCTCGGCCTGCGGTTAGTCCGTCAGACTCCGACTTCACAAATGCACGGACGTAGTCCTATTATTTGAATTGGGAGCTGTGCTCGGCACTGTTCACGCCGGTTGCCAAACTGCTATCTTTAGAAGCTCGTCGTTCATTTAAAACTCCAATCCTAAACCAACATCTTTACAACGTTCGGCCAGTTTTGCCGAGCGCAAATGCGCATAACGAGCCATGACCGAAGGTGACAGATGACCCGTTATCAGCATAATTTCCTGATCGCGGAGGTCAGTTTTCAAGAATAAATTCGACACAGCGGTGTGCCTGAGATCGTGCAGGCGATAATTTATATCCATTTCTTTCATTAATACATTCCATGCCTGACGTGTATCCATTTTAGTATTTGGAGAATCAACTTCATGCCAAAGTCTATAGTCCGATTGCACGTAATCACGCATTTCCTCCAATCGCCTTTCCAGCACCCGCGTGATTGCCGGAAGGCGAGGAATAGTTCGACTATTTCCGTTTTTTGTAATATTAATTGACAGAAACTGCTCTTGAGCCCCACGGACCGTTATCCGCTGCGCCTCACTCAATCGAGTTCCCGCAACTGCCAAAAAACCGAATAAGGTGGTAGACCCCGGTTTCAGCATGAATCGTCTAGGGCTGCCGTATTTCCCAACGGTCGACGTCCAGCCCTCAGATTCCAACCGCCTAGCGGTTCGAAGCAAATTTGCCAGCACGTCGTCAGGGATATAGCGCTCTTCGTGATTCAAAGCCCGATCCACCGCCGGCCAAACAACATTTTTGGCCGGATTTGGTCCGTTATAGTCCCGCGACTTTTGCAAAATTCGATAGGTCTTGCTGATAACGGCCAAATACTGCCGCACGCTGCTATCACCCACTCGACCGGAAAGCGCCTCTTTACGCTCGGCCGCCGTCATCTTTGCCAGCACATCTTTTTTTCGGCCTCAGCCAATCCTTCGACAACTGACGAAGATGCGCTCCAGATAGTTCCCCTACCTTGATGCCTTGCGGAAAATACGATAGCAGGCGGCCAACTCTCAGACCATCGTTGTAGTGCGTGACTTCACAGACAGAGTGCTCCTCCAGCATGATTGAAAAAGCACGTTCCAGAGTCATTTTTGCGACGTCAACGCCCGCCAATGCCCAATCTATGCCCCGCGCTGCAGCTGCAGCTGCCACGGCCATATCCCTCGCATCATTCGCATCGGAATGAGTCTGGAAGGTCTCGTCGAGCAGCGTTCGCCCGCGGCGGATAACTTGTACTCGATACACAGGGCCTTCGGCTCGCTTGAGGACCTGGACACCACGCTTCGGCCTTTTGGTTGATTTCGTCATGAGTGCATTTCACCGAAATTTCACCGGGCGAGCAAGTAAGTTCGGCGCAATAGGTCAGGAATTCTGACAAACAGCCAAGCTAGACCTCAACAAGAACAATGCTAACTTATTGATTTAAAAAGAAAAAAGCCCCGAAGCTTTCGCTTTGGGGCTCTTTCTTTATTGGAGGAGAGGGGGGGATTCGAACCCCCGAGGCGTTTCCGCCCGCCTGATTTCGAGTCAGGTACATTCAACCACTCTGCCACCTCTCCGGTAATTTGGGCGCTCGCGGTGGTTTGTTCGCGAGTAAGCCTACTATTATAGCTGAACTTTCAGCCGGCCTTTAAAAGCGCTGTCTTTTTTGCTCAGGCGCTCAGAATTTCCAGGCCACCCATATAGGGCCGCAAGACCGCCGGCACGGTGATGCTGCCGTCGGCGTTTTGATAGTTCTCCAGCACGGCGACCAAGGTGCGGCCCACCGCCAGGCCGGAGCCGTTCAAGGTGTGCACGAGTTCGTTCTTGCCCTGCGCATTCTTGAAACGCGTCTGCATGCGGCGTGACTGGAAGGCTTCGCAGTTGGAGCACGAGCTGATTTCGCGGAACACGCCCTGCGCCGGCACCCAGACTTCGAGGTCATAGGTCTTGGTTGAACCAAAGCCCATGTCGCCGGTACACAGCGTTAGCACGCGGTAAGGCAGTTCCAACTTCTGCAAAATGGCCTCGGCATGGCCGACCATCTCTTCCAGTGCTTCATAGCTCTTATCCGGATGCACGATCTGCACCATCTCGACCTTGTCGAACTGGTGCTGGCGGATCAGACCGCGGGTGTCGCGCCCGGCACTGCCCGCTTCGGAGCGGAAGCAAGGGCTGTGTGCGGTCAGCTTGATGGGCAAGTCAGCTGCGTCAAGGAGTTGCTCGCGCACCGAGTTGGTCAGCGAAATCTCGGCGGTGGAGATCAGGTACTGCTCCTCGGCTTCATCATCGCCACCGCGCAAGACCCAGAACATGTCTTCCTTGAACTTAGGCAATTGCCCGGTACCTTCGAGCACCTCGCGATTGACGATATAGGGCGTGTAGCACTCGGTGTAGCCATGCTCTTCGGTCTGCGTGTCAAGCATGAACTGCGCCAAAGCACGGTGCAGCTTGGCCATCTTGCCGCGCAAAAAGCTGAAACGCGAGCCGCTGAGCTTGGCCGCGGTATCGAAGTCAAGTCCCAGCGCTGCACCAATGTCGACGTGATCGCGCAGCTCGAAATCGAACACGCGGGCGGTGCCCCAACGGCGCACTTCCACATTGCCGGCCTCATCGGTCCCCACCGGCACGCTCTCGTGCGGCAGATTGGGCACGCTCATCAGCATGGTGCCTAGTTCTTGCTGGATAGCGTCGAGCCGCTCGGCGCCGGCCTTCAAGCCTTCGGCAATGCCGGCCACTTCGAGCATCTGCGCCGAGGCGTCTTCGCCCTTGCCCTTCAACATGCCAATTTGTTTGGACAGCGCGTTGCGGCGGCTTTGCAGTTCTTCGGTGCGCATTTGCGCGCCCTTGCGCTCGGTTTCCAGCGCCACATAACGCTCAATGTCCAGGAACGCTTGCGGGTTCTTGCGGGTGCTCAGGCGCGCCACGACAGCGTCGAGGTCCTTGCGCAGCAGGGTAATGTCCAGCATATGGGTTCCTTGTTGGGTCGTGATTCTATGAATGCAAAACGGCGCCTATGTCCGGCGCCGCATCAAAGCAGAGGGCGCAAAGTTCAGGATCGCGAGCTGCTGAGGTCAGCCATCGACTTGTCGCCCAGGCCCTTGGGCAGTGGGAAGCGCACATGCTCCTCCACGCCAGGCAGGCTGCGCACCGTGGTGGCGCCCAGCTCGCGCAGGCGCTGGATGACGGCTTGCACCAGCACATCGGGCGCCGACGCGCCGGCGGTCAGGCCGACACGGGCGCGGCCCTCCAGCCATTCGGGCTTGAGATCATCGGCCGCATCGACCATGTAGCCGGGTGTGCCCAGGCGCTGGGCCAGCTCGGCGAGCCGGTTGCTGTTGGAACTGGTCGGGCTGCCGACCACGATCACCACATCCACCTGCGGCGCCAAGACCTTGACCGCATCCTGGCGGTTTTGCGTGGCGTAGCAGATGTCTTGCTTCTTCGGTTCGCGCACCTGCGGGAAATGCTTTTTCACCGCCAGCAAGATCGCGGCCGCATCGTCAACGCTGAGTGTGGTTTGCGTCACCACCGCCAGCTTACTCGGGTCTTTGACGCGCACATGGGCCACATCGCTCGCCTCTTCCACCAGATAAATGCCCTCGCTGAGCTGGCCCATGGTGCCCTCGACCTCGGGGTGGCCCTTGTGGCCGATCATGATGAACTCATAGCCCTCGCGGTGCAGCTTGGCCACTTCCACATGCACCTTGGTGACCAAGGGGCAGGTGGCATCAAAGACCTGAAAACCACGCTCGGCCGCTTCGGCGCGCACCGCCTGGCTGACCCCGTGAGCGCTGAATACCAGGGTGGCACCGGGCGGCACCTCGGCCAGGTCTTCGATGAAGATGGCGCCGCGCGACTTCAGATCGTTGACCACATAGGTGTTGTGCACGATTTCATGGCGCACATAGATCGGCGAGCCAAACTTCACCAGCGCGCGCTCGACGATTTCGATCGCGCGGTCTACACCGGCGCAAAAGCCGCGCGGTTCGGCCAGCAAGACTTCTTGCGGGTTTGACAACAAGGCGTCGCTCATTTCACAGCACCCCGATCACATGGACTTCAAAGCTGACCGGCTGGCCCGCCAGCGGATGGTTGAAGTCGAACAGCAGCCAACCGGGGCCGATTTCGCGCACGCTGCCGGCGTAGCTGCCCTGGCCGTCAGGGGTCGGGAACTGAATCACGTCGCCGACGCTGTACTGCTCGTCCGGGTCACCCAGCTCATGCAACAGACTCAGCTTGACGCGCTGCAGCAGCTGCGGGTTGTGCTCACCAAAGGCTTCGCCCGGCGCCAGCTCGATTTGCATGCGCACGCCCTCGGCCAAGCCGATCAGCCGGGCCTCGATGGCGGGCGACAACTGCCCGCTGCCCAGCGACAGCGTGGCGGGTTTGTCGGCAAAGGTATTGATCACATCGCTGCCGTTTGGACCGGCCAAACGGTAGTGCAAGGTCAAAAAGGATCCGGCTTGGATGAGATTCATGGGGACAATGGTGACTAGACTGAATGGATTTTAGGGCCTGTGCACGCGCGACCCGCGCAGACGCCCCGCAACAAACCCACCGAATTGCCGTTTTCTCATGCCTCTGACCGACCTCCCCCCCGACGCTAGGCCGCGCGAAAAACTGCTCGCGCGCGGCCCGCAAGCGCTTGCCGACGCCGAGCTGCTGGCGCTTCTGCTGCGCACCGGCATGGCCGGCACACCGGTGCTGCAGCTGGCGCAAAACCTGCTTGATCAGTTCGGTGGCTGGCATGGATTGCTGCACGCGAGTGTGGCAGACCTGGGAGCCGTCAAGGGTTTGGGGCCGGCCAAACGGGCTGAAATCGCGGCCGTGCTGGAGATCGCCCGCCGCTCACTGCTGCAAGAATTGGCGCAGCGCCCGGTGTTCGACGCACCCGACGCTGTCAAGCAATACATCCGCCTCAAGCTGGCCGGCCTGCCGCATGAAGTCTTCGCGGTGATGTTTTTGGATGCCCAGCACCGGCTGATCGCGATGGAGGAAATGTTTCGCGGCAGCCTCACGCAAACCTCGGTCTATCCCAGAGAAATCGTCAAGCGCGGGCTGGAGTTGGGGGCTGCTGCCGTGATCTTGACGCATAACCACCCGTCGGGCGTGGCCGAACCATCGCGCTCGGACGAGTTGCTGACCCAGACCCTGAAGTCGGCGCTGGCCTTGGTCGATATGCGCGTGCTTGACCATCTGGTGGTCGGCGCGGGCGAGGTGATTTCAATGGCCGAACGGGGGCTGATGTGAAGCCGCCAGCCACCCCAACCCTGCACAGCCTGCAAGAGCTCAAATTGTTTCAGCGTGAGCTGGCGCAGCGCCGCCAGGCGGCCGAAGAGCAGGCCGCACGGCTGGCCGCTGCGCTGCTGGCGGCGGATCAGGAGTGGCGCTTGTTCGAACTCAGCGTTGGCGCCATCACGCCCTTGCCGGTGCAGACGCATGCAGCGTTGCACCGGATCCTGCCGTCGACCGAACCACTGCAACGCGCGGCCGATGAACGCCTGGTCATGCAGCAGGCCTTATCGGATGATTTCGACGTGGAGTCGCTGCTGGAGACCGACGACAGCCTGTCCTTTCGGCGGCCCGAAATCAGCCAGGAAGTGCTGCGCAAGTTGCGCCGCGGCCATTGGAGCTTGCAGGCCCAGCTTGATTTACATGGCCTGCGCACCGACCAAGCTCGCGAGGCGCTGGGCACCTTTGTGCAGGACTGCGCCCGCCGGGGCTTGCGCTGCGTGCGCGTGGTGCATGGCAAGGGCCATGGCTCACCCGGCCGCGAACCGGTCTTGAAGGCACGCGTGCGGCGCTGGCTGGTGCAAAAGCAGCAGGTGCTGGGCTTTGTGCAGGCGCGTGCCAGCGACGGCGGCAGCGGCGCGTTGATGGTCCTGCTTCAACACGTGGCCTGAACACGTGGCCTAAACACGTGGCCTAAGCGGTCGACCAAAATGGCGGCCGGCTTAGGCCAGAGTAGTCTCAGGCCAGCAGTTTGTTCGCCAGGGCCTTGATGGCCTGCGCAGCGTCGCTGCCGGGGTAATGCTCAAGCACCAGCTGACGCTTGAGCACGGCTTGGCGCACCGCCTGATCGCTCTTGACCTCACCCATCAATTCCAGCTTGAAGGAATGCCCGGGCTGTAAGCCGACAAAGCGTTGCAAGACTTGTTGCAACTGGCCGCAAATCAGCTTGCCTTCACCAACCCGGTTGGCCTGGTTGACCAGCAAACCGACCTCGCGCCGGCCTTGCTGCGTGGCCAGCACCTTGATGGTGGCATAGGCATCGGTCAGGGACGTGGGCTCCGGCGTGGCCACCACCAGCACATCGGCCGCCATCGAAATGGAGAACAACACGACGTCCGAAATCCCGGCGCCGGTGTCCAGCAACACCCAGTCAAAGCGCGGTTTGACCAGCTCAAGAATATGCAGCAGCTTGTCACGCACATCGGGCGTCAGACGCGAATACTCGACCATGCCCGAGCCAGCCAGCAAGACCGAGAAGCCACAAGGGGCCGGCAAAATCGCCTGCTCCAAGGTCGCCTTCTCGGTGAACACATCGTGCAGCGTCAGCTTGGGATGCAAGTTCAGCACCACATCCAAATTGGCCAGGCCCAGATCGGCGTCCAGCACCAGCACTTTCTGGCCCCGCATGGCCAAGGCCGCGGCCAAATTGGCGGTCACAAAGGTCTTGCCAACGCCGCCTTTGCCGCTGGTCACGGCCAGCGTGCGGGCGCCGCCGCGGCCCGTGACGGGGCGGGAGGACCCCGGCGAAAAGGCGCTTGGGCTGATAGCAGCAGGGTCTGTTGTCGTCGTAATCATTCGCTGTCCTGTTGCGTTACTGCAAACAACATGCCCTTTTCCTCGGCACTGACCAAGGATTCAATTTGGGTTTCAAGGCAAGCACGATTTCGTCCCTCGGCCTTGGCACGGTAAAGCTGGCGATCGGCGCGCTCCATCCAGAGCAGCGATGACGACCGCACCCACTGCGGCGCAAATGCACCGCCCAAGCTGATCGTTACCGCCAAAATCTGCCCCGAGGCGACCTCGACGCGCAACTCTGAAACCCGCTCACGCAAACGTTCGGCCACCATGGCGCCGAAGCTGGACGCGCATTTGGGCAGCACGATGCCGAATTCCTCACCGCCGACGCGGGCCACCGTGTCCATCGGCCGCACCACCTGATTCAAGGCATTGGCCACGGCCTTGATGACCAAGTCGCCGGCCGCATGGCCGTAGGTGTCGTTGACGGCCTTGAAGTGGTCAATGTCAACCGCCAGCAGCAGGGCCGATTCACCCGAGCGGGCCACCCGGTCGACCTCGCGGGCCAGGGCCATCTCGAAACTGCGCCGGTTGACCAAGCCGGTCAAGGCGTCTTTGCTGGACAGATCGCACAGCGCGTCGATGACGCCCTGCACCCAAACATCGCTGTAGGGCTCGGACTGGGGCAGCGACGCGCCGGCCT
>NZ_JANNMI010000334.1:0-1931 GCF_031397715.1 Roseateles sp.
GGCATCGGTGTTGAGCGCTTCGCGCCATTGCGCAAAGCCGGCCGGCACGCCGAGGCGGTAATCCAGACGCGGCACCGGGGTGAAGTTGCAAACAAGCAAGACCGGCGGGGCCGAGCCATCTTTGCGCATCCAGGCCAACACCGATTGCTCCTCGTCTGCCGCGTCCAACCACTCAAACCCGTCCGCCTCGCAGTCAAGCCGGTGCAGCGCCGGCTGCTGGCGGTAGAGCTGGTTGAGATCGCGCACCAGGCGCTGCAGCCCGGCGTGCGCGGGCTGCTCCAGCAGCTCCCAAGGCAACTCGGCGTCATGATTCCATTCACTCGGCTGGCCAAACTCCTGACCCATGAACAAGAGCTTCTTGCCCGGATGGCCCCACATAAAGCCGTAATAGGCGCGCAGATTGGCGAACTTCTGCCAGGCGTCGCCGGGCATTTTTCCCAACATCGAGCCCTTGCCATGCACGACCTCGTCATGCGAGAGCGGCAGCACAAAGTTTTCACTGAACGCGTAGACCAAGCCGAACGTCATCTTGTCATGGTGCCAGCGCCGGTGAATCGGGTCTTCACGCATATAGGCCAGCGTGTCGTTCATCCAGCCCATATTCCATTTGTAGTGGAAGCCTAGGCCACCGGCCGAGGCCGGTGCCGAGACACCGGGAAAACTGGTCGACTCCTCGGCCACCGTGATGGTGCCGGGCGCATGCTTGCCTAACTGCTCATTCATGCGGCGCAAGAGCGCGATCGCCTCATAGTTCTGATGCCCGCCGTCGACATTGGGAATCCACTCGCCGGTCGGGCGCGAGTAGTCCCGGTACAGCATGGACGCGACCGCATCAACGCGCAGGCCGTCGACGCCCCAGCGCTCGATCCAATACAAGGCATTGCCGACCAGGAACTGGCGCACCTCGTTGCGGCCAAAGTTGTAGATCAGCGTGTTCCAGTCGCGATGGAAGCCCTCGCGCGGGTCGGCATATTCATACAGCTGCGTGCCATCAAAGTTGGCCAGCCCATGGGCATCCGAGGGGAAATGCGCCGGCACCCAGTCCAGCAGCAGCCCCAGGCCACGCGCATGGCAGGCCGCCACGAAACGGGCCAAGCCCTCGGGCGGGCCGAAGCGCGCGCTGGGCGCATACAGGCCCAGCGTTTGATAGCCCCAGGAACCATCAAATGGGTGTTCGCTGATCGGCATCAGCTGCAGATGAGTGAAGCCCATGTCGGCCGCATAGGCCGGCAGGCGCTCGGCCAACTCGTCCCAGGTCGGGAACTGCGCCGCGCCGCGCCGCCAGGACGCGGCATGCACTTCGTAGATGGAGATCGGCGCCGAACGCGCATTGGCGGCCGCGCGCGCTGGCGTGAGGCCTTTGCGAGGCGCCAAGGCGCTGACGATGCTGGCCGTGTCGGGTCGCAGCTGCATGGCAAAGGCAAACGGGTCGGCCTTCAAGGGCAAGCGCTGGCCGCCGGCATCAAACAGCTCGAATTTGTAGAAATCGCCCACGGCGGCGGCAGGCACAAAGCCCGCCCAGATGCCGCCTTGCGCCAGCGCTTGCAAGGCGTTGCGGCTGCCGTCCCAGTGGTTGAAGTCGCCCACGACGCTGACGGCACTGGCGTTCGGTGCCCAAACGGCAAAGCGAACGCCGCCACTGTCCAGCGGGTGAGCGCCCAGCACTTCAAACGGCCGCGGGTGCAGCCCTTGCGCCAACAGGGTCAGGTCTTGCTGGCTGATCTGTTCCGCGAGCGCCAACATCGCGTTCAGCCCAGGCTGGCGACCGACCAAACGCGGTCAACGTACTCGGCAATCGTGCGGTCGCTGGAGAAATCCCCCATGCCGGCCACATTCAAAATCGCCTTCTCACCCCAGGCTTCGGGCTGCGCATAGAGCGCATCCACTTCCAACTGCTTGTCCACATAAGCGGCGAAGTCCGCCATCAACAG
>NZ_JANNMI010000345.1:0-16308 GCF_031397715.1 Roseateles sp.
GGGATACGCAGAATCATCAGGACGACGATCACGTAGCAGCCCGCCATGAGGAAGTAGATCTGAGCAAGATCGACTTTGGGAACGACGATCAGGACAGCAGCGAGCGCGGGGCCGAGGATGCCGGTGAAGGTAAAGGCCGCACTGTTCAACGCGATTGCGTTCATTAGCTGACCTTCGCCGACAAGCTCAGGAATCCACGCCTGGCGAGCGGGTACGGTAAACGAAAACACTGCACCGTTCACCAGCGCCAGAACGAAGAGGTGCCAGACCTGGATCGCGCCGGTCTGCGCCAGAACAGCAGTGATCAGCGCGGTCACCGCCATCGTTCTCTGGCTGAACACGATCATCGAGCGCTTCGGCAGGCGGTCGGCCGCAACGCCGGCGATGAGCGACGAAGGGAGCTGCGTCAGGCCCCAGGCCTGCCCAACGACGGCGATAGATGTTGCGGTATTGGATAGCTTGTACACCAGCAGGCCCTGGGCAACAAAGGACATCTGCATGGCCGTGAAGAAGAAGAGCATGCTGAGCCAGAGCGCGCGGAAGTTCTTATTCTCCAGGGAAGCGAACATAGGGAGCTTCATCGCGCGCCTGACCTCTGCTGATAGAGCGCGTCGTTGCCATCTGAGACTTCCTTGGCCTCGACTTCTTTCAGCTTGGACAAGGCCGTCATGGCCGCGCCGGTCTGGTTACTCGTTGGCAATAGCGTGCCCTTCAGGTAGACCAGCGCCGGGTTGGAGGTTGCCATGTCGGACACCTTGATCAACTTCTCGATCTCGGTCACGCTAGCCAGATAGCCACTCCATTCTTCCTTCAGCTTGGCCATGCCGGCGCGACCCTCGTCGGTACTGAACAGCGGCGCGGCTTGGTTCATCAAGGTTTGGCTTTGTTCGCGGGCCTTGCCAATGCGTGTGAAGGCGTCGTCACGCAGCGCCGCGTCAGTGGCGATCAAGGCGTCACGTATCGCCACAATCATCCGCTGGCGTTCGAAATTCGCCTCCTTCATCAGCGACAGACCCACCAGCTCTTGCGCATACAGCCGCGTGTCGGCGTCGTTGATGCGTTTCATATTCAAGATGGCATAGGCGCCCAGCGAGGCACCGATCAGCGCAACGATGGTGAAGGCAATGATCAACTTGGTGTTGATCTTGTAGTCCGAAAGACGCATGGTTAACTCCTGGCTGGCTTGAAATGGCGTGCGTAAATAATTGCTCTGCTCACATCACTGAACGCAGCAGTTCTGATGTCGGCTGCTGGCTGAGAAACTTAAGCGCGGAGGTTTTTGTCACTCTTGGGACGAATTCTTGCGCAGCAGCATGCTTCAATCAAGGGCGCAACAAACTCAGGAGCCTTCGCAATGACTAGCCAAAACACCCAAATCCAGCTGGCCTCCCGCCCGCAAGGCGAGCCCACTGCGGCTAACTTCAAGCTGGTGCAGACTGCCGTGCCCGAGTTGGCCGAGGGTCAGGTCTTGATCCGCAACCATTACCTCAGCCTCGACCCCTATATGCGCGGCCGCATGAATGACGGCAAAAGCTATGCCCAGCCGCAGCCTTTGAACGAGGTGATGCTGGGCGGCACCGCAGGCGAAGTGGTCGCCAGCAAAAACGCGGCCTTTGCGGTCGGCGACAAGGTGGTCGGCATGGGCGGTTGGCAAGAATATTTCGTCGTCGACGCCAGCCAGCGCGGCGCGGTCCAGAAGGTGGACACCGCGCATATCCCGCTGTCGGCTTATCTGGGCGCGGTCGGCATGCCCGGCGTGACCGCCTGGTACGGCTTGGTCAAGATCATCAACCCCAAGGCCGGCGAGACGGTGGTGGTCAGTGCCGCCAGCGGCGCAGTTGGCTCGGTCGTTGGTCAGCTGGCCAAGGCACGCGGCGCGCGCGCGGTGGGCCTGGCCGGTGGCGCCGAGAAATGCCGTTATGTGGTGGAAGAGCTGGGTTTTGATGCCTGCATCGACTACAAAGAGCACCGCGATCTGAAGTCGCTCTCGGGCGCCCTGAAGGCGGCCTGCCCGAGCGGCATCGACGGTTATTTCGAGAACGTCGGCGGCATGATTCTGGACGCGGTGATGTTGCGCGCCAATGCCTTCAGCCGCGTCGCCATGTGCGGCATGATCTCGGGCTACAACGGTGAGCCGATTCCGATGAGCGCGCCGCAGCTGATCTTGGTCAACCGCATGAAGTTTCAGGGTTTTATCGTCAGCGAGCACATGGAGGTTTGGCCCGAGGCGCTGAAGGAGCTGGGCGGCATGGTCGCCACCGGCAAACTGAAGTTCCGCGAATCGGTGTCCGAAGGGATCGCGTCTGCGCCCGAGGCTTTCTTGGGCCTGCTCAAGGGCCGCAACTTCGGCAAGCAACTGGTCAAGCTGGTCTGATGGGCTTGCGCTGGACCTGTGCGCCACTGAAAGAATTGAGCCCACTGGCGCTGTATCAATCGCTGGCGCTGCGCTCGCAGGTCTTTGTGGTGGAGCAGGCCTGCGTCTACCTTGATCCGGACGGCATTGACCTGTTGGCTTGGCATCTGCTGGGCTTTGATGAAGCCAGCAACGAGCTGCTGGCCAGCGCACGGCTGTTGCCGCCACTGGCCAAGGGGCCGGCCCATGCGCTGCCGGAAATTGGCCGGGTCGTTTCGGCGCCGGCCGCGCGCGGCAGCGGAGCGGGCCGGGCCTTGATGCAGCAAGCACTGCTGGCCTGCGAAAAGCTCTGGCCCGGTCAGGCCGTCGCCATCAGCGCGCAGGCTTATTTGCTGGCGTTTTACGCCGGCCTGGGCTTTGTGCAGACGTCAGAGCCCTATGACGAAGACGGCATTGTTCATATCGACATGATTCACGAAAGCGCTCCCCAATGAAGAACTACGCTGGCAAAACCGCCGTCATCACTGGTGCGGCATCGGGCTTTGGCCTGGAGGTCGCCCGCATCGCCGCCGCGCGCGGCATGAACTTGGTGCTCTGCGACGTGCAGGCCGACGCGCTGGAGCGGGCTGCCGCCGAATTTGACGGGCTGCCGCTGCTGGCCCAGCGCGTTGACGTGGCCAAGGCCGCCGAGATGGAAGCGCTGGCCGCCGCCGTGCAGCTGCGCTTCGGCGCACCGCATTTCGTTTTTAACAACGCCGGCGTGGGCTCGGGCGGGCTGATCTGGGAGAACACGCTGGCCGACTGGGAATGGGTGCTCGGTGTCAACGTGATGGGCGTCGTCCACGGCGTGCGCCTGTTCACGCCGATGATGCTGGCCGCAGCGGCCGCCGACCCCGACTTTGAGGGCCATATCGTCAACACCGCCTCGATGGCCGGCGTCGTCAATGCGCCCAATATGGGTGTCTACAACGTCTCCAAGCATGCGGTGGTGAGCCTGAGTGAAACGCTTTATCAAGACCTGGCCCTGGTCACCGAGCAAATCCACTGCTCGCTGCTGTGCCCGTTTTTTGTGCCCACCGGCATCTCGCAAAGCCACCGCAACCGGCCGGCCGAGCTGAAGGGCAGCCGGCCGACGCAGAGTCAGCTGATCGGGCAGGCGATGAGTGACAAGGCGGTCAACGCGGGCAAGGTCACGGCGGCCGAAGTCGCGGCGATGGTGTTCGCGGCGATGGATGAGCGGCAGTTCTATGTCTTCAGCCACCCGCAGGCGCTGAGCAGTGTGCAGACCCGCAAGGACGATGTGCTGCAGCGGCGCAACCCGACCGACCCGTTTCTGGACAGGCCGGAGCTGGGGCTGAAGTTGAGGGCCGCGCTGAAGAAGGCTTAGGGCGTGCGCGATCTGGCACACTGCCGCCTCCCTTGCCCTCGAAAGTGTCGTCACCCATGCCTCAGCCCCACACCCAAACAGCCATCGTCATCGGCGGCGGCCCGGCCGGTTTGATGGCCGCCGAACGGCTGCGCGCGGCTGGCGTGGAGGTTGTTGTTTATGACGCGATGGCCTCGGTCGGGCGCAAGTTTTTGCTGGCGGGCAAGGGCGGGCTCAACCTGACCCATTCAGAAGAACGCCCCCTTTTTGACGCCCGCTTCGCCGAGCGCATGGGCTCGGTGGCGGCTTGGCTGGACCAGCTGGACGGGCCGGGCTTGCGCGCTTGGGCGGCCGAGTTGGGCGTGGAGACCTTTGTTGGCTCGTCCGGGCGAGTTTTTCCGACTTCAATGAAAGCAGCGCCCTTGTTGCGTGCTTGGTTGAGCCGCTTGCGCGAGGCCGGCGTGCTTTTTTCTATGCGCAAGCGCTGGCTCGGCTGGGCCGAAGACGGCCGGCTGCGCTTCATGGGTGAAAAGGGTGAAATTTCGGCCTCGGCCGACGTGGTGGTGCTGGCGCTGGGCGGCGCGTCCTGGCCGCAGCTCGGCTCCGATGGCGCTTGGGTGCCCTTGCTGGCAGAGCGGGGCGTTGATATAGCAACGCTGCGTGCGGCGAATTGCGGCTTTGAATTGGGCCCAAGGCTTGACCCGACCCCGACCCAAGCCGTCCCGTCCAGCGGCTGGAGCGAGCTCTTCACTGCCCGTTTTGCTGGCCTGCCGGTCAAGCCGGTGGCCTTGCATTTTGAGGGTCAAAGCGGCCGGCATTTCACGCGCCAAGGCGAGTTTGTGATCACCGAGGACGGCATTGAAGGCTCGCTTGTCTATGCGGCCAGCGCCTTGCTGCGCGAGGAGATCGCCGAGTTCGGCCAGGCCTTGATTCATTTGGATTTGTTGCCCGACCGCAGCGCTGATTTTGTGGTCGCCGAGGTGACGCGCCCGCGCGGGCCGCGCTCCTTGTCCACTCATCTGAAGAGCCGGCTCGGCATTGAGGGCGTGAAGGCTGGCCTGCTGCGTGAGGTCTTGAATAAAGAGCAGGTCGCCGACCCGGCGACCTTGGCCGCGACGCTGAAGCGTTTGCCACTGCGCTTGGTGGCGGCGCGGCCAGTGGCCGAGGCGATCAGCACGGCCGGCGGCGTGCGCCTGGAGGCGCTCAGTCCTGAGCTGATGCTGCAGAAACTGCCGGGCGTGTTCTGCGCCGGCGAAATGCTGGACTGGGAGGCGCCCACCGGCGGCTATCTGCTCAGCGCCAGCTTGGCCAGCGGGCGGGTGGCGGGCGACGGGGCTGCCGCCTGGTTGAATCAGAACAAGTAAGTGCCGACCACGCCGCCGCCAATGCTGTTGGCTTTGTGGGTCAGCGGGCTGTCCTTGGCATCGCCCTGCAGCGCACGCGCCGACAGTGCGGTGGTGACCGCTGTGCGCTGATTGATGGCATAGGTCAGCGAGAGATTGGCGCGAACATCACGCAGGCTCGAGCCGGGCGAGTAGACGGCGTAGCCGCTGCGCGCCGCCTGTGCGATGCTGACGCCAAAATGCGTCTGCATATAGTCCGCGTTGACCAAGGTGATGGCGGCACCAACGCCGAGGCGCCACTGCGGTGCCAGCATGGTGGAGTAGACCGCGCCAAGGTCCACTTGCAGGTCTTTTCTGTCATTGCCGGCGCCGTAGCGCAGCGATGAAGTCAGCACAAAACTGCGGTCAATGCTGTAGTTGAGGAAGCCCCCAAACTCGGGCCGTGCCTTGATGTCGCCCATGCCGTTGAGGGTGTCGTCAAGATCCTCGTCGCGGCCAAAGTCGGCCGTGAGGCGCAGGCCGTAGCTCACATTGGGCTGCTTGGAGAAATTGATGCCCAGACCATTGCCGGTGCCGGCAAAAAAGCCGTTGCTCCATTGATAGTCAATCACCGGGACGGGCATGACGCGGGTCTCTTTGGAGCCCAGATATTTTTGACCCGCGAATACGCCAAGGCCTACGGCCCCGCCATCACGTTCTGGGATCGCGCCATAGATGCGCGCGGCATCAAAGGCTTGCGCGAGGACGGCTTGGCCGGCGAGGGCCAAGCCAGTGGCGAAGGCAGCTTTGAGCAAGGGGCGGGCGTGAAGCTTCATGGGTTCGAAATCTCGGGTTGCTTGAGTGAATTTTCTGTGCATGGGCGCAACAAGTTACGCCCCGCAATCAGACTATGCCAGCTGCGTGGGACTGAGCCAAAGGTCAGGGTATTTCGCAGGCAATTGCGACCCTGTGGCAAACTGCGCGGCTCTGTGTTTTTGAGCATCAGCCGCCGTTTTGGACAAGATCCTGCTTCAAATTGCCGCCGAACTGCAGGTTCGGCCGGCCCAAGTCAACGCCGCCGTGGAGCTGCTCGATGGCGGTGCCACCGTGCCTTTTATCGCCCGCTACCGCAAGGAAGTGACCGACGGCCTGGATGACACGCAGCTGCGCGATCTGGAGGCCCGCTTGAGCTACCTGCGCGAGCTGGAAGATCGCCGCGCCGCCGTGCTCAAAAGCATCGAAGAGCAAGGCAAGCTCACACCGGAGTTGCGCGCAAAAATTGCGGCTGCGCCGACCAAGCAAGAGCTCGAAGACCTCTATCTGCCCTTCAAACAAAAGCGCCGCACCAAGGGCATGATCGCCCGCGAGGCGGGGCTGGAGCCGCTGGCCGACAAGCTGTTTGCCGATCTGATGCTGGACCCGCTGGGCGAGGCCGGCGCCTTCGTCAATGCGGAGGCGGGTTTCGCCGACGCTGCAGCGGTGCTGGACGGCGTGCGCGACCTGCTCAGCGAGCGCTGGGCCGAGGACGCTTTGTTGATCGGCAAGCTACGTGAATGGTTATGGGCCGAAGGGCTGTTCCGCTCCAAGCTGATGGACGGCAAGGACGAGCACAACCCGGACATCTCCAAGTTCCGCGATTATTTTGACTACGACGAAAGCATCCGCACCGTGCCATCGCACCGCGCGCTGGCGGTCTTTCGGGGCCGGTCGCTGGAGTTTTTGGACGCCAAGCTGGCGCTGGACGAAGAGGTCGTGGCCGGTAAACCGGGCTTGGCGGAAGGCCGTATCGCCCGCCATCTGGGCTGGACCATGGGAGCCCGCCCCGGCGACGCGCTGATCCGCAAATGCGTCGCCTGGACCTGGAAAGTGAAACTCTCGATGAGCCTGGAGCGCGACCTGTTTGCGCGCCTGCGCGAGTCGGCCGAGCAGGTCGCCATCAAGGTGTTTGCCGAAAATCTGCGCGATTTGCTCTTGGCCGCACCGGCCGGCAAGCGCGTGGTGATGGGCCTCGACCCCGGCATCCGCAGCGGTGTCAAGGTGGCGGTGGTCAGTGACACCGGCCGCGTGCTGGACACGGCCGTGGTCTATCCGCACGAACCGCGCAAGGATTGGGACGGCTCGATTCATGCGCTGGCCAAGCTGTGCGCCGCTCATGGCGTCAACCTGATCGCGATCGGCAACGGCACGGCCAGCCGCGAGACCGACAAGCTGGCCGGCGATTTGATCAAACGCTTGCAACAAATTGCCCCCGATGTGGCGATCGAGAAAATGGTCGTCAGCGAGGCCGGCGCGTCGATTTATTCGGCCTCCGAGTTCGCCTCCAAAGAACTGCCGGACATGGACGTGACCTTGCGCGGCGCGGTCTCGATCGCCCGGCGCTTGCAGGACCCGCTGGCCGAGTTGGTCAAGATCGACCCCAAGAGCATTGGCGTTGGACAGTACCAGCATGACGTCAACCAGGCAGCGATGGCCAAGATGCTGGACACGGTGGTGGAAGATTGCGTGAACTCGGTCGGCGTGGACCTGAATACCGCGTCGGCGCCGCTGCTCTCCAGGGTGTCGGGTCTGTCGGCCAACGTCGCCTCGGCGATCGTGCGCTGGCGCGACGCCAATGGCGCGTTCAAGAACCGCAAGCAGTTGCTCGATGTGGCGGGCCTCGGGCCCAAGACCTTCGAGCAATCGGCCGGCTTTTTACGCATCAGGGGCGGCGAGAACCCGCTCGATTTCTCCGGCGTGCACCCGGAAACCTATGGCCTGGTGCAGCGCATCCTCAAAACTGTCGGCCGACCTGCCGCTGAAGTGATGGGTAAGAGCGACGTCATCCGGGCTCTTCTTTCACAACACGGGCCGGAGGCCTTTGCCGACGAGAAATTCGGTGCCATCACGGTCAAGGACATTCTGGCCGAGCTGGAAAAGCCCGGGCGTGACCCGCGCCCCGATTTCAAGGTGGCGCGCTTCAACGAGGGCGTCGACGACATCAAGGATCTGGTCGAAGGCATGATTCTGGAAGGCACGGTTTCTAACGTCGCGCAGTTTGGCGCCTTCATCGACCTCGGCGTGCATCAAGACGGTTTGGTGCACGTGAGCCAGTTGTCGAACAAATTCGTCACCGACGCACGAGAGGTGGTCAAGACCGGCGACATCGTCAAGGTGCGGGTGCAAGAGGTGGACATTGCACGCAAGCGCATCTCACTGACGATGAAGCTGGATGCACCGGTGCAGCGCGGCGGCAATAAACCCGACAACAGCTACAAGCCGGCCGGGCGCAATGAGCGCAGCGGTGGCGGCAACCGCTCGGTGGCCGCAGCAGCCCCGGCGGGCGGCGCGATGGCGGCGGCCTTCGCCAATTTGGCCAAGCTGAAGGGCGGCGCTCCGTAGATCGCCCCACCGATCGGGTGCTTGATCGCTCGACGTCAGCAATGCCGGCCTGGGCAAGCTATGGTGTCGGCTGCGAATCTGTCGGAGTGCTGTTTGAAGTCTTATTCCAATCTACGCGTCTTGGCCTCAAGCCTGTTGTTGACGCCTTGCGGCGCGTTTGCGCAGGAGGTGCCGGGCGGCATGGGCGACACGCCGGCGCGCCCGCAGCAAGGCAGCCGCATAGAACGGGTCGAGCGGGTGGAACTCAGCTCGCGCCAGCAGTCCGACACCGATCTGCGCCGCAAATCCCAAGTGGCCAAGCAGATTTACGGCCGCGAGGAGATGGATAAGTACGGCGACGTCAATGTGGCCGATGTGCTGAAGCGCTTGCCCGGCGTGTCGGTGCAAGACGGCGCACCGCGCATGCGCGGCTTGGGTGCCGGCTACACGCTGATTTTGATCAACGGCGACCCGGCGCCGCCCGGTTTTGCGCTGGATCAGCTGAGTCCGTCCCAGGTCGAGCGCATCGAGGTCACCAAGGGTCCGACGGCCGACCAAAGCGCGCAAGCGGTGGCCGGGGCGATCAACATCATTTTGAAAGACGCACCGCGCGTGTCGCAGCGCGATCTGCGGCTGGGCATGAACTACAACATCGAGCGGCCGACCCCGAATGCCAACTTCACCTTAGGTGAGACCTTGGGCCCCTTGGCGCTGTCGCTGCCGATCTCGGCCTTCGAGTGGCGCAATCAGAGCAGCTTCACGACCGAGCGTTATGCGCAGGGCACGGACCTGCAGCCTGCGCGCGGGGTTCAGCAAGGCGAAACGCCGAACTGGGGTCACGGCTTCAATATCGCCCCGCGCGTCAATTGGAAGATCAGCGATGACGAAACGGCGTCGCTGCAGACCTTTGCGCAAAAAGGCTATTGGAACAACAAGACCGAGTACAGCGATACGGTGATTTCGGGCCGGCCCAATTTCGACGACGACAGCGCCAGTCACGGCACTTGGCAAAATTTGCGCGGCAATCTGCAGTGGGTCAACCGTTTCAATGACGCGCAGCGTTTGGAACTCAAAGCCGGCGTGCAGGACTCCAAGGGCACATTCAATAGCGAAACCTTCCGTAACGGTACGGTGCAGCGGCAGACGGTCGGCAACAACCAGGACCGCAGCTTCACGCAGGCCGGCAAGTTTGGCCAGCTGCTGGGCGATGATCACAGCGTCACGGCGGGTTGGGATTTGGAGTGGCGCCAACGTGACGAGCTACGCACAGTGACCGAGAACGGCGTGCCGCAACTGCCTCAGTACGACGGTCAACCTTTTTCGGCCGATATCCAGCGCCAAGCCTTGTTTGTGCAGGACGAGTGGGAGCTCTCCAAGCAATGGTCGACCTATCTCGGCCTGCGCGCCGAGCGCATCGCGACCGAGAGCCGCGGCAATGCGCAGACGGTGCGCAACGTCAGCCAGGTGGTGACGCCGCTGTGGCATTTGAATTACAAGTTAGATCCCAAGGGGCGCGATCTGATTCGCGCCAGCTTGACACGCAGCTACAAGGCACCGGATTTGAATGCACTGCTGGCAAGGCCCAGTTTGAGCGTCTTGCCCAATACCGAGCTGACACCCGACCGCGTCGGCAACCCGGACCTCAAGCCCGAGTTGGCGACCGGCCTGGACATCGCGTTCGAGAAATATCTGACGGGCGGCGGCATGGTCAGCGTCGGCGTGTTTCATCGCAGCATTGATGACCTGATCCGCAGCACCACGACCTTGCAGTCCGTCGAATGGGACGTGCTGCCGCGTTGGGTGACGCAGCCGATCAATTACTCCAAGGCGCAGACCAGTGGCTTGGAGCTGGAGCTCAAGGGCCGCGCGGGTGAGTTGCTGCCTTCGCTGTTTGACCCCAAGCTGGCGCTGAATCTGCGCGGTTCGCTGAGTTTTTATCGCTCGAATGTCGAGGCCGTGCAGGGCCCGAACAACCGCCTTGATGGGCAGCAGCCCTGGTCCGGCAATATGGGCTTTGACTACCGGCTGAGCAGTCTGCCGCTGACGACGGGTGCCAGCTTTGCCATCACGCCGGGCTACACCACGCAGCAGACGGTGACGACATCGCTGGAGCAGACGCGCACACGAGCGCTGGATGTGTTTGCGCAGTGGACGTTCAGCAAAACGCTATCGCTGCGCTTGTCGGCCAACAACTTGGTCCCGCTGGATACGCAGCAGACAGTCTCCTTGGGCTCGGGCTATGGCAGCACGACCGAGCGAGTGGCACGCACCAACTTCGGCGCGGCTTTGGAAATCAAGCTTTAAATTGGCAGTGCAGGCCTTACAGATTTTTGCTGGCCCGCGCGCTCGGGCTCATCTTGCCGAGCGTGGCCTCAGCCCGCAGGATGTGCGCGTGGTGCCGGCTGCGGCCGGTGGCCCTAAGGGGCTGATCTTGGGGCCACTGGATCAATTTATCTTCGGCGAGTGGTTGGCGCGAAGCAGCCAAGAAGTGCATTTGCTCGGGGCCTCAATCGGTGCTTGGCGCATGGTGACCGCTTGTTTGGGCCGTAACGCACAGCAGACCGAGGCCGAGTTCGCGCGCCTTTCCCACGAATATATTCACCAGCATTACGACAGCCTGCCCGGCAAGATGCCGACGGCTGCGGAGGTGACGCGTGGCTTTGCGCAGAAGCTGGCAGAGGTTTTTGGCGGGCGCGAGGCGCTGGCGCTGAGCCATCCGCGTTACCGGCCGCACGTTTTTACTTCACGGGGGCGCTATTTGTTGGCGCGCGAAGGCAAACTGCGCACGCCCTTGGGCTACACCGCTGCCTTCATGGCCAATCTGCTGGGTCGCCGCTTGATGGGCGGCAGCTTGGAGCGAGTGGTGTTTTCGCCGCCCGGGGCCGAGTTGCCGCTGCCCTTGAATGACTACCGCAGCCGCCAAGTGGCGCTGACGCCGCAGAACTTTCAAGCCGCTTTGCTGGCCAGCTGCGCCATCCCGTTTTGGCTGCAGGCGGTGCACGACATCCCCGGCGCACCGCGTGGCGCTTATTGGGACGGCGGCATCACCGACTATCACTTGCATCTGAACTATGCAGAAATGCTGGGGGAAGGGCTGGTGCTGTATCCGCATTTTCAGCGCCAAGTGATCCCTGGTTGGTTGGATAAATCGCTCAAGCGCCGTCATCAGTCCAGCGCTTTTCTCGACAACGTGGTCTTGCTGGCACCGCATCCGGACTGGGTCAGAAAAACCCTGCCACGCGGCAAGTTGCCCGACCGCGCCGACTTTCAGTTTTACGGTGACGCGGTGCAGGCGAGGGCGGCCGCCTGGCTGCGCGCCGTCGCCGAGAGTCAGCGTTTACGTGATGAATTTGCCGCCGCCTGCGAGCGCTCCAGCATCGAAGCGCTGGCGCTGTAGGCGGGGCGACTTGATCGGTGGCTACAATTCAGCCATCAGCAACGAACAAGGGCGAGAAAGGCATCATGGTTATGACACCGCGAACTACGACCACACCCCGTCCATGGGTTCAGTCGGCCGCGCCTCGTCACGACTAGCTTTTTTTCTCCACCCATCAAAGCGCGGCAATGTCCGCGTTTTTTTTCGACCACGCACACGCCTTTCTCACAGAATTCAGGAGCACCTCCATGATCTCGATTCAATTGCCCGACGGCTCCAAGCGTGAGTTCCCGCAGGCTGTCACCGTGGCCGAAGTGGCCGCCGCTATCGGAGCCGGTTTGGCCAAGGCGGCGCTGGCCGGCCGTATCGGCGCAGGCGCGGATGCCAAGTTGGTCGATACCAGCTTTTTGATGGAGACCGATACACAGTTGGCCATCATCACCGACAAGGATGCCGATGGCCTGGAGGTGATCCGCCACTCGACCGCCCACCTGCTCGCCTATGCGGTCAAGGAGTTGTTCCCCGAGGCACAAGTCACCATCGGCCCGGTGATCGAAAACGGCTTTTTCTATGACTTCGCCTACAAGCGCCCGTTCACGCCGGAGGATTTGGCCGCAATCGAGTCCAAGATGAGCGAGTTGGCCAAGAAGGATGAGCGCATTACCCGCACCGTCTTGCCGCGCGACGAGGCGGTCAGCTATTTCAAGAACCTGGGCGAAGCCTACAAGGCCGAGATCATCGAGAGCATCCCGGCCGATCAGGATGTGTCCTTGTATGCCGAAGGCCAGTTCACCGACCTGTGCCGTGGCCCGCACGTGCCGTCGACCGGCAAGCTCAAGCATTTCAAGCTGATGAAAGTGGCCGGCGCCTATTGGCGCGGCGACCACCGTAACGAGCAATTGCAGCGCATCTACGGCACGGCCTGGGCCAGCAAGGATGATCTGCAAAAGTATCTGATCCGCCTGGAAGAGGCCGAAAAGCGCGACCACCGCAAGCTCGGGCGTGAGCTCGATTTGTTCCATATGGAAGAAAACGCGCCGGGTCTTGTGTTCTGGCATCCCAAGGGCTGGACGGTCTGGCAGCAGTTGGAGCAGTACATGCGCGCCGTTTATCGGGACAACGGCTATCTGGAGGTCAAGGGTCCGCAAATTCTCGACAAGCACCTGTGGGAGAAGACCGGCCACTGGGACAACTACCGGGACAATATGTTCACGACCGAGTCGGAAAAGCGTGAGTACGCGCTCAAGCCGATGAATTGCCCCGGCCATGTGTTGATCTTCAACCAAGGCATCAAGAGCTACCGCGATCTGCCGCTGCGCTTCGGCGAGTTCGGCCAATGCCACCGCAATGAGCCCAGCGGCTCGCTGCACGGCATCATGCGTGTGCGTGGCTTTACCCAGGACGACGGTCACATTTTCTGCACCGAAGATCAGATCCTGGACGAATGCATCGCCTACACGCAACTGCTGCGCAAGGTCTATGCCGATTTCGGCTTCACCGACATCATCTACAAGGTGGCAACGCGGCCCGAAAAGCGCGTCGGCTCCGATGCGCTGTGGGACAAGGCCGAATTTGCGGTCATGGAATCGCTGCGCCGCTCGGGTTGCGAGTTCATCGTGTCACCCGGTGACGGTGCCTTCTACGGCCCGAAGATCGAATACACGCTGAAAGATGCGCTGGGTCGGCAGTGGCAATGCGGCACCATGCAGGTCGACTTCAATACCGCCGAGCGTCTGGGCGGTGAATATGTGACCGACACCAGCGAACGTGCCCACCCGGTGATGTTGCACCGTGCCATCGTCGGCAGCTTGGAGCGATTCATCGGAATTTTGATCGAGCAGCATGCCGGCGCCTTGCCGGTTTGGCTGGCACCGACCCAGGTGGTGATCGCCAATATCACCGATGCGCAGGCCGATTACGTCGCTGAAATCGTGAAATCTCTGCAAAAACAAGGGCTTAGGGTCCACGCAGATTTGCGAAACGAGAAAATCACGTATAAAATCCGTGAGCATTCTTTGCAAAAGGTTCCATATATCCTGGTCGTAGGCGACAAGGAGAAGGCAAATGGAGCCGTTGCGGTGCGCGCCCGTGGCAACCAAGATCTGGGTGTGATGGCCTTGGAAGACTTCATTGCGAAGATTTCCGCCGACATTACTCAAAAGGCTTGAGATCGCTGCACAGGGCGCGCTTTTGTTTTGTTTGGGCTCCTCGCCTTGGGGCTCGCTGAAAGGTATGCACCATCGCTACATTTGCTGACCGTCGAGCCATTCCTGAGCGCAAGCATCGGCTGAATCGCGAAATCTTGGCTCCCGAAGTCCGTCTGAACGGCCAAGAAAACGAGCCGCTCGGAATTGTGAGCATCCACGAAGCGCTCCGCATGGCGGGCGAGTTGGATGTGGACGTTGTCGAAATCTCCGCCACGGCCGTCCCTCCGGTTTGCCGTTTGATGGATTACGGCAAGTTCAAGTACATCGAGCAAAAGCGCGCTGCCGAGGCGAAGTCCAAGCAGAAGGTCATCGAAATCAAGGAAGTCAAATTCCGTCCGGGTACGGACGAGGGCGACTACCTGATCAAGATGCGCAATCTGCGCCGCTTCATTGCCGAGGATGGTGACAAAGGCAAGGTGACCTTGCGTTACCGTGGTCGCGAGATCACCCACCAAGACATCGGTATGCGTTTGCTGGAGCGAATCCGCGACGAGCTGTCCGACGTGGCCGTGGTTGAGAACATGCCCAAGCTGGAAGGCCGGCAGATGATCATGGTCTTGGCGCCGAAAAAGCGTTAAGTATCATAGGCGACGAGGCTTCGGCCTCAAAGTTTCAGCCTGCCGATTTGGTCGTCGGCAGGTTTATTAGTCTCCAGAGGCAAGTCAAAGTATTGCGAGGCCCGCAATCGCCCCTGGGACGTACTTAGAAGGAGCAATAACATGCCCAAAATGAAGACCAAGAGTAGCGCGAAGAAACGTTTTCGCGTTCGTCCGGGTGGCACCGTTAAGCGCGGCCAGGCGTTCAAGCGCCACATCCTCACGAAGAAGTCCACCAAGAACAAGCGCCACTTGCGTGGCACGACCGGCGTGCACGAGACCAACATGGGCCATATGGCTCAAATGTTGCCCGGCGCTGGCATCTGACCGACTTCTGAAGGAGAAATACTATGCCTCGCGTTAAACGTGGTGTTACCGCACGTGCCCGTCACAAGAAGGTCCTGGCACTAGCCAAGGGCTATCGTGGTCGTCGTAAGAATGTCTTCCGCATTGCCAAACAGGCAGTGATGAAGGCAGGCCAATACGCCTACCGTGACCGTCGTGCCAAGAAGCGTGTGTTCCGCGCACTCTGGATTGCCCGTATCAATGCGGCTTCCCGTGAGTTGGGCCTGACATACAGCAAGTTTGTGGCTGGCCTGAAGAAGGCTCAGATCGACATCGACCGCAAGGTCCTGGCCGATCTGGCCGTGCGTGATCCTGCTGGTTTTGCCAGCATCTTCGCCAAGGTCAAGGCCGCTCTGGCTTAATGTTCATCTGCCGCCGCAAGGCGGTAGGTGGCAGCCCCGTACGAGTTCGCTCGCGCGGGGCCGAGCACCCCCAAGGCCGCGCTAACAGCTCGGCCTTTTTTTTGCCCCCAAATTTCCCCTTCAAGACTTGCTTGATGAAAACGGCCCCGCGATGAACGACCTCGATCAATTGCTGCAAACGGCGCAAGGCGAATTTGCCACTGCTACCACGCCCGCCGATTTGGAGAATGCCAAGGCGCGCTTTTTGGGCAAGGCCGGTCGTGTGACCGAGCTGCTCAAGGGCATGGCCACGTTGCCGGTCGAAGAAAAGAAGACCCGCGGCGCCGACATCAATGTCTTGAAGGCCGGCATCGAAGCCGCCCTGACGGCCCGCCGTCAGGCCCTGGCCGATGCGGAGCTGGCCCTGCAGCTGAAGGCCGAGGCCTTGGATGTAACTTTGCCCGGTCGCCAGCGCGGCACGGGCGGCCTGCATCCGATCACGCGCGCGCTGGAGCGCATCGAGGGCATTTTCGGTTCGATGGGTTTCGACGTCGCCGACGGCCCCGAGATCGAGAACGACTGGTTCAACTTCACCGCGCTGAACACGCCCGAAGACCATCCGGCCCGCTCCATGCACGACACCTTCTATGTTGAAGGGGGCCATGTCTTGCGCACCCACACCAGCCCGATGCAGATCCGCTATGCGGTCCAGCATGTCAAGCGCCACCAGGCGCTGATCGCCGCCGGTGAGCCCATGCCTGAGATTCGCGTCATCGCACCGGGCCGCACCTACCGGGTCGACAGCGATGCGACGCATTCGCCGATGTTCCACCAGGTTGAAGGCCTGTGGGTGGGCGAGAACATCAGCTTCAAGGACTTGAAGTCGGTCTATGTGAACTTCCTGCAGCAGTTCTTCGAGACCACGGAAATGGAGATCCGTTTCCGGCCGAGTTATTTCCCTTTCACCGAGCCGAGTGCCGAGATCGACATGATGTTCGCCTCCGGCCCGCTGAAAGGTCGCTGGTTGGAGGTGTCGGGTTCCGGC
>NZ_JANNMI010000371.1:0-1003 GCF_031397715.1 Roseateles sp.
GGAAATGCGCTCCTACAACCCGGCGCGCAAGGGCCACACCGGCCAGATCCGCAAGGCGGTGCAACTGCTTTTGCAGGCCAAGCGGCCTTATATCTATTCGGGCGGCGGCGTCATCTTGGGCGAGGCTTCTGCCGAGTTGCGCGAGCTGACCAACTTGCTCGGCTACCCCTGCACCAACACCTTGATGGGCCTGGGCGCGATTGCCTCCAGCGACCCCAAGTTCCTCGGCATGTTGGGCATGCACGGCACATACGAAGCGAATATGACCATGCAGCACTGCGATGTGCTGCTGGCCGTGGGCGCGCGGTTTGATGACCGCGTGATCGGCAACCCCAAACATTTCGCCCAGGTCGAGCGCAAGATCATCCATGTGGACATCGACCCTTCGTCGATCTCCAAGCGGGTGCGGGTCGACATCCCCATCGTTGGTGACGTCAAGGACGTGCTGCAGGAATTGATCTTTCAAATCAAGGAAGCACAGGCCAAGCCGGACGCCGCGTCGATCAATGCCTGGTGGAGTCAGATCAATGAATGGCGCCGCCGCGAGTGCCTGGTCTACAAGACCTCAAACGACGTGATCAAGCCGCAGATGGTGGTCGAAACCTTGTGGAAACTGACCAAGGACAGCGACGCCTACATCACCTCGGACGTCGGCCAGCACCAGATGTGGGCCGCGCAGTACTACCGTTTTGAGCAGCCGCGCCGCTGGATCAATTCCGGCGGCCTGGGCACCATGGGCGTGGGCTTGCCCTACGCGATGGGCATCAAGATGGCGCGGCCCAAGGCGGATGTGTTTTGCATCACCGGCGACGGCTCGATCCAGATGAATATCCAGGAGCTCTCGACCTGCAAGCAGTACGAGACGCCGGTGAAGATCTTGTCGCTGAACAACCGCTATCTCGGCATGGTGCGGCAGTGGCAGGAGCTGGACTACGGCAAGCGCTACTCGCACAGCTATATGGAAGCGCTGCCCGACTTCGTCAAGCTGGCCGAGGCTTATGGC
>NZ_JANNMI010000386.1:0-6468 GCF_031397715.1 Roseateles sp.
AAGCTCGGCCTGGCGATGCAGCTGACCAATATCATCCGCGACGTTGGCGACGACGCCCGGCGCGGCCGCATCTATCTGCCGATCTCCGAGCTGCAGCAGTTCGACGTCAAGGCGCATGAAATCCTGCAGCGCAAAAGCCCCTGGGGATATAGCGAGCGCTTCACCGCCTTGATGAAGTTCCAAGCGCAGCGAGCGCACCAGCTTTACGACGAGGCCTTCGCCCTGCTGCCCGAGGCCGATCGGCGCGCTCAAAAGTCCGGTCTGATGATGGCCAATATCTACCGTGCCCTGTTGCGCGAGATCGAGGCCGAGAACTTCCGCGTGCTGGAGCAACGCATCGCGCTGACGCCGGTGCGAAAGCTCTGGATCGCGATGCGCACCAACTGGACCGGACGTTGACCTTGAAGCGGGTCGCCATCGTGGGAGGCGGTTGGGCGGGTTTGGCGGCCGCCGTCAAGGCCAGTCAGCTGGGCCATCAAGTGACTGTGTTCGAGATGGCCCAGCATTTGGGCGGGCGAGCCCGCAGCTTGGCGCCGACCGACGCCAGCCCGCGTCTGGACAACGGCCAGCACATCTTGATTGGCGCCTATCGGCAATGCCTGAACCTGCTTGAAACGGTCGGCGTCGACCCGGACCGGGCATTTCTGCGCCAAGCTCTGCGCCTGCGCTACCCTCGCCACGAAGGCCTGCGTTTGCCGCCGGGGCCGCCGCTGCTCAGCTTTGTGCGCGGCATTCTGAGCTACCGCGCCTGGCCGTTGACGGCCCGTCTGAGTTTGCTGAGCACCGCCACGGTCTGGCTGCTGCGTCGCTTTGAATGCGCGCCCCAGCTCAGCGTGGCCGAGCTGAGCGCCGGCCTGCCGGCGATCGTGCGCAGGGAGTTGATCGCTCCCTTGTGCGTGGCCGCCCTGAACACGCCGGCCGAGCAGGCCAGCGCGGCCGTGTTCTTGCGCGTGCTGCGCGACGCCTTGTTCAGCGGCCGGGGCAGCGCCGACCTCCTGCTGCCCAAGCGGCCCTTGAGCGCCTTGCTGGCCGAACCGGCGGCGGCCTGGTTGAACGCGCGCGGTGTCGCTATTCGGCTGAACACAAGAGTTCAGGGCCTTGCCCCATGTCCCGACGGTTGGCGCGTTGACGATCAAAGCTTTGACCAAGTCATCCTGGCCTGCCCCTCAACTCAAGCGGCAACCCTTTGCGCCGAGCTCGCCCCCAAATGGGCAACTCTGGCGGGCGCGCTGCGTTTTGAGCCCATCATCACCGTCTATCTGCACAGCCCCGGGACTGGGCTTCCCGCGGCCATGGTGGCCTTGCAAGAAAGCGCTGAGGCGCCGGCTCAATTCGCCTTTGATCTGGGCCAGCTAGGCCATGCGCCGGGCTTGTTTGCCTTCGTGATCAGCGGTGCGGCGGCTTGGGTGGCGCACGGTCTGGCCGCAAGCGGTGAGTCGGTGTTGCGGCAGGCAGTGGCCGAATTTGAATGGCAAAGCCCGCCGCAGATCATGCGCGTGCTGGCCGAAAAGCGCGCCACTTTTGCCTGCACGCCGGGCCTGCAGCGCCCGCCCGCCCACATAGCACCCGGGCTATGGGCGGCCGGTGACTATGTGGACGGGCCTTATCCAGCGACCTTGGAGGGCGCGGTGCGCTCGGGTTTCTGCGCCGCGCAGAAGCTCTAACGCGGCACAAATCTGGGCGCAAACGGCGCTGCCAGCGGCTCGCCCACAAACACGCCCTGCGCCGGCCACGCCACGCTGTGCCAATAGGCCTCCAGCGCCGTCACGCCTTGCAGATAAAACAGTAGCAAGAGCTGCGGGTGCGGGAACTTTTGCAAATGATTGCAGGGCTCGCTGACCGTGCCGTAGCTGGCGGTGGCACCGGCTTGCAGCCAGTCCAGCGCACTCATCTGGCCGCCGGGCCCGACATTGTCGAGTTGTCCGCCGTAGGAAGTCAGGTGATCGGCCAAAGCGCCGGGCAACCAGTCGACCGAGTCCAAGCCCGCGACCCGGGTCAGCCCCGTCATGTAAAACAGCGTGCGCTGCAGCGCCGGCAGTGCCGAGCTGGACTCGCGCCTGACTTCAAGACCCCAGGGCTTGAGCAGCGTGGCCGGCGGGAACTGCGCCGCCCGCACATTGCGCGCGACATCGGGTGTGCTGACAAAGTAGGCATTGGCGCTAGAGAAGGCCGGTAGGCTTTGATCGGACTCAATGCCGCGCTCGATCAAGGCCTGCGCCGCCTCCACCGACCGTGAGGCCAGCAGCATCGCCGGCCGCAGCCCCAAATCGCTGTGCGGGCGCGCGCCAAGATAGGAGAAATAGGGGCTGAGCTTGCTGACCCCGCAGCCGTTCTGGCAGATCTCCGGCTGAAAGCCCATGGCCAGTGCGCTGGTGATGGAGTTGCACTCAACTGCATAGGGCAGATTCCAGGCCAGCGCCAAGGCTTGCACCTGGGGGCCGAGCTGAGCCTGCACTTCGGCCTGCAGAGCGGCGAACTCCGCCGCCGTCAGGCGTGCCTTCAGCGGCAGCACGACGCGGGCAATATTGGCCTCGGGAATGCCGCGCCGGCCGGCGTAATATTCGCCGACGGCGACCGAATAGGGGTCGGCGGTGTTGATCAGCAGACCCAGATCGGCGGCCGTCAACCGCCCTTGCAGGCGGGGTACGCGCAGCCAAGTCGCCGCCGCCGGAGCAGAAGCCGTCGCTGATGCAGGCGCTGGTGCAGGCGCTGGTGCAACCTCCTGCGCCCGCACGGGCAGGGCCAGCAGCCCCGCAATCACCCAAGCAATGGAAGAGCGGAAACCATCTCGGCAAGTGAATCTAATTTTCGCAATGCAAAACAAAGAAATCTCCAGCACAATCAAGGCATGAAAAACAAAGAGGGTCAGACGCCGGCAATCCAGGTGCTGGAGCGCATGTTTTCGCTGCTGGATGTGTTGGCCAGTCATCAAGACCCGGTCTCGCTGAAGGAAATCAGCGCCAGCACCGGCCTGCATCCGTCGACCGCGCACCGCATTCTCAACGACCTGACGCTCGGGCGTTTCGTGGATCGCCCCGAGGCGGGCAGCTACCGGCTCGGCATGCGCATGTTGGAGCTGGGCAATCTGGTCAAGGCGCGCCTGGATGTGCGCGACGCAGCACTCGGGCCGATGCGCGAGCTGCACAAGTTCACACTGCAGCCGGTCAATTTATCGGTCCGCCAAGGCGACGAGATCGTCTACATCGAGCGCACCTACAGCGAGCGCTCGGGCATGCAGGTCGTGCGTGCCGTGGGGGGCCGCGCGCCCTTGCACCTGACCTCGGTCGGCAAACTCTTCCTGGCCAGCGATGACCCACAGCGCGTGCGCGCTTATGCCACTCGGACGGGGTTGGCCGGCCACACCCGCAACAGCCTGACCGACATCAACGCGTTGGAACGCGAAATGGCGCTGGTGCGCCAACGCGGCGTCGCGCGCGATGACGAAGAGCTGGAACTGGGTGTGCGCTGCATGGCCGCCGGCATCTATGACGACCAGGCCAAGCTGATCGCCGGCCTGTCGATCTCGGCGCCCGCCGACCGGCTGGAAGAGTCGTGGCTACAGCGACTCAAGGACACGGTGGCGCAGATCTCGACGGCGCTGGGCTATCGGGGCTGAAGCAAAAAAAAGCGCTCATCGAGCGCTTTTTTGCTTGCAAATACTGAAGCCTTGTTCAGAGCGTTGCCTTCAACGGCTGATTCAAAGCCGCCGGATTGCTGAGCACCCATTTGCGCACCCGCTCGGCGTCGCCAATCCGAGAATATTTGCCGGTCGAGTCGAGCAACACCATGATGACCTTGCGCCCGGCCATACGCGCCTGCATCACCAGGCAACGGCCGGCTTCGTTGATGAACCCCGTCTTCTGCAGACCAATATCCCAAGACTTGCTAGCGAGCAAACCGTTCGTGCTGTGGAACTGAACCTGGCGGCGACCCAAAGCAACTTGGTGTTCGCGGGATGTCGACAACTCCCGCAGCAGCGGTACCTCATGCGCCACCTTGACCAAGGCCGCCAGATCATTGGCGCTGGATTGGTTGCGGCTCGACAAACCGGTCGGCTCGACATAATGCGTGTCGCGCATGCCCAGGGCCTGGGCTTTTTGATTCATCGCCGCCACAAACACTTCCAGGCCGCCGGGGTAATGGCGCCCCAAGGCATTGGCGGCGCGGTTTTCCGATGACATCAAGGCCAGATGCATCATCTCACCGCGTGTCAGCGTCGTACCCACCATCAAGCGTGAACGGGTGCCCTTCTCGGTGTCGATATCGGCCTCGCTGATGCTCAACTTTTCGTCCAGGGACTGGCCGCCCTCGACGACCACCAGAGCCGTCATCAACTTGGTGATCGAAGCGATCGGCAAGACCGCCTGCGAGTTCTTAGCAAACAAGACTTCGTTGGTGTCCTGATCCATCACCAGGGCCACGCTGGACTTCAAGTCCAAAGGGTCAACGGCCGCATGCAGGCCATACAACTGACCAAAGGTCGGCTTGGCCGCCTCAATCTTCACCACCCGCACCGCCTTGCGCGGTGTGCGGGAGGCCGGCTTGACCTTGCGCACATCCTTGGTGGTTTGCTTTTGCGCAGATTTCTTGGCCTGCTTGGTCCCCGCCTGGGCGTCGTGCGCCGGCAAGGCTAAACAGCCGACGGCGAACACGGCCAAGGCCGTGCGCAAAGTGATGCTTGTCAAATATTTCGAAAAGTTCTTCAATCCGGGCCCCAGCTACTGATCGGCAGTTTAGGTGAAAGGAAAAATACTAGCAAGATCAAAAGCTTACGTGCGGCTCTTCAAGCTCCGCTTTGCGTTAAAAAGGGCGAATTCAACTTAGCCCTGGGCCGCAACACGCTCAATCTTGCTGTGCAATTTATTCAAGGCACTCAAGTAAGCCTTGGCCGAGGCCACCACGATATCGGGGTCTGCCCCAACGCCGTTGACGACGCGCCCGCCGATTTGCAGCCGTACCGTCACCTCGCCCTGTGATTCTGTGCTGCCGCTGGTGATCGCATTGACTGAATAGAGCTGCATCTCGGCGCCACTTTGCGCCGCCAACTCGATCGCCTTGAGCACCGCATCAACCGGGCCGTTGCCGTCGCTCTCCATCCGGTGCTCGACCGTGCCGGCCGCAAACACCACGCTGGCATGCGGCCGCTCACCCATCTCGGAGCGCTGCGCCAGCGCGATCAGGCGGTAATGCTCATGCTCGGCCGTGACCGACTCGTCCATCACCAAGGCGATGATGTCCTCGTCAAAAATCTCGTTCTTGCGGTCGGCCAGGTCCTTGAAGCGCACAAAGGCGGCGTTCACTTCGGCCTCGGATTCCAAGGCGATGCCAAGCTCCTGCAAGCGCTGCTTGAAGGCGTTGCGGCCGCTCAACTTGCCCAGCACGATTTTGTTGGCGCTCCAACCCACGTCCTCGGCGCGCATGATTTCGTAGGTGTCGCGCGCCTTCAGCACGCCGTCCTGGTGGATGCCCGAGGCATGGGCGAAGGCATTGGCGCCGACCACCGCCTTGTTCGGCTGCACCACAAAGCCGGTGGTCTGCGACACCAGGCGCGAGGCCGACAGGATCTGCGTCGCGTCGATATTGACGTCGAGGCCGAAGTAATCACGCCGCGTCTTGACCGCCATCACCACCTCCTCCAGCGAGCAGTTGCCCGCCCGCTCACCCAGGCCATTGATCGTGCATTCGATCTGGCGTGCGCCGCCGATCTGCACGCCGGCCAGCGAATTGGCGACCGCCATGCCTAAGTCGTTGTGGCAATGCACCGACCAGACCGCTTGGTCAGAGTTGGGCACGCGCTCGCGCAAGGTCTTGATGAAGTTGCCGTACAGCTCGGGGATGGCATAGCCGACCGTGTCGGGGATGTTGATGGTACGCGCGCCCTCCTTGATCACAGCCTCGACCACGCGGGCCAGGAAGTCGGGGTCGGAGCGATAACCGTCTTCGGGCGAAAACTCGACATCGCCGCTCAAATTGCGAGCGAAACGAACCGACTGTATGGCCTGCTCCAGCACCTGCTCACGCGTCATGCGCAGCTTCTTCTCCATATGCAACTCGCTGGTCGCGATGAAGGTGTGGATGCGCGAGCGCGCCGCGCCCTTGAGCGCCTCGGCAGCGCGGGCGATATCGCGGTCATTGGCGCGCGCCAGCGAGCAGATCGTGCTCTCGCGCACCGCATCGGCGATCGCCTTCACCGCCTCGAAGTCACCATTGCTGGAGGCCGCAAAGCCGGCCTCGATCACATCGACCCGCAGCCGTTCCAGCTGGCGCGCGATGCGCAGCTTCTCGTCCTTGGTCATCGAGGCGCCGGGCGACTGCTCGCCGTCGCGCAGTGTGGTGTCGAAGATGATCAGCTTGTCGCTCATGGTGCAGCCCTCAGGAGGTCAAAGACGCTTGTTTGCTGTTCAGGCGCAGCGCGCCGGCGCGCAGAGCGCCGCTGAGCAAGGCCTTGAAGGACGCCGCCACGATGTC
>NZ_JANNMI010000412.1:0-7842 GCF_031397715.1 Roseateles sp.
CGCCATGTATATCGGCCTGATCCACCCGGCCTTGGAAGTCTATCTGCTGGACCGTCAAGGGCGCGTGCTGCAGCACAGCCTGGCTGCCCCCAAGCTGCCTTTGCAGCAAGTGGACTTGGCGGCGGTGCAAGCGCTTGTCAATGCATCGCTGAGTGGCGACTACCGCTCTGTGCAGCTGCCGGTTTACGGCGATGACCCACGCGTGCCCGGTCAGCCTAATCTGGTTTCCATCGCAGCACTGCCCAGCGGAGCGCAGGTGCAGGGCTATCTGTATGTGGTCTTGCGCGGCGCGGCGGCCAGCGAGATCCGCGCCCAGAATTTGGGGCAAAGCCAGTTTGGGCCGGCTTGGGGCCTGACGCTGACGGCCGTCGCACTGGTCGGCTTGATCATCGTCGCGCTGCAGATGACCATCACCGGCCGCTTGCGCCGGCTGGCCGCACAAATGCAAGCATTTCGCCAACCCGACGGCGCCGCCCTGCTGGACTCGCAGGGGGCCAAGGACGAGATCGACCTGGTCGCACAGGCGGCGGGGCTGCTGCAAGAGCGCGTGCAACAACAATTTCACCTGCTGGAAGAGGGCGACCGACTCCGGCGCGAGTTGCTCAGCAATATCACCCATGATCTGCACACGCCGATCGCCAATATCCAAGGCTATGTCGAGACCTTGCTGCTGGGCGGTGACAAGCTTTCGCCGGAGCTGCGCCACCAGTACCTGCAAACCAGCATGTCGCATTGCCAACGCCTGAGCCGGCGGGTGGCCGAGCTGTTCGAGTTGGCGCGGCTGGAATCGGGCCAGGCGCCGGCGCAGCTGGAGCCGTTTTGCATCGCCGACCTGCTCAGCGACGTGGTGCAAAGCCAGCAGCTGAGCGCCCAACAGCGCGGTGTCATATTGTGCTTGGCGCCGGACATCGACCGGCAGGCGCAGGTGCTGGCCGATATCCGCTTGATCGAACGCGTGCTGCAAAACCTGGTCGAAAACGCGCTGCGCCACACGCCGGCCCAGGGCCGGGTCGAGCTGGCCTTGCAGGCCCAGGGCGGCTCTATCGTGGTGCGCGTCAAAGACAACGGCCAGGGCATCGCATCCGCAGACCTGCCGCATATTTTCGAGCGCTACTGGAGCAAGCGGGGCAACGATGCCGCCGCTGCCGTACCCAGCGCTGCTGCCGGCCTGGGGCTGGCCATCGTCAAGCGCATCTTGGCGCTGCATGGGAGCCGCATCGACGTCAGCTCGGTGCTGCGCGAGGGCACGGAATTCAGTTTCGCACTGCCAATGGCAAGGGCCTAACTCAACCCTCACCAGCCCGGTGTAAGCAAGTTGCGACAAGATGCACTTGATGAGCTTTGACTACATCATCATTGGGGCCGGCAGCGCCGGCTGCTTGTTGGCCAACCGCCTGTCGGCCGACCCCCACAAACGCGTGCTGCTTTTGGAAGCCGGCGGCAAGGACGATTACCACTGGATCCACATTCCGGTCGGCTATCTGCATTGCATCGGCAATCCGCGCACCGACTGGCTTTACCAAACCGAGCCCGAGGCCGGCCTCAACGGGCGCAGCCTGCGCTACCCACGCGGCAAGGTCCTGGGCGGCAGCTCCAGCATCAACGGCATGATCTATATGCGCGGCCAAAGCCGCGATTACGAGCATTGGGCAGCGCTGACCGGCGACCCTGGCTGGCGCTGGGACGCGTGCCTGCCGGCATTCAAGCAACATGAAAACCATTGGCGGCTCGACCAGCCTGCAGGCGTGAGCGCAGCTTTCAAGGCTGCCCACGGCCATGGCGGCGAATGGCGGATAGAGCGCCAGCGCCTGCGCTGGGATGTGCTGGACGCCTTCGCCCAAGCGGCCGTGCAAGCCGGCATCCCGGCGACCGAAGACTTCAATGCCGGCGACAACGAAGGCGTCGGCTATTTCGAGGTCAATCAGCGCCAGGGCCTGCGCTGGAACACGGCCAAGGCCTTTTTGCGGCCCACTTGTTACGGCCGCTCAAATTTTGAGTTATGGACCGGCAGCACCGTGCAACGTCTGCGCTTGGAGCGGCTTGACGGCCAGCTCCATTGCCGCGGTGCCGAAGTCCACACGCCGCGCGGGCTCGAAAACATAACATTAAATCCAGGCGGCGAGCTGTTGCTGGCGGCGGGGGCCATAGGCTCGCCACAGATCCTGCAACTGTCCGGGCTCGGCCCGGCCGCTTTGTTGCAGGGCCTGGGCATCGCAGTCCAGCAAGACTTGCCCGGTGTCGGCGCCAATTTGCAAGATCATTTGCAGATTCGCAGTGTCTTCAAGGTGGAGGGGACAGCCACCCTGAATACGCAGGCGGCCAGCCTCTTTGGCAAGGCCAAGATAGCGCTGGAATACGCACTCAAGCGCACGGGGCCGATGAGCATGGCGCCATCGCAACTTGGGGCCTTCACGCGCAGCAGCCCAGACAAGGCCTGGCCCGATCTGGAATATCACGTCCAACCGCTGTCGCTGGAGGCCTTCGGCGAGCCGCTGCACCGCTTCAACGCGATCACCGCCAGTGTCTGCAATTTGAACCCGAGCAGCCGTGGCACGGTGCAGATCCGTTCGGCCGACCCGCTACAAGCGCCGGCCATCGCGCCCAACTACCTGAGCACCGAGGAAGACCGCCGCATCGCCGCCGTCAGCCTGCGCCTAACGCGCAAGATCATCGCGCAGCCGGCCTTCGCGGCCTACCGACCCGAAGAATACAAACCAGGCGCTCAGTACCAAAGCGACGCGGAGCTGGTTGCCCAAGCGGGCGCGATCGCCACGACTATTTTTCACCCCGTGGGGACTTGCAAGATGGGCCGTGACAGCGACCCCATGGCCGTCGTCGACAGCCGGCTGCGGGTGCGCAGCGCGCATGGTGTGGTCCAGGGCTTGCGCGTGGTCGATGCCAGCGTGATGCCCACCATCACCAGCGGCAATACCAACTCGCCGACCTTGATGATTGCGGAGAAGGCGGCCGCTTGGGTCTTGGCGGATGCGCCTGTCGTGATCAGGGCAACTTGAAGGTATCGACGATCTCCGCCAGCTTGATGGCCTGATCCTTCATGCTCTCGGCTGCCGCTGCCGACTGCTCCACCAAGGCGGCGTTTTGCTGGGTCATCTGATCCAGCTTGACGACCGAGCCATTGACCAAATCAAGCCCCCTCGACTGCTCGGCCGCGGCGGTTGAAATCTCACCAATGATGGCGGAGACGCGCTCCACACTGCCGACGATCTCGCCCATGGTCTGGCCGGCGTCTGCGACCAGCTTGCTGCCGCCCTCGACCTTCTCGACCGAGGCGCCTATCAGGCCCTTGATCTCGCGCGCCGCCTGCGCGCTGCGCTGCGCCAACGAACGCACCTCGCCGGCCACCACCGCAAAGCCACGGCCTTGCTCACCGGCCCGAGCCGCCTCAACCGCGGCGTTCAGGGCCAGGATATTGGTCTGAAAGGCGATGCTGTCGATCACGCCGATGATGTCGCCGATCCGACGCGAGCTGCTGTTGATGTCTTCCATGGTGCTGACCACCTGAGCCACCACGCGGCCACCGCGCGCCGCCACTTCGGCGGCCGAGGCGGCCAAGCGATTGGCCTCCAGCGCCGAGCTGGCCGATTGCCTGACGGTGCTGGTCAACTGATCCATCGATGAGGCCGCTTGCTGCAGGCTGCTCGCTGTCTGCTCGGTACGCTCGCTGAGGTCCATATTGCCGCTGGCGATTTCGGCGCTGGCGGTGCGGATCGAGGCCGAGGCCGCCAACACCGCCTGCATGGAGCCGCCCAGTTGCGCCGTCATGCGACCCAAGGCTCGCACCAGATCGCCGACCTCGTCGCTGCGTTCACTGCTGGCGTCGATCGACAGATTGCCGGCCGCCACTTCACCGGCAATCTCGGTGGCGCGCTGCAACTCATGGGTCAGCTTGCGCTGCATCAGCCAAGACAGACAAACGGCAATGGCCGCCGCCAGCAGCCCCAGGCCAGACAGCAGCCAGCGGGTGCGCCGGGCTTGGCTGTCGGCGGCCTGCACGGTGTCGGCCGACGCCGTCTCCACCCGCTTGATCATCGCGCGCATGGTCTGGGTCAGCACCGCGAAGGAGCTGTCAGCGCTTTGCATCGCAGCGATGCCAGTGTTCGGGTCAACAGAAGAGAGGTCGATCGCCTCGTCCGCCTGCTTCAGGTATTTGGCGATCAAGGGCGCCAGCTGGCTGCTGCTCTGGCGCAGCTCAGCGTCGTCGGCATGGGCCTCGCCGATGCTGGCCGCCACCCGTTGCACGCCCGCCAGCTGCTGCACCAGATCGGCCCGCGCGGACTTGATCTTGGCGTCATCCAGCGAGGCCACCAGGGCCACCGTGCGGTAGACGCCGGTGTGGATCTGGGCCAGTTGCTCCTGCGCATTGCTGAGGGTGCGGTAGTCCTCCAGCTGGGCGTTCATGGTGGCGAGATTGGCTTCGGCCGCACGGCTCAAGAGCAGCGCGTTGAGCTGACCCGCGCTGAGCACCACCACGGCGGTCAGCAGCGGCGCCGCCAGCAATTTCCAAGCAAGTTTCATGGCCACTCCCAGTAGACGGGCGCAGCGGCCCGGAGCACAAACTTACTTGTAAATGCCGCCGCAGACCACCATGTCTTCGAGCTTCTCGCAATACATGCGCTTGGGCTCGATCTTCTTGTTCTCGGGGTTGGTGAACTTGTAGTCCTGCCAAAACGTGGGCTTGGCAGCGGCCATCTCCATGCGCTCCTTGACGAAGGCCTTGCCGTCCACGTCTTTCAGTTCGATCAGGTTTTTGCCAATCATTTTGGCGTTGGCGCCATGGGCACGCACCGTGCCTTCAAGGCCGTAGACGGTGAGGTAGAGATCGCGGTCGCTGAACTGGCCGCCCTTGGTGGAGATCTCGGCGAAACCCTTCTCATGCCCGCTGGTCTTGATGAAGGCGACGCCCTTCTTGACCATGGCAACCGCCTCGGCCTCGGTGGCGCCGCCGTCGGCCGCATAAGCAGTCAACGGCGCGGTGGCAACCAGGCCGGCGAGCAAGCCGGCCTTCAGCGCATTCATGGCGACAGTCATGTGCATTTCAAACTCCTTGAGTGGGCCGTGGCGGCCGCGTGATCGAGTGGCAAAGGCATTGCGCGTCCCGCAAGCGGGGTCTGCCTTTGGCCTATCGGCCCGACGCGGCCTGGCTTGAGGAGTTCTTACGCAGCGAAGCGCTGCTCCAGATAGGCCAGCAGCGTGCGAATCGTCTGCGCCTCGCCACCGACCGGGCGGCCGGGGCGCGCCACATCGTTCCAGGCGAACAGGTCGATGTGCAGCCAGTCCTGGTTCTCGGCCACAAAGTATTCGAGGAAGAGCGCGGCATTGATGGCGCCGCCCAGCGCGTTGCGGCCGGTGTTGACGATGTCGCCGATTGAGCTCTCGATGCCGGCCTTGTAGGGCGCCCACAGCGGCATATGCCACAGCGGGTCTTCCAGCTTCAGGCCTAAGTCGACCAGGTCGCGGGCGCTGTCGAAATGCTTGCTGAACAGCGCCGGCAGCTGCGCGCCGGCAGCTGCGCGCCCAGCGCCACACGGGCGGCGCCGGTCAGCGTCGCCAGGTCGATGATCAGTTCGGGCTTGCCTTCCGAGGCATAAGCCAGTGCGTCGCTCAAGACCACGCGGCCCTCGGCGTCGGTATTGCCGATCTCGATATGCAGGCCTTTGCGAGTCTTGATCACATCGCCGGGGCGGTAGGCATTGCCAGCGATTGAGTTCTCGACCGCCGGGATCAGCACTTGCAGGCGCAGCGGCAGCTTGAAGGCCATCACCAGCGCGGCCAGGCCCAAGGCATTGGCGGCGCCGCCCATGTCCTTCTTCATCTGGCGCATGCCGTCGGCGCCCTTGATATCGAGGCCGCCGGTGTCAAAGCAAACGCCCTTGCCGACGATGCAGAGCAGCGGCGCGTCGGCCGCGCCCCAGTTCAGTTCGATCAGGCGCGGCGCGCGGGTCGAGGCGCGGCCGACCGCATGGATGGCCGGGAAGTTCTGCTTCAGCAAGTCCTCACCAACGATTTGCTTGAACTTGGCGCCATGCTGTTTGGCGATCATCTGGGCGGCCTGCGCCAGCTCCTCCGGGCCCATGTGCTCGGCCGGGGTGTTGACCAGGTCACGGGTGGCGGCCATCGCGGTGGCGAACGCCAGGCCGCGCTGGGCGTCGGCGCTGGGCGCCAAACATAACTCGGCCGGCGCACGGCGGCGCGGCTTGTAGAGGTCGAACTGATAGGCGCCGAGCTCCCAGGACAGCGCGGCGGCTTCGGCCTGCAGGGTCAAGCCCTCGTTCGTCGACAAGCGGTAGCGACCCTCGGGCAAGGCCTGCGGCAGGGCGGCCAAGGCAAACGGGTCGGCAATATGGTGGATACCGGCGAAGACCTGGCCGAGCTTGCCGTCGGGGCCGGGCACCAGCGCGAAGCTATCTGGGGCGCCGACGAAACCGAGCGCCGACAGCCAATGGCGGGTCGGGGTGGGTTGGGTTGGGGCCAGCGTTTGAAAAGCGCTGCGATCGACCACGGTGATGGCGATGGCGGCGGCGTTGGTCTTGAGTTGGACGGTCATGGTGCGGGTGGCTCCGTAGCGGCGCTGATGGAGGCGTGATTGTCCTCTGCCGGGAGGCACTTCTCAGGACCACGCACTTGGGGTTTCAAGGCCAAGTCGAGTTAGAGAACTGACCCTGCTGCCGCACTTGCATTGCACTACTGCCACGATGCCGGGAGTTCGCCCCGGCGGGCGACCGGCTTCTCTTGTCTCGCCAAGAGAAGTCGGCCAGAGAAGGCGACCCTGCCGCATGGCCCTGCGGGTCCGCTCAGTGCTCGAATTTGCCGGGCCGCGCCCAACTCACTTCGCTACGCTGCGTTCAAACAAGGGGCGCGAAACCAGATCTTGAAGTCGCTTCGCGACGCCCGCCAAATTCTGCGCTCTTCGCCCATGCAGAAGGGGGTGAACTCCAAAGAACTCGGCTCGCTGCGCGTCGCCTTGATGGGTGCTGCGCTGCGCGCATGCACCTTGCAAGTCGATGCCGTTCCGGTCAAGTCTTGCCCATCTTCTTCGGATCTCGGCGTTTACAGGAAATTAACGATTAAAGACTTGACCCTCGGCTTTTACTGAAATTAACGATTAAAGACTTGACCCTCGGCTTTTCGCGATTAAAGACTTGACCCTCGGCTTTTCAGTTCGGGGCTTGAGGGTCAGGTCTTGCCTGTTATGTTGGAGGCCTGACGCCAGCCTTTTGACTGCGGCCTTCCTCCCTTGGCATGTATCTTTATGCAAGTCATTAGCCTTCCTCGAAGTAGTCGGAGTCAATGCGTTTGACTACATACGAAGCTGCTGAAGAAACGCCAACGTCGAAGTCCATCATGAGTGCTGAAAGCTGCTTCCCGTCGATGAGAACGACTTTTGTGTCAATGCGCGATGCGTAGTCCATTGCATCAGCCGTGTAAAAAGACGTTGTAATGAAAACGCCTTTCCGGGCTCGTTGTCCTTGTAGGGCACCAACGAACTTCTGTATCTCCGGCCTTCCGACCGATCCTTGCCAGCGTTTGGCTTGAATGAAAATTGTGTCGAGGCCAAGCCGATCTTCTTTAATGATGCCGTCGATTCCACCGTCCCCGGTTTGACCAATTCGCTCCCCTGCATCACGGCGTGACCCGCCATAGCCCATTTTTACAAGCAGTTCTACGACAAGCTGCTCAAAGAACGTAGGTGAGCAAGACAAAATTCTTGCGAGCAACTCTTGAGCCAATTGCTCTCTTAGGCCCTGGTAAGCAAGCTCGATAGCTTCTTCTGGTGTCGTTCTTGTTAGTGGCAATTCGATCGACTGTGTTTGCTCAGAGCTG
>NZ_JANNMI010000422.1:0-5002 GCF_031397715.1 Roseateles sp.
TGTCGCGCTGCTGCGCAAGGAGCCCGGCAGGCACAGCTACGCATCAGCGGGCGTTGGCAGCGTCGGCCACTTGTTGGCCGAGATTTACAAAAGCACGGCAAGCGTCTTTGTCACCCACATCCCGTACCGCGGCTCCGGGCCGGCCCTGAACGATGTAGTGGCAGGACAGTTGGGCGTGGTTGTCGACATCCTGCCCACCGCGCTGCCCTTCATACTGGACAAGCGCCTGGTGCCGATTGTCGTCGCTGCGCCGGCGCGCCTGGCCCAACTGCCCAACGTGCCCACGTTTGCTGAGGTGGGGCTGCCGGCTGTCAACCGTATGTCGTTCCTGGGGGTGTCCGCTCCCAAGGGCACGCCAAAGGATGTGGTCGATAAACTGAACGCGGCGGTGAAAGCGGCGCTGTCGGACGCGGGCGTGAAGCAGCGCATCGAGTCCACAGGTGCGATTGTCGTAGGCAACACCCCGGCGGCCTACCAACAACAGATAAGTGACGAGTTCGAGGTCTACCGCGACGCTGTGAAACGGCAGGGGCTCAAGCCGGACTGAACCGCGTAGCGCGTCGCTGCACCCAAGGGGCAGAGGCACTCCGCTTGCGGCCGACTCAACCACGGCGCCACAGTGACTAACCCAAAGGTGCAACCATGAAATCGATTTCCATCTCGCGTCGCCATTTGGTCACGCTGCCATTGACGGCAGGCGCTTTGGCGCTCGCACCACGATTTGCCCTGTCACAAGCCTATCCCAACAGGCCTATCAAAATAGTCGTTCCATCACCACCGGGGGGCAGCACGGACTTGCTGGCACGCGTGGTAGCCCAAAGGGTGCAAAGCGCGTGGGGACAAACGGTGGTTGTTGAATACAAGCCCGGCGCGGGCCTGCGTATTGGTGCGGAAGCTGTGGCCAAATCGGCACCGGACGGATATACCTTTCTCATGGCCGCCGTGCATCACACGATTGCGCAAGCTGTCTACACCAAGCGCGCCTACGAGCTCGAACGTGATCTGACTCCAGTCACCATCATGGCGGTGGTGCCCAATGTGCTCATCGTTCCAGCCACCTTGCCAGTGAACAACATCAAGGAATTCATTGCACTCGCAAAGTCACCGACCGCGAAGCTGACTTATGGGAGCACGGGTACCGGCACCGCACACCACATTATTGGAGAGCAGTTCAACGATATGGCTGGCACCAGCCTCCTGCATGTCCCGTACCGTGGCAGTGCCCCGGCACTGACAGATCTCATGGGGGGCCAGATTCAGGTCATGTTTGACACCATAGCGTCTTGCCTGCCGCACATACAGAGTGGCAAGCTCAAGCCACTCGCCGTGGCAACTGCCAAGCGCTCATTGGCCTTGCCCAATGTGCCCACTCTTGATGAGGCTGGCTTGACCGGCTTTGATATTGCCACCTGGTTTGGACTCATGGCTCCGGCTGGCACGCCAGCGGACATCGTTGCCAAAATGCAGGCAGAGGTAACAAGCATGCTCTCGAATTCCGATGTGAAGGCACAGCTGGCTCAAGCGGGCGCAGAACCTGTAGGAAGCACTACACAACAAATGGCGCAACAGATCCGATCAGAAGTTCAACGCTTCTCCGCACTGGCGAAAAAAATAAAGCTGGAGGCGGAGTGATCAGGTAGCGTGCGCATCCGGCACCCGCAAACGCGAAGTAAGCCGCGCCTTGCCCGCGCCGGCCCATGCCCAGGGAGAATAACCATTATTCGAATAGCCGGACTTCCGCCGCAGCGACAAGATCACGATCATCACCCGCAAGCGGTTGGAGCGGTCAGTGCCGGCCGGCCTTTTCAAACACGGCGCCACAGCGGGCGTCAGGCAAAACAGGAGACACCATGAATCGAACTCTGATGTGCGCGGTGGTCGCCGCCGCAGCGAGAAGCTGACGCACGAACTGCATGCCAATGGGCCTATGGTCTTGGTGAAAACCATGTAGGCGAGACCCCTGGCCCAGCGAAAATTGACCGGACAATTTTTCATTAACCACGAGAGGCAATCCATGACCGTCAACAATACCCCCCGCCGTCGCAACCTGCTCAAAGGGGTTGCCGTTGCTGCCGGCGCCATGTCGGCACCCATGCTCGCCACGGCGCAGGCCGGGCCGGTTTCGTGGCGCTTCCAGAGCACCTGGCCGGCCAAGGACATCTTCCACGAGATGGCAACCGACTTCGCCAAGAAGGTCAACGACATGGCCGGCGGCGAACTCAAGATCGAGGTGCTGCCCGCCGGCTCGGTCGTTCCGGCCTTCGGCCTGTTCGAGGCGATCTCAAAAGGCACGCTCGATGGCGGGCACGGAATCCTGGGCTACCACTACGGCAAGCAGAACGCACTGGCGCTGTGGAACTCGGGCCCGATGTTCGGCATGGACGCCCACATGCTGATGGCTTGGCATAAGTACGGGGGCGGCCAGGACCTGTTGAACAAGCTCTATGCGTCGATCGGCGGCAACGTCGTGTCCTTCCTCTGCGGCCCGATGTCTACGCAGCCGCTTGGCTGGTTCAAGAAGCCGATCACCAAGGCTGAGGACTTCAAGGGCCTGAAGTTTCGCACCAACGGTTTGGCCATCGACCTGTTCACAGGGATGGGCGCGGCGGTCAATGCATTGCCTGCGAGTGAGATCGTGCCGGCCCTGGACCGCGGTCTGCTGGACGGCGCCGAGTTCAACAACGCCACCTCCGATCGCATCCTGGGCTTCCCCGATGTGTCCAAGGTCTGCATGCTGCAGAGTTACCACCAGAGCGCCGAGACCTTCGAGATCAGCTTCAACAAGACCAAGTACGACGCACTGCCGGCGAACTTGAAGGCGATCATAAGCAATGGCGTCGAGGCCGCGTCGTCCGACATGGCCTGGAAGGGGATCGACCGCTATTCCAAGGACTACATCGAGTTGCAGACCAAGGACAAGGTCAAGTTCTACAAGACACCTGATTCGGTGCTGCAGGCGCAACTCAAGGTGTGGAGCGCGATCGTCGAAAAGAAATCGGCCGAGAACCCACTGTTCAAGGAGATCGCCGCATCGCAGAGGTCGTTCGCCGAGCGCGTCGTGAAATGGGACCAGGACTACAACATCAGCCGTCGCATGTCGGTGAGCCATTTCTTTGGCGCGAAGAAGGCGTAGCGCGGTCAGGCCAACGGGCTTTTCCGGGCGTCCATCGGCCATCCCGCCTGTGCCCGGATGGCCGATTCAATTTATGCAGACCATGTTATGCAGAAACTTCTACTGACAATCGACAAGATCAGCACTTTCGTCGGCCACACATTCTCCTGGCTGATCGTTGCGCTGACGCTGCTGATTACCTGGGAGGTGTTTTCGCGTTATGCGCTGGGCGCCCCGCATGCCTGGGCGTTCGACGTCATGATCATGATGTACGGCACGCTGTTCATGATGGCCGGCGCCTACACGCTGGCCAAGGCCGGCCATGTGCGCGGCGATGTGTTGTACGGGTTCTTCGAGCCGCGCACACAGGCGACGATCGACCTGATCCTGTTCATCCTGTTCTTCATCCCGGGGGTGTTCGCGCTCACCTACGCCGGCTACTTCTACGCGGCAGAGTCTTGGGCCGTCAATGAGCATTCGAACGTGACCGCGGAGGGCCCGCCGATCTACCCGTTCAAGACCATGCTGCCGCTGGCCGGCGCATTCCTGCTGCTGCAGGGCGTCGTCGAGATTGTCCGTTGCGCAATATGCATCCATCAAGGCGAATGGCCTTCGCGGGAGCACGACGTGGAGGAGGTCGACGTTGACAAGCTGAAGGAGATGGTGCATGTGAAGGACGAAGACATCGCCAGCCTCGACCAGGTCGTCGTGGCCCAGAACAGCGCGACCGGGAGCACGACATGAAGATCCGCAAGGAGCTGTGGTTCGGCTTCTCGTTGATGGCGATCATTCTCGCCGTGGTGGTGATCTTCACGCCTTGGGCCGGTTTCACCGATGGCCACCTGAGCCACGACGACCTCGGCGCCCTCGGGCTGCTGATGCTCGGCCTGATCGTGGTGGCGATCATGCTCGGCTTCCCGACCGCATTCACGCTGATGGGCATGGGCGTGTTTTTCGGCTGGATCGCCTACCGAAGCGTCAACCCGGACCTGGCCGTGCAGCAAATCCTTGACTTGATGGTGCAGCGCGCCTATTCGGTGATGTCCAACGACGTGCTGATCGCCATTCCGTTGTTCGTCTTCATGGGGTACCTGGTCGAGCGCGCCAACCTGATCGAGCAGCTGTTCAAGAGCCTGCACCTGGCGTTGGCGCGCGTACCCGGGGCGTTGGCGGTGGCCACCATCGTCACCTGTGCGATTTTCGCCACTGCCACCGGTATCGTTGGTGCTGTCGTCACGCTGATGGGGTTGCTCGCGCTGCCGGCGATGCTGCGCGCCGGCTACAACATCAAGCTGGCCGCGGGTGCGATTACCGCGGGTGGTTGCCTGGGTATCCTGATTCCGCCTTCGGTGCTGCTGATCGTCTATGGAGCCACCGCCGGCGTTTCGGTCGTCAAGCTCTATGCCGGCGCGTTCTTCCCGGGGGTCATGCTGGCCGCCTTGTATGTCGGCTACGTGATCATCGTCGCCAAATGGAAACCGCATCTGGCACCGCCGTTGGCGGCGAGTGAGCGGCAGGTGCCCCTGCCGCCGCTGTCCCAGGCCTTGAGCTCGCGCAGCCGCAATGCACTCGCGGGCCTGTTTGGAGCCTTCAGTGTTCCCGCCGTGTCCAAGCGCCAAGTGGCCGGGCAACTGCTGGTTTCGTTGCTGCCGGCGATATCCATTGTGGCCCTGCTGTTGGTGGTGTATGGCGCCGCGACGACGCCGGTTGCCGTGGTCGATACGACCGGCCTGGTCCAGTCGGGCGGCTCGCTCGCCGCAAGCGACGACAAGACCACGGAGTCCTCGGGACTGCAGGAGCCGCCCAAAGAGGCCGGCGGACTGCAGGAGCCGCCCGCGGAAGGCGAGTTGCAGGAGCCTCCTGGCGCCGCTCAGGCCGGCACGGCGCCGA
>NZ_JANNMI010000432.1:0-9107 GCF_031397715.1 Roseateles sp.
CTGCCGCCCGAGCTGCTTGAGTTGGAGCTGACCGAGTCGATTCTGCTGCGCGACGCCGAATAGGCCTTGCTTAGGCTGCAGGCCTTGGCGGCGCTTGGCGTGACGATGTCGATCGACGATTTCGGCACCGGCTACTCGAGCCTGGGCTATTTGAAGCGCTTTCCGATCCAGCGCTTGAAGATTGACCGCAGCTTCGTCAAGGGCCTGCCCGGTGACGCCAGCGACGTGGGCATCGTCAATGCCATCATTCAGATGGGCCAGGCCCTGCGACTGCAAGTGATTGCCGAAGGCGTTGAGACCGAGGCGCAGCGCGAATTTTTGCTGCGCGCCGGCTGCCATGAATTCCAGGGCTTTCTGTATGCACCGGCGCTCGACCCCAAGGCCTTCGAGGAGCGCGTTTGGCGGCGCAGCCCGGCAGCAGTGTCAAGTCTGGGCAGGCATCGATTGGGTGGCTTGCTGGTTTGAGATCAGTTGCCACAAGGGCAACGCACAATAGCGCTCTAACCAAACCAGGGGCGAGCGATGATCTACAAATTCAAGTCCAAGGCCGGCGCCGACGTCATCATGATGGGGCCGCAGGGCGATCAAGTGCTGGCCCTGCTGGGCCGTGAGCCCGCCAGCCAGGGACTGTTGGCCGTGGCGACCTTGACGCAGGCCATGGCCAGCCTTGAGCGGGCGGCGGCCGACGATGATGCCGCGTTTGCTTTGCAGCAGGCCGAGGCTGCCGCCGCCGGCCAGCCGCCACTGCGTCGCGAGGGCATCAGCCTGCGCCAACGCGTGTGGCCCTTGCTCGAATTGATGCGCCACAGCTTGCAAGCGGGTCAAGATGTGTTTTGGGGGGTTTGACGAGATGCCACTGGACAGCCCCACCCAGGTGCTGGCGATTCGGCATGCTGAAACCGACTGGAATCGGGCCCAACGAATTCAAGGCCATACCGATATTGGCCTCAGTGAGCTTGGAGCCGCGCAAGCGCGCCTGCTTGGCCAAGCCTTGAGCGAGCTTCCGGTGGCCGCGATCTACGCCAGTGATCTGCTGCGGGCCCAGCAAACCGCGCAGGCCGTGGCGGCGGCCCAGGTCCATCAGCAAGCAAACCCGTTGCGCCTCGACCCACAGTTGCGCGAGCGCAGTTTTGGCTGTTTTGAAGGCCTGACCTGGGAGCAAATCAAAGCGCGCTGGCCGAGTCAGAGTGAGCAGTGGCGCCGCCGGGACGCCGATTTCGGCGCCGAGGGCGGCGAAACGCTGGCTGATTTTTACCAACGCAGCGTTGCCGCGTTGACGCGCATTGCGTCTCGCCACCCCGGCCAGACGATCGTGATCGTCACCCATGGCGGCGTGCTTGATTGCCTCTACCGGGCGGCGACCGGCCTGAGCTTGCAGGCGCCCCGCACTTGGACGCTTGGCCATGCGGCCATCAATCGATTGCTGTACACGCAGTCGGGCTTCAGCCTGGTGGGCTGGCACGATGCGAGCCATTTGGAGTCACTGCTACAGGGCTGAAAACGTTAGGATTTGCTTGGGTTTCTGTGGGCGATGGCAAGTGCTGAACCGCATGCTGCGCGGTATCGCCCGTAAGTGTTGCAATTTCGCGTCGACCTACTGGCGCGCCGGCTTGGCACTTCTATACTCGCGTCACATTACGCAGAAAACCGGGCGTACTTGCTCAGTTCTAGTTCAACTCACAAAGGTAAACGATGAAAAAGATCGCTCTCGTGGCCGCTGTTGCAGCCTTCGCCGCACCCGCCGCATTCGCACAAAGCTCGGTCACCCTGTGGGGCCGTATTAATACAACGGTTGAGAGCCAGTCTTTCAACGGCGATGACCGTAAGGTGGTGGTTCAGAACAACAGTTCGCGCCTGGGTTTCAAGGGCACGGAAGATCTGGGCGGCGGCCTGAAGGCTCAGTTCCTGCTGGAGCACGGCCTGAATTCGGACGACGGCAAGCAAACCAATAGCGCCTTCTGGAATCGTGAAGCTGCCGTGCAGTTGAGCGGTAACTTCGGTGCCGTCAAGCTGGGCCGTTGGACCAATGGTTCCTACTTCGCCACCGCTGACTACATCAGCATGCACAACCACGACACCGGCACTTCGTCGGATGCCCTGTATGCATTTGGTACGGCTTATCGCGAGTCCAACAAGGTGGGTTACTTCACACCTAACTATGCTGGCTTCACTGCCGAGTTGACCGCCAGCGCCGGCGAAGGCGCCCCTGGTGTCGAACGCGCGTTCGACCTGTCCGCCAACTATGACATGGGCCCTGTCCACTTGGGCGCCGGTTACGGCAAGGAAGGCGATAACAGCCAGTACGCCGTTCGTGGCCTGTATGAAATGGGTGCCTTCACCTTCGGCGCCTACTGGCAGTATGAAGACCATGCATCGAAGGGCGTGAAGAACACACGCAACATCGGCCGCGTGTCGGCCATGTACACGATGGGCGCGTCTGAGTTCCACGTCAACGTTGGTGGCACCGAGTCCGGCGGTACTGCTGGTTTCAATGGCCACGGCGCCAAGCAGTACACCCTCGGCTACAACTACAACCTGAGCAAGCGCACCAAGGTCTATGGCTTCTACACCGCCATCGACGCGAACGACACCAATCGTGGTGACTTCGACTCCTTCGCTGCTGGCATTCGCCACAATTTCTGAGGCCGCGCAGCCAAGTCCGGAAGGGCTTGGCTGATCGTTCACTACAGAATCAAAAAAAGCGACCTTCGGGTCGCTTTTTCAATGGCGCTTCAGTAGTAGTTATTCGTCAAATTGCTGCCCCATCGCCTTGGGCGGTGTGACGCCCAGATGCCTGAAGGCGGCCAGCGTCGCGATGCGGCCGCGCGGCGTGCGCTGCAAAAAGCCCTGCTGGATCAGATAGGGCTCGATCACATCCTCGATCGTGCCGGCTTCCTCGCCAATCGCCGCCGCGACGTTTTCCAGCCCCACCGGCCCACCGTCAAAACGGTGCACGATGGCCTCCAGCAGCTTGCGGTCCATCAGATCGAAGCCGCGTGGGTCCACGTCCAGCATCGCCAGCGCTTTGTCGGCAATGCTCTTGATGATGCGGCCGTCGCCCTTGACGTCGGCATAGTCACGCACCCGCCTAAGTAATCGGTTAGCGATGCGCGGCGTGCCGCGTGAGCGCTTGGCGATCTCCATCGCGCCTTCCTCGTCCATCGGCGTGTTCAGCAGTGCGGCCGAGCGGGTGACGATGCGCTGCAACTCCTCGGCGGTATAGAACTCCAGCCGCGCCACGATGCCGAAACGGTCACGCAGCGGGTTGGTCAGCATGCCGGCGCGGGTGGTCGCTCCCACCAGCGTGAAGGGCTGCAGATCGAGCTTGATCGAGCGCGCCGCCGGGCCCTCGCCGATCATGATGTCGATCTGATAGTCCTCCAAGGCCGGGTAGAGGATTTCTTCGACGACGGGGGAGAGGCGGTGAATCTCGTCGATGAAGAGCACATCGTTCTTTTCGAGATTGGTCAGGATGGCGGCCAGATCCTTGGGCTTCTCCAGCACCGGCCCCGAGGTCTGGCGCAGATTGACGCCCAGCTCGGCCGCGATGATGTGGGACAACGTGGTCTTGCCCAGGCCCGGCGGGCCGAACAAGAGCACATGGTCCATCGCTTCATCACGTTTGCGGGCCGCGCCGATGAAGATCTCCAGCTGTTCGCGCGCCTTGGTTTGGCCGACATATTCGTCCAGCAATTTGGGGCGCAGCGCGCGTTCGATCGCCTCCTCTTTGGGCGAAGTCGGCGCCGCGCTAACGACGCGGATCGGCGCGCTGGCGAAATCGTCGGTTTGAATGCTCATCGGGACAAGGCCTTGAGCGCCATCTTGATGCCGTCACTGACACCAACGTCGCTCGGCAATGACTTCAAAGCCAGCGCAGCGTCTTTCTCGCTATAGCCCAGCGCGACCAGCGCTTGCAGGATGTCGCCCTGGTTGTCGTTGACCAGGCTGACCGGCAAGGCCAGGTCTGGTCCGAGCTTGCCCTTCAGTTCAAGTAGCAGACGCTCGGCGGTCTTCTTGCCGACGCCGGGCACCTTGACCAGGCGGGCGGTTTCTTGTTTGGCAACGGCTTGGGCCAACTCGGCCACCGACAGGCCGGACAGCAGGGACAGCGCCATGCGCGGCCCAACGCCAGTGATCTTGATCAGCTGGCGGAAGGTGGCGCGCTCCTCCGCCGTCAAGAAACCGAACAGGATCTGCGCGTCCTCACGGACCACGAAGTGAGTCAGCAAACTGACCTTGTCGCCCAAGCCGGGCAGGTTGTAGAAGGTGCTCATCGGCACGTCGACCTCGTAGCCGACGCCCTGCACATCAATGAGGACCAGCGGGGGCGATTTTTCCGCGATGACACCTGTGAGTCTTCCTATCATCGGCCCATTATCCGGCCGAAAACAGCATGCCTAATTTCGGCCAAATAGGCCAAGGCGCTGCGCTTCGAGCGCGGCTTCGGCGCGCGACGAGACGTTGAGCTTGCGATAGATCTGCTTGACATAGTCGGCAATGGTGTGGCGTGAGAGGCCCAGCTGCACGCCGATTTCCGGCAGGGTGAAGCCCTTGGCGACGCGCAGCAAGACCTCGGTCTCGCGATCGGTCAAGGACACCTCATGCAGGGGTGCTGCGGCCTGCGGGCGCTTTTGCTTGCCAAAGTACGAGATCACCTTGCGGGCGATCGACGGCGACAGCGGCGGCTCGCCCTGGCTCATGCGCTGCAATTGTTCGATCAGCAGCTCGCGCGACTGCTCCTTCAGCAAATAGCCGAAGGCGCCGGCCTGCAGCGCCGGGAACAGGTGCTCGTCGTCATCATGGATGGTCACGATCACCGATTGCGCCTCGGGCTGGCGATCCCGCAGCGCCGCGATCACGTCGACGCCGGAGCCGTCCGGCAGGCCCAGATCCAACAAGGCCAGATCGAAGCGATGGCTGTTGACGAAGGCCAAGGCGTCCTGCACGCGCGAACACTCGGTGATCTGCGCGTTGACAAAAACCTGCTTGATCAACGCCTTCAGCCAGGCGCGGATTTCGGGGATGTCTTCAAGCAGCAGGATGTGGTCCATGGGGTTCTCGGCTTCGTTCTCGGTCTTGCGCTGTGGCGGGGCGCGGGTTGCGCCTGCTCACAAGTGGTCACGGTAAGGCTTTATCGACGTTGAGCCGAGTTCCTGAGCGCCAGAAATCGACGCAGATGTGGCGGATGCACGCAATTTATAGCGGAATTGTCAGCCGGATCACGGTTCCCCAGCCCGGCCCCGACTCAACCAGGCATTGCCCATGCATTTGTTTGGCGCGCGACTTCATGCTGGCCATGCCATGGCCACGGTCCAATCTGCCGTCCAGTTCGGCCGGTATGCCTTGGCCGTTGTCCTGGATGACGATCAGAAAATCACCGTCCTGAACCTTGCAGCTGATATTGCAATGGCTGCCGCCGCTGTGCTTGATGATGTTGCTGACGGCCTCGCGAAAGATCCGTGTGGTTTGCACGTAAGCACGTGCCGGCAGCGTGTGGATGATGTCCTCGGCCGGCGACTCCCATTCGGCTTGGATATTGGCCTGGCCCAGTCGGGAGACGACCTCGGCGCGCCAGTCGCCCAAGGCGTCGAGCAACTGCACCGGCTTGCCGGTCAGGCCGCGCACCGACAGCCGCATTTCTTCCAGCGCCTCGCGAGCCAGCGTGGAGATGCGGTCCGATTCGCTGGTGTGAACAATTGTCAGCAGCTTGGCACCCAAGTCGTCGTGCAGGTCGGCAGCAATGCGCTTGCGCTCCCGCTCGGTCACTTGTTCCAGCTTTTGTTCGACCAAAGTACCAAAGCTGAGTTCAACTTCGGCGACCCGGCTGTGCATGTCTTGCTCGGCCTGCGCTTGGCGAGCCTCGGCCAACCTGCGTGCCCGCGCCAGCGCCGCCGTTGCCTGCAGCCCCATAGCCAGTTGCAGCAGCGCCGCGGCCCACAACAAACCCTGCTTGACCAGGATCGGGCCGGCAGCAGCGGCGGGGCCGGGAACCAGGCGCAAGGCCAGCAGGGCCAGCACCGCCAGCGTTGACAAGGTCAGCAATGCCTGCAGCAGCAGCGGGTCTTGGGGCCGGGCAAACAGCGGCTCCTCGGCGGGCACAACCGCCTTGCGATGCAGCTTGGTGTAGGTGGCCATCACCCACAGCAGCTCCAGCGTCAACACGGCCGCCCAGAGCCGGTCCGCGCCGGGCATTTGGCCGGCCTCCAGCAGCCAAACGCTGAGCGGGGCCACGACCAGTTGGGCGCGCAGGGCGACCGCCAGCCAGGTCGGCAAGGCGATCAAGGGGCGCAGGATAAAGCGCAGGGCGCAAAAGGCCAGCAGCGCTAGGCAGGCGACCTCCACGGCCGGGCCGAGCTCGCGCAGCTGCGCCCAGGCCACCGCACTCAGCAGCATGCCGCTGAGGTAGGGCAGGCGCCGCTCAAGCGGGCAAAGGTAGGCCATCAGAGCGGTCGTGACGCCCATCATCAGCAGCATGGCCGTCAGCCATAAGTCGGCCGCGGCGCTGGCGCTGCTATTGGCCAGCGGCGAGGCGGCCAGCGGCTGAGCCAGCAAAACGGCCGGTAGCAGCAGGGCGCCGATGGCCGCGCTGCGAATCAATTGAAGCGGTCTGAGCATGATGTTGAATTCATCTAACAAGCGGCGTATGGGCGCGATTGTGCAGGACGCGCGCGCCGCCTCTTCCGTCGCCTCTTCCCTCGCCTCTTCCTACGCCTCTTCCTACGCATCTTCCTGCGCCCCTTCCCCCTGACTTGCGCGGGCGACAATGCGTACTCACCTCACAGCTACAAAGCAAGGCCGCCATGATTCTTCGCCATGACTTTGCCCCGATAGACAACCAGCGCCTGGCCTATCTGTGCGGCAGTCTGGATGGGCATTTGCGCCAGATCGAAGCCGCCATGGGCGTCAGCATCACGCGCAAGCATGCGCATTTCCGTATCGAGGGCCCGAAGGCGCCGATTGCGCGCACCCTGCAGCTGCTGCAAACCCTTTACGAGCGCGGCCTGCGCGCCATCTCTCCCGAGTTGCTGCATCTCGCCCTGGCCGAAGCGGCCGGTGAGCTTGGCGTGGCCAAGAAGCGCCGGCAAGCGGTAGCAAGTGCGGCCGAGCAGCCGCCCGAGGCCCTGGTTCTGCGCACCCGCCGCGCCGATCTGGCCGGCCGCACGCCGCTGCAGCATCAGTACCTGCGCCACATCCTCGCCCACGACATCACCTTCGGCCTCGGGCCGGCCGGCACCGGCAAGACCTATCTGGCGGTGGCCTGCGCAGTTGATGCGTTAGAACGCAATAGCGTGCAGCGCATCATCCTGACCCGGCCGGCGGTCGAGGCCGGTGAACGGCTGGGGTTTTTGCCGGGTGACTTGGCTCAGAAGGTCGACCCCTATTTGCGTCCGCTCTATGACGCGCTGTACGAGTTAATGGGGTTTGACAAGGTCACCAAGGCGTTTGAGAAAGGCACGCTGGAGGTGGCGCCACTGGCCTTTATGCGCGGCCGTACGCTCACCAACGCGTTTGTGATCCTGGACGAGGCGCAGAACACCACGCCCGAGCAGATGAAGATGTTTCTGACCCGCATCGGCTTCGGTAGCAAATGCGTGATCACCGGCGACACCAGCCAGGTTGACCTGCCCAAGGGCGCGACCAGCGGCCTGGTCGATGCCGAAAAAGTCCTGGCCAAGGTGGACGGCATCGCGATGACCCATTTCACCAGCGCCGACGTGGTGCGCCATCCGCTGGTGGCGCGGATTGTCGAGGCCTATGAGGCGCGCACGGCGGCTGAAGGAAAATTGAAGATGAAGAAGGGAGTGGCCGCATGAGTCAGCCCGAATTGAGCCTGTCCCTGCAGTTCGCGGACCCGCGGCACCGGGCGCTGCTGCCCCGCCACAAGGTCGCGCGCTGGATCCGTGCGGCCTTGGAGTTGCCGGGCGAATTGACCGTGCGCATCGTCGGCGCCGAGGAAGGCCAGCGGCTGAACCTGGAGTTCCGCGCCAAGGACTACGCCACCAATGTGCTGACCTTTGACTACAGCCATGAGCCGGTGGTGACGGCTGACCTGGTGATTTGCGCGGAGGTGGTCGAGCGCGAGGCCAAGGAGGCCGGCGTCGACATCGCCGCCTACTATGCCCATATGCTGGTGCATGGCGCCCTGCATGCTCAGGGTTATGACCATGAGGAGGACGACGAGGCCGCCTGCATGGAAGGGCGCGAGAGCGAGATCATGCTAGCGCTGGGGTTTGCCGACCCTTATCTGGCCTAACGTCTAGTTCCCAAGTAACGCTTGCGCCAGAAAAAGGCGCCCATCAGCACGGCGAGCAGCCCCATCGCGCCCAAGGCCACCCAGACGCCGGTGGCGCGGTGGATCAACGGCAGGCTGTCGAAATTCATGCCGAAAAAGCCGGTGATCAGGTTCAAGGGCAAGAAGATCGCCGTCAGCCCGGTCAGCATGCGCATGATGTTGTTGGTGCGGTGGCCGAGCGCCGAGTAGTGCATCTGCACGGCCGATTCGGCGGATGACTCCATCCGCCGCACATGGCTCAGCACCCGCTCGATATGCTCCAACACATCGCGCGAGCGCACCCGCAGCAGCTCGCGTTCGCGCTGGCCAGCGCTGTCTTGTGTGGTCGGCCAGTCGTCCAGCACATCGATCCATTCTTGTATCGCGCTGCGCTGGTCTTCGCAGGTGTCTTCCAGCCGGTGCAAGGCATCGCGAGACTCCAGCAGCAGCGGCCAGTCGCGGAACTCGCGCTGCGAGTCCATCAGCGCATGCTGCACGGCCGCCATCTGCCGCGTCAGCAAGCGCCGCAGCTCCAGATAGCTGTCCACCATATGGTTGACCATGCGCAGCATCAGCTCAGCCGAGCTGCTGGGCAGGCGTGAGCTGCCGCGCAGATCGCGGCCCTCGGTCAAGGCGCCGAGCTTGGCGGCGAAGTAGTCGCGCACCGCGCAGTCGGTCGGGTGCACGCTCAGCAGCACGCTGTCAAACACCGCAAAACCGACCGGGCTGGTGTCAATCGAGCGCAACGCTTTTTGCGCCGTCGCCAGCGTGCCATGTTCCTCGTCGACAAACAAACCCTCGCTGCCCGGCGCGGCGGCGAGGCGGCGAAAGATCA
>NZ_JANNMI010000442.1:0-3146 GCF_031397715.1 Roseateles sp.
ACGGTGCGGCATTGGCGCGGGTTGAGCGTCTCGGAGATGGCTGAAATCGCCCCGCCCTTGCCGGCTGTGTCGCGCCCCTCGACCAGCACCACCAAGCGCTGGCCCTTAACCTGAAGCCAATGCGCCATCGCATTCAGCTCCAGATGCAGGGGCTCCAATTGCTCGAGGTAGTCGGTTTTATTGAGCTTGGCCTGTGGCGTGACTTTGGGTTTGCTGGTCATCTTTTGTCGCTCCTGTGAGTGGCGACAGCTTAAACCCAACAATCAGAGCAAGGTCAGTGTTTGCATGCCGGCCCAACTCTCGCCCGCACCCAGGCGCAAAGGTGTCTCGATCGCCGCCGCTTCGACACAGAGCATCTGCTTGTAGCCATCGGCCGGCATATCGGCCAGCGCCGCGCATTTCTCGGCGCCGGGGTTCCAGATCACGGCGTCGTCAAAGCCTTGTTGTACAATCTTCACACGCCGTTCGGTCGTGGCCAGACGCTCCTTCAGGGTCATGTCCTCCCGCACACGGTGGTAGATGCGGTCCAACTCGCCACCAGGCAGCAGCAGGTCGACCCGCTGGACCTTCTCCATCTCATCGACTGAGTCCCAGTAGCGCATTGCGGTCAGGCCTTGCAGGCTGGTCGACTCCAGTTCGGCCACGCGCAGGTAACTGTGCAGTGCCGCGGTGAACTCGAAGGGCTCATCGCCCTTGTTCTCGCAGGCCAGCTCAATCTGAATCTCGCGCCCGCTGATGCGCACGCTCAGCTCCAGCTCGAAAGTATGCGGCCAGAACATGCGGGTCGCCGCGTCATCGGTCAAACGCAGCACGGCCAGCGCGTCGTCGGCACCGCGCTCGGCCATCACCAGCGCCCAAGGCTTGGTGCGGGCAAAGCCGTGGCGCTGCAAAGGGCCACGGGCCGCGAACTGGGGAAATATCACCGGCACGCCGCCGCGGATCGCCTGGCCCGAGGCGAACTCGGACTTGGGCGACATATAGAGCTGTTCCTCGGCGCCGGCAGGCTGCCAGGACACCAGGTGGCCGCCGTGCAGCAGCACAGTGGCGCGGGCGCCGTCGGGGGCGACCAGTTCGATGGCATCCATGCCGTGAACGCGGGAAAGGGCAATAGGCTTGGACATGAGTGGAAGGTGAATTGGTATAGGTCGAGGATTCTAGTTTTGAGCGTGAGCAGCCGGTCGATGTCAGCGCAGCACCCTTGATGCACAGGGCGAAGACATTGAATACCAGACCAAATGGCCTGCAAAAAAAGAACCTGGTTTCGCGTAGCTCTCATCAGATACCTCGAGGCTTTAGCCATTTGGTAGAGAGTAAACTCCGCCGCGCTAGCGGATCAGACGCTTAGCATTCAAACCACTGGGAGGCGTATGAAAAAATTTACTTGTTATGCAGCGGCCATTGCGGCTGTGGTTGTCTTGGGCGCTTGCGCAAGTGCCGGGACTGAGGCTCTGCGCAAAGAGTCCGAAAGCTCGGTTCAACAAAAAATGGCGGTTGGCAAGACCACCAAGGCTGAAGTTCGAGCAATGTTCGGTTCGCCAATCAAAACAACATTTACCGACAACGGGCTAGAGGTCTGGAATTTCGAGTTCTCTAACGTTTCCGCCGATGCGTTGAGTTATGTCCCGATCGTCAACATGTTCGGCGGCAGCGCCAGCGGCAAGAAGAAAGAGCTGGTTGTGCTTTTTGATGAAAAGGACGTGGTGAAACGCTTTGCCATGAGCGAAGCTGATGTCGTGCACAAGACCGGCATTTTCAACCAGTAACTCAAAACTTGGCAATGATGCGCACTTTGCCGCCCCAGGGCTAACTAAGCCTCAAAAGGCTGCAATACTCAGAGCTACTTGTTGCCAAAGAAAAGCCCGCCTGACTTACGTCGGCGGGCTTTTTTGTTCGTAGACGGAGCCGTCCTCTAAAAGAGGATCAACTCTTGCGGAACTTGCGCAGCGCAGCGATCTGAGCAGCCATCGCGGCGAACTCGCCTTGCGCCTTGGCAAAGTCGATATCGGTTTTGGCGTTCTTCATCGCTTCTTCGGCCAGTGCCCGGGCTTCAACGGCCTTGGCTTCGTCCAGGTCCTTGCCGCGGATCGCGGTGTCGGCCAACACGGTGACACGGCCCGGCTGAATTTCCAGCAGGCCGCCGGCCACGAAAACAAACTCTTCTTGGCCGTTGTCAGCGCGCTTGATGCGCACCGCGCCTGGCTTGATACGCGTGATCAGCGGTGCGTGGTTGGGCAGAATGCCCAGCTCACCGCTTTCACCCGGCAGTGCAACAAACGTAGCGGCACCGGAGAAGATTTGCTCTTCGGCGGAGACCACATCGACTTGGATGGTTGCCATGATTTTCAATCTTCCTTTAGCGTTAAAAAGCTTCAGTAAGCAAGCATGCGGGCCTCAGGCTAGGCGCTGCGCGGAAGCGGACTCTTGTCCGCTGAGCACAGCAACGACGCATCAGGCCCGCAGGCGCAGTCTTACTGCAGCTTTTTGGCTTTTTCGAACGCTTCGTCGATGGTCCCGACCATGTAGAAGGCCTGCTCAGGCAGGTGATCGCATTCGCCGGCAACAATCATCTTGAAGCCGCGGATGGTTTCCTTCAATGGCACGTACTTGCCGGGCGAGCCGGTGAAGACCTCGGCCACGTGGAAAGGCTGCGACAAGAAGCGCTGGATCTTGCGCGCACGCGAGACCGACAGCTTGTCTTCAGGCGACAACTCGTCCATGCCCAGAATCGCAATGATGTCGCGCAGTTCTTTGTAGCGCTGCAGCACTTGCTGCACGGCACGGGCCGTGGCGTAGTGCTCGTCACCCACCACGTTCGGGTCCAGCTGACGCGAAGTCGAGTCGAGCGGGTCAACGGCGGGGTAGATGCCCAGCGAAGCGATGTCACGCGACAACACGACGGTGGAGTCCAAGTGAGCAAAGGTCGTCGCAGGCGATGGGTCGGTCAAGTCATCCGCTGGCACGTAAACGGCCTGGATGGAGGTGATCGAACCGACCTTGGTCGACGTGATGCGCTCTTGCAAGCGGCCCATTTCTTCGGCCAATGTAGGCTGATAGCCCACGGCGGAAGGCATACGACCGAGCAGCGCGGACACTTCGGTACCGGCCAGCGTGAAGCGGTAGATGTTGTCGACGAAGAACAGCACGTC
>NZ_JANNMI010000453.1:0-9203 GCF_031397715.1 Roseateles sp.
GGCCTACGCCGGCGCGACGCTGTCGTTCGGTCCCGAGTACCTGATTCCCAAGCCCTTCGACCCGCGGCTGATGATGAAGATCGCGCCGGCGGTGGCGTTGGCGGCTGTGGCTTCGGGCGTGGCGCAGCGGCCGATCAAGGACATGGAAGCCTACCGCGAAAAGCTGCAGAGCTTTGTCTATGCCTCGGGCACGACGATGAAGCCGATCTTCAACGTCGCCAAACGCGCCAAGAATAAGCGCGTTGCCTATGCCGAAGGCGAAGAGGAACGCGTGCTGCGCGCGGTGCAGGTGGTGATCGACGAGGGCCTGGCTCGGCCGACCCTGATCGGCCGCCCTGCAGTGATCGCCGAACGCTGCGAGCGCTTCGGTCTGCGCCTGCAAGAGGGCCGCGACTACGACATCGTCAACGTCGAGCAAGACCAGCGCTACCGCGACTACTGGCAGACCTATCACCAGATGACCGAGCGCAAGGGCGTGACGGCGCAACTGGCCAAGATCGAGATGCGCCGCCGCCTGACCTTGATCGGCTGCATGATGTTGCACAAGGATGAGGTCGACGGCATGCTCTGTGGCACTTGGAGCAACACGGCGATGCATTTGCAGTACATCGACCAGGTGATCGGCAAGCGGCCGGGCGTCAAGACCTTTGCCTGCATGAACGGCCTGATCCTGCCGGGTCGCCAGGTGATGTTGGTGGACACCCATGTCAACTACGACCCAACGGCCGAGCAACTGGCTGAAATTACCGTCATGGCGGCCGAGGAAATGATGCGTTTCGGCCTGCGCCCGAAAGCGGCCCTGCTCTCGCACAGCAACTTCGGCTCCAGCAACCAACCGTCGGCGCTGAAAATGCGCGAGGCGCTGGGCCTGATCCGCAGCGCCGCGCCCTGGTTGGAGGTCGACGGCGAGATGCATGGCGACACGGCGCTCGACGCCGCTTACCGCAAGGAGCTGATGCCCAATAGCACGCTCAGCGGTGAGGCCAATCTGCTGGTGCTGCCGAATATCGACGCCGCCAATATTTCCTACAACCTGCTCAAGACCGCTGCCGGCGGTGGCATCGCCATCGGTCCGGTGCTGCTCGGCGCCGCCAAGCCCGTGCATGTACTGACACCATCGGCCACCGTACGCCGCATCGTCAATATGACAGCCTTAACCGTCGCCGACGCCAACGCCGCACGCTGACAAGGCCAGGTCAAGCCCAATTCGCGCACCAAATTAGTGCTCGAATTGGGCGCCTACAGCGAGTTTTTACAAATGTTTGTGAGGGCTTACAGAGCCTTCCACGGACGCACGAACTCCAGCTGTGCGAACCTATACCAGCATGTGTGCGCTTACAAACAAAAGAACAAAAAGGACCTGATGCATAGTGAGGCGCTTGAGCTTTTCAAGCGTTTTAGTTACCATTGTGTTTTCAGGAACAGGGTTAACCCGTGTCTTTGCTCTCTCGACCACATCCGTGGTCCGCTTGGCGAAAATCTGTCCTAGCCACTTTTTTGTTGGCAACGGTCGCGATCAACGCTCAAGTGCAGGCCAAAGAAACACTTGCCTCGCTGGAAATAGTCGCCTTGTCGGCACTGCCTCGTGAAGCGCAGAAAACGCATCAGCTGATCTTGACCGGAGGGCCATTCCCCTACGAGAAAGACGGCGTCGTTTTCGGCAATCGCGAACGCATCCTGCCTAAATATCCAAGCGGCTATTACCGCGAGTACACCGTCCCGACGCCCGGCGCACGCAATCGCGGTGCCAGACGTTTGGTGTGCGGCGGCAAGCCACCCCGCACTCCTGATGTTTGCTATTACACCGGCGATCACTACTCATCGTTTAAACGCGTTGTGCAGTGACCCGAAGGTGATGAAAAGTTCTGAGACTATATAGGAGGATCGCGACCATGCTTTTGCAGACCGTCCGTCCCAATATCGTGCAGGCCATTCGGGCCTACCGCGTAGAGGACTTGATGCACGCCGCACAGGATGCTGGACAGCATTTCTTGTACGCCAATCTAACCGAGGCGCAGTCCAAGCAGGATGTGCTGGAAGGGATAGCGCAAGCGTTTCTGTTCCCCGCTCATTTCGGCAAGAATCTCGACGCCCTCCATGATTGCATGACCGATCTGGTGCACAAGTCCGGCGCTCAGCCTGGCTTTGTGGTGGTGCTTGAGCAGTTGCCTGACAACGCCAAGTTTGACCGCGAGGTGCGCGAGCAACTGCTCGATGTGTTCCGAGAAGCGGCCGATTACTGGGCCGACCGCAAGGTTCAGTTCAGGTGCTTCTATTCTTTTCAGTAGCCCGCTCACAAGACAACGCGTCTTGGGAGCGGGCTACCGAAGAGGCCGCAGCTGCCCCGGTCAAGCCGGCAGCGAAGAATTCCAAAGCAGCAGCCAATGCCAACTTTGGGATGAATATGCCGATGATGAGCAGTGCTTTCGACACCGCCATGTGGTTGAGCGCAGCCTAAGGGGCTGTCTCGAAACAAAAAAAGGGGTCCCGCGGGATCCCTTTTTTTCGTCCTAGTTCCTGCGATTCAGTCTGCTTTAGCCAGCACTTGGGCCAAGGCGACGAACTCGGCCACCGGCACTTCCTCGGCGCGCCGCTGCAAATCAAATTGCCCAGCAAAGCCACGCGTGGTCAACCAAACCCCCAGGCTGTGGCGCAGCAGCTTGCGGCGCTGTGAAAATGCCACCGCCACCATCTCACCAAACAGTTTGCGGTCCAGCTCGGGCGGCTTGGCATAGGGCTGCATACGCACAATCGCCGATTCAACCCGCGGCGGTGGGTCGAAGGCAGTCGGCGGCACATCCAACACCGACTCGATCGCATAGCGCCACTGCAGCATTACCGTGAGTCGCCCGTAATCCTTGCAGCAAGGCGAGGCGGCCATGCGGTCAACGACTTCCTTTTGCAGCATGAAATGCTGGTCGACGACATGCTCCACATAACCCAGCAGATGAAAAAGAATCGGGCTGGAGATGTTGTAGGGCAGATTACCCACCACCCGCAGCCGCTGACCCTTTTCAGCGGCAAGCGCCGCAAAGTCGACCTTCAGCACATCCGACTCAATCACCTCAAGCCCGTTGCGTGTACGCAGCTTGGCGGCCAGGTCACGGTCCAGCTCGATCACCGTCAGCGGCTTGATCCGGTCCAGCAAAGGGATCGTCATCGCGCCCAAGCCGGGCCCGATCTCCACCACAGCCTCACCGGTGCGAGGGTCAATCGCATCAACGATGGATTGAATGATGTTGACGTCGGTCAGGAAATGCTGGCCGAAGCGTTTGCGCGCGATATGCCCGGCCATGTTCAGTCCAGCCACTCGCGCATTTCGACATAAGCACGCGAGCGCAGGTCCTTGACCCACTCAAGATAGGCTTCCTCGTACTTGCCTTCGCGCAACGCCGCTTTCGCCTGCTCACGCAGTTGCTTCATCTCGACCTCGACCGAGCGGCGCTCGACCACTTGAATCAAGTGCACGCCAAAGCGCGAAGGCACGGGGTCAGAAATGCCGCCTAAGGGCAGCGCATTCATCGCTGATTCAAACTCTGGCACAAAGGCGCCGGGGCCCATCCAGCCCAGATCACCCCCCTGGGGTGCGCTGCCGTCCTCGGAGTTCTCGCGCGCAACGGCCTCAAACGTGATGCTGCCGCTCACAATCGCGCGCTTGAATTCGGCCAAGCGCCGCGTCGCGACCTCGGCGCTCAGCTGCGCGGACGGCCGCAACAACACGTGCCGAGCATGGGTTTGCGTCACCGTCGTCAGCGAACCGCCGCCTTGGCGCTCAACCACTTTCAGGACATGGAAACCGGCCCCCGAGCGCAACAACTGCGCGCTCAGCTCGCCGCCCTTCAAGCCCACGACGGCCTGCACAAACAGGTCCGGCAAACGATCGACCGGGCGCAAACCAAACTCGCCGCCGCGCTCCTTGGTCGCGTCGTCCGAAAATTCCAGCGCCAGCTTGCGGAAGTCGTCGCCGGCCTTGGCGCGCTCAAGCGCCAACTCGGCCCGCGCCTGGCGCTCCGCCACCACCGACTCGGACGCGCCGTCCGGCACTTTGATCAGAATATGCGCCAAGTTCAGCTGTCCGGCATTGCTTGACTGTTCGCGGCGCTTGTCCAAATAACTGTCGATATCGCCATCGGTGATCCGGATCCGAGCCTGCACCTCGCGCTCTCGCACCCGCTCCGTCATCATCTGGTCGCGCAAGTTCTCCCTGAAGGTGCGGAAGTCGGTGCCGTCCTGCTTCAAGCGCTCCAGCAATTGCGGCATCGTCAGTTTGTTCTGTGCAGCCACATTGCTGACCACGCGGTCCAGCTCGGGCTCGTCAACCTTGCCGCTGGTCTCGCGGGCATGCGTGACCAAGACCCGATCGTCAATCAAGGCGTCCATGGCCTGTTTGTGCAGCGCAGCCGGATCCGGCATGGCCGTACCGCGCCGTTTGGACTCCTCGCGCAATTGGCTGACGCGCAGCACCACCTCGCTGGCGGCCACCACGTCCTGGTTGACCACGACGGCAATATAGTCACCGGGCTTCAGATCAATGGCACGCGTCTGGGCCATGGCAGGCTGGCTCAGCTGCAGGCCCGTCAAAAGTGTTGCACCGAACAGGGTCAAAAATCGAATCGACATATCAGTCATAGGGAGCTTCAGTGCTTGCTGAGCGATCATTGCTCAGCCTTCGGTAACCGGGGATATTGTCCCTCAAGACCTTGAGCGCGTTGGAACCCAGTTGGGACAGGCCCACCAGCTCCAATTGCAGCATCAAGCGCGTATTGGTTTCTGCGCGGCCGGTCGACAGCCGCTCGGCCCCGACCCGGAACACCCAGCAACCGGCGTCATACTCAAATCCAAGCACGGAGTCGGTCAGCTTTCTGTCAAATATGCTGTACTGAACCCGACCAGCGCTATACCAAGCACCACCGCAGCCAGCGCTATCGCGCTTCGCGCCAGCCTCCTGGCCATAAATTGGCCATTGCCATGCCAACTCGACTTGCTCGCTTTGCCCGCGCGTCAGGCGGTAAGCCACGCTGACGGTGCGGAACGGGCCGGGCGAGTAGCGCGCCCGCATGACGGTGCGCATCGGTCGACTTTCGTTGGGATTGAACTGCACCGAACCGTCCGTCCACCATTCCGGCCGCAAATGTGCCGACCCCAGCAGCAGCAGGTCCGAAAAACGTTGTGTCACCGCTTGGCCGTCGGGTGTGACCAGCTGATCGCGGAACAAATAGCGCTGCACCACACCCAGACGCAACAGCTCTGCACCTTGCGCGTTGTCAACCCAGCGGCTGACCACGCCGGCGGTCAGCTGATGAGCGTCTGAGACCCGGTCTATGCCCGAAAACTGATTCGATGAATAGATTGAATCAAAGTTGAAATCCTTGGCGGCGGAATCAAAGTTGGGGAATTCCTGCTGCGCCCGGTAAGGCGTGTTGACATAGAGCACCCGCGGCTCCAAGGTTTGGGTCAGCTGGCGCTCCGACACAGCAGTGTCACGCTCGAAAACCCAGCCATGATCAACGCTGAAGGTGGTGACGGTGCGCCCAATCGACTTGCGCCCGTCCACCCTGGCCTGATCCAGCCCATATTGCGCCGCGTTCACTTCCAACCGGGGAATCAACCACCAAGCCGCACCGCCCATCGGAGCGCTGACATGGGCCAGCAAATGCGCGCGCTGGCCCGTCTGAGTTTGCCCGGCCAAGGCGCTAGGGGGCAGATCAAAGCGGTTGTACTCCATCTCCACCGAGCCCTCCAGGCGGCTCTTGCGCCCCCAAGGGCGAAAGCCTTCGAGCACGGCATCATCAGACGCCGAAGTCAGACGCAGACCGACCTGCGGCGAGCGCTGATAAGGCGAAGCGAACTGAGCTTGGGGGTCCAGGCCTTGCAAGACCTGCCAACGCTGCAGCCGCACATAGGAATGAGCCTCGCCCCAACTCGACTGGCGACGCCGGTCGAGTTGCAGGTCCGTCGGCAACAAGCGTTCGGTCTGCGTCTGCAAACGCGACGGCAAATCCTTCCAATAATCATCGTCGGACACGCGTTCCGCCCCGAACCGGTAGCGCCAATCCCGCGCCAGACCGCCACTCTGAGCCAAATTCAAAGCCCAGCGCGAACGCCCCACCAAACGGTCATGCGGCAACATGGCCAGCTTGACCGTGCCGGCATGATCAGGCTCCAGATAACGGAATTCACTGTCAAGGCCAACGCCTCGTCGTGTCATCAAAAAGGGCGTCAAAGTGGCATCGCGCTGGGGCGCGATGTCCCAGTAATAGGACAGGCCGAACTCAACCCCGCTGCGCTTGTCGAAGCTGAAGCTTGGAGGCAGCCAACCCGATTTGCGCCCAAGCCCAAGCGGGAAACTGAGCTTAGGCACGGGCAGAATCGGCACGCCGTAAAAACGCACCACCGCACCGGTCGCTACACCGACATTGGCGTCAAAGTCCAGCTCCAATTTGCTCGCGCTGAGCTCCCATGGCAGCACTTGGCCGTCCTCTCGAACCGGGCAGCTGCTGTAGGTGCCGTCAATCACCAGCACATTGTTGCTGCCGGCAAACTTGACCCGCTCGGCGCGGCCGCGACCACCGGTCAGCGACAGAAAATAGCTCGGGTTGAGAAACTCGCCCTCGAAACGGTTGACGTAGAGCTGCAACTCCGGGCCGCTGAATAGATTGCCGCCTTGATTGACCTCGACATTGCCGAGCGCGCGCGCAAAGTCCTCAACCTGCTCATAGTTGAGGCTGTCCGCCTTCAGCAACAGTTCGCCCGAGCGCAACTCAACCGCGCCGGACGCGCTCGCCTCCTGGTCCACTTTCAGGCTCAGCCGCTCGGCTCCGATAACCAACGCGGACTTGTCGCCCGGTTTGGCTTTGGTCAATGACTTCACCGGCCGCAAGCGCAGTGGTTCGGTGGCCGGCGCATTGCCGAGCAAGGCGGGGGGCGACTGCTGGGCTGGCGCCGCCATGGGCAGCAGCAAGATGTGCGCGCAGACGCACAGCAGGCTCAAGCGAGGCCAGCAGCGCGGTGTCGGTAGGGCGACTGATTCAAAACGAGCAGAACGAGCCAAGGGGGTGGGCAAAGACGTTGACAATCAAAGGCCGTACAGCATCAGCCGGCGGCCTCAAATTTTGGCTTAAGTGGGATCGCAGCAAGCGCGTGGCGCCGGCCAACCAAGGCATGGCACAGCGCTTGGGCTGGCAATTTGTAAAATCCATTATCCATGAGGCCGCATCAACCTCTCCACACACCAGCCCCCGCCCATGAATTCCTTCGTTTGGCCCAGCGACATCCGCGCGCAAAATTTTCAGACTTGGCTGCAAGCACTGGTGCCGCTGCACGGCCTGCTGCCCGCGACGCTCCAACTGGCAACGGCCGACGCCAGCAGCCGACGCTATCTGCGCATCAGCAGTGGCTCGGGCGCCAGCTTCATCGTGATGGACGCGCCGCCCGAGAGCAATGATGTGCGGCCCTTCATTGCCATCGCCCGCCATATGCACGCCGACTGCGGCCTGCATGTGCCCGAGGTGCTGGCGGCAGACGAGGCCTTGGGCTTCTTGCTGCTCAGTGACCTGGGTCACCGGACCTATCTGAAGGCGCTGCAATCAGCCAGCCCGGCCGAGGCCGACCGCCTGATGCGCGCCGCCACCCAGACCCTGTTGCAATGGCAGCTGAAGGGTGACGCCGCCCGTCTGCCCGCCTTTGACGAGAGCTTTGCGCGGCGCGAGCTGCAGCTCTTTGTTGACTGGTGCGTGGAGCGTGAATACGGCCGCAAGTGGAACGCGACCCAACAGAAATGGTGGGAACATGTCTGCCAAGTGCTGGTGACGAACATCGCCGAGCAGGCCCAGGTACCGATGCACCGCGACTTCATGCCGCGCAACTTGATGGTCTGTGAGGGCCCGGACAAGTCGCTGCAGGTCGGGGTGCTGGACTTCCAGGACGCGGTCCGCGGCCCTATTGGCTATGACCTGATCTCGCTGCTGCGCGACACCTTCATCTCCTGGGACGAAGAGCAAGAACTCGACTGGGCCATCCGCTACTGGGAGCAGGCCAGGCGCGCCGGCTTGGCCGTGGACGCCGACTTCGGCGAATTCTGGCGCCAGGTCGAGTGGACCGGCCTGCAGCGCCATCTGAAGATCCTGGGCCTGTTCTGCCGCCTCAAGCAACGCGACGGCAAGCCCGCCTATGCCGAGGACCTGCCGCGCTTTTTTGCCTACGCAATCAAGGTCTCGACCCGCTATGTACAGCTGTCCCCACTGACCCATCTGTTGAACGACCTGCAGGGCAACCTGGTCGAAACCAGCTTCACCCTGCGCTAGTCAACTCAAGGATGAGCAGCCATCACCTGAGCCACGGCGGCGGTCAGCCGCTTGCCATAGGGCACATGCAGGAACTCATTCGGGCCATGAGCATTGCTCTTGGGCCCGAGCACGCCGCAGACCATCATCTGCGCCGCCGGGAAGCCCTTTTGCAGCATGCTCATCAGCGGGATCGTGCCGCCCTGCCCGATATAGCCGACCGGCGCGCCGAAGTGCGTTTCACTGGCCTGGTTCAGCGCCTGACTCAGCCAGGGTGACAGATCGGGCGTGTTCCAGCCGGTCGCACCGAAAGCGCCGGCGCGGCCATCGGGCACGAACGTAACCTTGGCGTTGTACGGTGCATTGTCTTCCAGCAAGGCCTTCAGGCGCAGGGCGGCGTCGTTGCCGTCGATCAGCGGCGGCAGCCGCAGCGACAGCTTGAAGGCGGTGAACGGCCGCAACACATTGCCGGCACTTCTCATGTCAGGGAAGCCGTCGACGCCGGTGACCGACAGCGTCGGCCGCCAAGTGCGGTTCAGCAAGACCTCGACCGGCTCGTCCGTCATCGGCAGCACCGGGCCGCCGTCGGCGCCGCAGGCCCAGGGCAGGCGCTTGTAGACCTCGTCCTTCAGCAGCGCGGCGGTGGCGCGCGCCTGCTCAACCCGGTTAGCGGGGATGTCGCAGTGGAAGCTCTCCGGCAGCAGGCGGCCGGTCTTGGAGTCCTCCAAGCGGTCCAGCACCTGGCGCAGCACACGGAAGGACGAGGGCACGACGCCCGTGCCGTCACCGGAATGGATGCCCTCGGTCAGCACCTCGACCTTCAACACGCCGCTGACCATGCCGCGCAGCGAGGTGGTCAGCCAGAGCTGGCCGTAGTCGCCGGCGCCGGAGTCCAGGCAGACCACCAGGGAGACATTACCG
>NZ_JANNMI010000491.1:0-5228 GCF_031397715.1 Roseateles sp.
GCCAAGCCCAAGGACATTCGTTTTGGTGACAACCTACCTAAGACCCGCTCCGGCAAGATCATGCGCCGGCTCTTGCGCTCGGTTGCCAAGGGTGAGGCGGTCACGCAGGATACGAGTACTTTGGAGAACCCGGCGATTCTCGATCAGTTGTCTGAAGCCAACTGATCGAGAGATGGCCGCGTAGCGGCCATCGGCGCCGGAGGCGCTCGCCGGGTTTGGGATCACTCATATCGCGCAGCGATGTGGGTGATCACAGAACCCATCTGTCGGAAGCCGATTGATTCAGGGGATGCGAGCCAAGCTCGCGTCGGCACCGCAGGCGCTCGCCGGGTCAGGGACCACTTGGGAGCGGCACGGCGTTTTGTTTCTTGAGAGGTGGCCGCCTAGTCGCCTATTTGCTCACAAGATATACTTGTATAGCAGTTGCCGACAGGAGCCCGTCATGCTTGCCATCCGATTACCCGCCGAAGTGGAAAGCCGCCTTGAGGCGTTGGCGCAAGCCACCGGGCGAACCAAGACTTTCTATGCGCGCGAAGCCATTCTTGAGCACTTGGACGATCTAGAAGATTTGTACCTGTCCGAACAGCGCTTGATTGAAGTTCGGGCCGGGCGCAGCAAGACCTACAGCTTAGAAGAAGTGGAGCACAAGCTTGGCCTGGCGGATTGAACTAGATGACGCGTCCAAGAAGGATTTGGAAAAACTAGACAAGCAAGTCGCTCGACGCATCACCGCATTTTTGCGCGAACGGGTGGCCCCGCTCGACGACCCCCGCAGCATCGGCGAAGCGCTCAAGGGTGCCAATCTGGGTGACTTTTGGAAGTACCGAGTGGGCGACTACCGAATCATCGCCAGCATTGAAGACGGCGCCGTGCGCATCCTGGTCGTGCGCATCGGAAACCGCAGAGAGGTGTACCGGACTTGAGCGGCACTTTTGCCATCATGCCGGGCCGGGCGCCCGGCCGCGATGCCGATGCCACTGAGCGCAAGGCTCGCGTACGGCTGGTGTGGAGCTTGCCCGTTAGAATCCTCCCCGATCCGAATCGCCCCCGATTCGCCCCGGCTACTTCCTGGAGATTTTCACAATGGCTTCCAACAATCAAGACGACAACGAACGCATCGCCCTGTGGCTGGTGGGCCTGGTCATCGCAGTTTTGCTGGTCAGCATCAGCTCTTATGTGCTGATCAAACAGCGCCACCGTGCCGCGCCCGTGTCGGCTTTAGCGCCTGCAGTGGCCGCAATGGCCGATCCCGATCTGTATGACGCCCCGCTCAGCGGCGAGTTGCTGGCGACCGTTCGGTTCGGCTTTGCCGAAGCGACGTTGCCGGTTGAGGCCGCCCCCGACTTGGCGCGTGCGATGGAAGCCTTGATGATGGCCGCGCCGACCCGCAAGATCGTGATTGCCGGTTTTCACGATGCCAGCGGTGACGCGGCCAAGAATGCCGAGCTCGCCAAGCAGCGCGCCATCGCGACCCGCTCGGTGCTCAGCGCGGCCGGCGTGGACGCTGGCCGCATGTTGCTGCGCAAGCCCGAGTCGACCTTGGCCGACGGCACGGCCGATGAAGCCCGCCGCGTCGAGATCCGTTTGTTGGACTGAGCGAATTCAAGGACTTGGCTTTAGCCCTTCAGCATTGAAAAAAACCGCCTTTGGCGGTTTTTTTGTGGCGATTTGAGACGCTAGCCGATGCGAAGCTGCCCCGGCTTGTCCTGCGCCTGGTCAATCCTGCCGACCGCCGCAGCGTCCCCGAAGCCATGCTTTTGAAACACCGCCAGCACGGCGTTCAGCGCCGCCGGCGCGCAAGACACCAGCAGGCCGCCGCTGGTTTGCGGGTCACTCAGCAGTGCTTGTGCCGTGCCGGAAAACGCCGCCGGCAGATGGATGTCGTGACCGTAAGCGGCCCAGTTGCGCCCCGACGCACCGGTGACCACGCCTTGGTCCGCCAACTCGGCCACGCCAGGCAACAAGGGCACTTTGGTCCAGTCCAGCCAGACATCGCAGCCGGCGCCGCGCGCCAGCTCCAGCGCATGGCCGGCCAGGCCAAAGCCGGTCACGTCGGTCAGCGCGTGCACGCCGTCGAGTGCCGCCAGGTCCGGCCCCGGTGTGTTCAGCTGCGTCGTCACGTCAATCATCCGCGCATAGCCGGCCGCGCCCAGCAAGTCTTTCTTCAAGGCCGCCGACATAATGCCCACACCCAGCGGCTTGCCGAGCACCAACACATCGCCCGGCCGCGCGTCGGCATTGCGCTTGACCCGGCTCGGGTGCACCAGGCCGAGTGCGACCAGGCCGTAAATCGGCTCGACCGAATCGATCGTGTGGCCGCCGGCAATCGGGATGCCCGCCGCTCGGCAGACCGAAGCACCGCCCTCCAGGATGCGGCCAATGGTGGCCGTGCTCAGCAGATTGATCGGCATGCCGACCAGGGCCAGCGCAAGAATGGGCCGCCCGCCCATCGCGTAAACGTCGCTGATCGCGTTGGTGGCGGCGATGCGGCCAAAGTCGAACGGGTCATCGACGATGGGCATGAAAAAGTCGGTGGTGGCGATCAGCGCCTGCTCGTCGTTGAGCTTGTAGACGGCGGCGTCGTCGGCGGTCTCGATGCCCACCAGCAGCTCCGGTGGCACCGGGAAGCCGGTGGTTCCTTTGAGGATCTCGGACAGCACGCCGGGGGCGATCTTGCAGCCGCAGCCGCCACCATGGGAGAGCGAGGTCAGGCGGGGTTCATTGGGGGTCATGGCGCTGGTTCCTTGTGCAGGGGTGTTGGCGGGTTCAACAGATCGGCGACGATGGCGCGCAGTCTGAATTTTTCTAGTTCGGGGTGAAACAGCAGGGCGCGGGCGGCGGCTTGCGTTTGCAGGGCTGCCAGCATAGCGGGATCAGCGCGACATTGCCGCAGCAGGGTGGCCAGACCTTGCGCGTCTGCCCATTCAAACAAGCCCAGATAGTCCTCGCCCAGCAGGCCGACGTTACCGTCGACCCTGGACGCCAGCACCGGCGTGCCGCTGCACAGGGCTTCGATCACGACATGGGCGCCGCCCTCAAGCCGGCTCGGATGCACCAGCAGATGGGCGGACTGAATGCGTTTGCGGGTGGCCTCATGGGCAAGTGCACCGAGCCAGCGGTAGGACGGGCAGCGCCTCATCAAGGCCTGCGCGGCCTGCCCGAGTGCCGGCTCCAAGGCGCTGCCGATATGGTCGAGTCGGATGTCTGCTCTGTCCGCCAAGAGTTCGGCCGCATCGAAGTAGGTTTGCGGCGATTTCACTGCCCGCAAATGGCCGACCATCAGCGCGCGCAGATGGCGTGGGGTCTTGGCCGTCAGGGTCTGCCGCGTCGTGCAAGACTGCAAACAGATATGGGCTTTGGCGCGCAACGGTTCGGGCAACGCTCGCAGGCCCAACTCATTCAAGACGAGCAGCGCGCTGGCCGAGCGCAAGGACGCCTGCGCGGCGGCGTCGCTGCGGATGTCCTGGTACAAATCGGTGCCGGTCAAGACCAGCAGCAGCGGCCGGGCTGGCCTTTGTTCGGCCCAGGCCTGCACACTGGCGGCCGAGCGCCGCGCATGCAGGGCCAGCATGAGATCGGCGGCCTGCCCGTCCCATTGTTTCGCCAAGGCGACGCGGTAGTGCTCGGACAAAAACCGCGCATAGCGTTGCGCGGTTTGCCAATTGCCGTTGTTGGCGTCGGCAAACGCAGGGGTGACGATTAGGATGGAGGGCCGCAGCATGGAGGGCTTTATACGTGATGAATGTGGATCAAGGCAGATTGGCACGCAGCGCCGGCACCGAGTGGCTCAAACAGGCTTTGACGGACGCACGCGCCGACACCTTGGCAACCTTGGCATGCTATGCGCATAGCCTGCCATCTGCCCTGACCGTGCCGATGTCCGCCGAGGTCAATCCGCCGCTCTGGGAGTTGGGCCATATCGGCTGGTTTCAAGACTTCTGGCTGAGCCGCAATCCGCTGTGGCGATGCGGCGTTAGCGCCGATCCCTTGAGCCCGCGCTACCCAGGTCGGCGCGCCAATGCCGACGCGCTGTACGACTCCAGCCGGGTGCCGCATACCCAGCGCTGGACGCTTGACTTGCCCGATTTGGCGAGCACGCGCGCCGAGCTGGCCGAGCAACTGGCGCAAAACCTGGGCCTGTTGAGCCAAGCCGACGGTTCGGCCGAGCAGCTGTACTTCTTCCGTCTGGCGCTGCTGCATGAGGACATGCACCACGAGGCGGCGCTGTACATGGCGCAAAGCCTGGGGATCAGCATCAACGACCCACGCTGGCAGGCGCAGGCCTTGGTCGGCGAGCGGGTGTCGAGGCGCGTAGGCGGCAGCAGGTGGCAACTGGTAGACACGGACCCCGGTGCCGGCTTTCATTTCGATAACGAGCTGGGCGACGCGGCGGTGGATTTGCTGCCGTTTGAGATCGACAGCCGCGTCGTCAGCTGGGCCGAGTTCCTGCCCTTTGTCGAGCAGGGCGGCCCTACACCGCGCTATTTGCGCCGGGCGCAAGGGGGCTGGCAGCAGCAGCGCTGGGGTGTTTGGCAGGACTTGAAGCCGAACCAGGCGGCCGTGCACTTGAGTGCCTTTGATGCCGAGGCCTGGTGTGCCTGGGCCGGCCGGCGCCTGCCGACCGAGGCCGAATGGCATTGCGCCGCAAAGACGCAGGGGTCAGGTTTTGCCTGGGGCCAGGTCTGGGAATGGACGGCCAGCGATTTCCTGCCCTTTGTTGGCTTCAAGCCCCACCCCTATTTGGACTATTCGGAACCCTGGTTCGGCCGGCGCCGGGTGCTGCGCGGCGCCTCGTTGTTCACCCAGCCGCGCATGCGCCATTTGGACTATCGCAATTTCTTTTTACCATCGCGAACCGATATTGCCACTGGGTTTCGCAGCTGCGCCGTACGCGCAAGTGCGACTTGAGTTCCAATGCGCGCTAGTCCTTTTTCCGGAGTGAGCCATGTCCAGCATCCACCGTCGTCGACTGAATCAAGCCTTCGTCGCCGCCAGCCTTGCCCTGATGGGCGTCGGCGCACAAGCGCAAGCGCAAACGCAAACGCAAACGCAAACGCAAACACCAGTGTTGCGCGTCACCGCCATCCCCGATGAATCGCCGACCGAACTGGCCCGCAAGGCCGCACCACTGATGCGTTACTTGGAGGCCCAGTTGGGTATGAGGGTCGAGTTCACGCCGGTGACCGACTATGCCGCCGCCGTGGAAACGCTGGTCAACAAGAAGATCG
>NZ_JANNMI010000139.1:0-9414 GCF_031397715.1 Roseateles sp.
CTGGTGCTGTTTGCCGACTACACACACTCGCTCGAAGGCCGCGGCATGAGCGTGGCATTTGACCTGAGCGACCCGAAAGTGATCGTCGGTCTCTTCATTGGCGGCCTGATCCCCTATCTGTTCGGCGCCATGGCAATGGAAGCCGTGGGTCGTGCTGCGGGCTCGGTGGTGGTTGAAGTCCGGCGGCAGTTCGAGGACGGCCTGATCATGGCCGGCAAGCGCAAGCCCGACTACAGCGCTGCGGTCGACATGCTGACCACTGCCGCGATCAAGGAGATGATCATCCCGTCCCTGCTGCCGGTGATCGTACCGGTGGTGGTGGGCTTGGTGTTAGGCCCTGCGGCCTTGGGTGGCTTGCTGATGGGCACCATCGTGACCGGCCTGTTTGTGGCGATCTCGATGTGCACCGGCGGCGGCGCCTGGGATAACGCCAAAAAGTACATCGAAGACGGTAACCACGGCGGCAAGGGCAGTGAGGCGCACAAGGCCGCCGTCACGGGCGACACCGTCGGCGACCCTTACAAGGACACCGCCGGCCCGGCCGTCAACCCCTTGATCAAGATCATCAATATCGTGGCACTGTTGATCGTGCCCTTATTGCCGATGCAACACTCCACTGCGACGGCGCAACATGCACCCGCTGCAGCGGCAGCTTCGGCCGAACTCAGCGGCACGGCAGCATCTGCGCCTATGAAGGCGGCCTCACAGCCTTGATTGCGGCAACATAAAGGCTTAGCTCTGGATAAAACAGCCCGCTTGCGGGCTGTTTTTACTTTAAGACCAGCGCCGGGCGCGCCACAATAGTGCCCAGGAATAGGGACTCTCAATCTGTCATGACGAACACAGCGATCTCACGGCACGGCTTGGAGCGGCGGCGTTCGCAATTGAGCGATCTGCGCCGCTACTGTGCGGATCAAGAGCAAGAATTCGAAGCCCTGCGCGCGCGCGTGCAAGGCTTTGTAAGCCGTTATGTCGACGCATTGGGCGAGTCCTACCTGGAGCTGGATGCGCTGGAGTCGCAACTGCACAGTGCCACCCATGGTCTGGCCGAAGCGTTGCGCAGCAGCGGCATTGATGCCCGCTCGCCACTGGCCCCGCAAGCAACTGCCTTGCCGGTATTGCCGCGATTACCCCCAGGTACTGCGCTGCCAGCCGAACCACAGAGCGGCTTGGTCGAGCTGGCCCCGCCGACACTGAAAACGCTGTACCGCCGCGCCGCCATGCGCTTGCATCCCGACTTTGCTGCCACCGAGATCGACCGCAGCGCCCGCGAGCAAAGCATGATGCTGGTCAACCAAGCTTACTCAGCCTCTAACCGTGCGCAGTTGGAAGTCTTGCTGCTGGCGGCCGGCGAAGATCCGGTACGCGTCAGCGGCAGCAACGCGGACGCGCTGCGCAATTGGCTGGACCGCTGCGAACGGCTGGTGCAGGGCCGCTTGCGGGTGGTGCAAGCGCATATGGCGCTGCTGACCGTACATCCGATGCACCGGCTTTGGCTGGCCATCGCGCAGGCCGAAGTCAAAGGGCTGGACCCCTTGAGCGTGATGGCGAATCGCCTACGCAGCCAGATCGGCGAGCGCCGCCAAGAGCTCTATATCGGCCAGCGCCTGTTGCCGCAATCGAACTTGGCGCAGGCGTTTTTGCACCGGCGTATCGAACGCATGGGGGCGGCGGCCAGCACCAACTGACTGGCCTCAAGACTTGGCGTTGAGTGCGACCCAGGCCAGCAACTGATTCAAAACCTCATCACTGGCTTCACTGAAGGCGCGCACGGCGCCGGCAGCGTCGGCGCTGCGGCTGGGTTTTACCAGCTCAAAGGTCTGCACCGCACCAGGCCCCTCACCCAAGCGCGCCCGCAGGCTGACTCTGACTTCCGACTGCGTGGTCGAGTTGAAGCGCTGCTCAAACTCGACCAGCTCCAGGCGCAGCGGCAAGGGCTTGCTGGCCCCGCTGCGCGCTCCCAAGGCCAGCTTTTGCCGCAGCCGTTCAGTCAATAGCGCGGCCGGCGGCGCGGCCCAACGGCTGTCGCGGTAAAACTGGGCCTGGAACTCATTCTGGTAGACCAAGCGGTAGGCCATGCCCGACGTGGCTAACCATGGCGGCGCAATCATTTCGCTCAATTGCAAATCAGGCAAGACCTGGGTTGCCGAGCTGGAGAGCGGCCCCAAGTCGAACACGACCGGCGCCGCCGCCTTATTGCCGCCCACAGCGCAGGCACTCAACACACAGGCCGCTGCGCTCGCCAACAGCAGGGTTTTCAAAATTGCACGCCTCATTTGCTCGCCTTTCTGGCCGTGTCATCGAAGCCCAGCTCGCCCGGCCCGGCTGGCACCGGCAATGGTCCGAACAGAAAACTTTGCGGCTGCTCACCGATCTGGTTGACTGTGCGCTCGACCGCGCGGCCGCTTTGACTCCAAACGTCGACCAGCGACTGGCTGCGCGGCCCTCGATTGGCGCCGACCAAGGCCATATCCAGGCGCTGCGCCGTCAACTGCACCTGCGCCGAGGCCTGCCCGATCCGGTCAAGTAACTCGGCACGCTGACGCAGCTCTTGGGCCAACACGGTCGACTCCGCCGCCAAGCCGTCAACGCGCTGCAGCGTGGCACTGGCAGCGGCCATCAAATGCTGCGTCTGCGCCGCCAGCGGAGGCAACGCCGCAGCGGTCGGCGTCAAGGCCTTGCTCAAGGCCGCGACTTGGCTCGCCGCCTCACCAAATTGGCCCAAGCTGCGGCTGAAGGCCTGCTGATTGGCGTCGCCCAGCAAGGTATTGACCCGCACTGCGGCCTCGCTGACGCGCTCCAGCAGCTGCGGCCCGGCGCTGCTGAGGCGGTCCAGCATCGAGGCTTGCAGCTCAATCGGCGCAGCGCCCGCCACCAGCAACGGCGACGCCTGAGTACCGTCTGGCTCGGACAGATCGATATAGCTCAGGCCCGTGATGCCTTGATAGGCCAGGCGGGCCACCGTCGCCTGCGTCAAGGGCGCCGTCTTGGCAACCCGGATGCCGATCAAAATTCGCTGACTGTCATCCTTGTCAAAACCAATCGCCTCGACCTTGCCGACCAAGACGCCCCGCAGCTTGACCGGCGCCTTCAGGTTCAAGCCCGACACACCACTGCGCGAGACGATGGTGAAGTCGACTTTTTCGCCCTGCTCGCCCTGAAACCAGGCCACCACCAAGGCCAACACGCCGCCCAGAAAAAGGATGAAGATGCCGGTGGCCAGGGCGTGTGCACGGTTTTCCATTTTTCCTGGTGCTCCTTTGATGCGGTTCAGCCCGCGTCGGTCAGCGGCGCCTGGCGCAAGCTGTTGCGGTAACTTTGAATGTAGTCGTCATTGCACTCGCTCGCGTGTCCCAAAAAGAAGTCCTGTATGAAGGGCTGCGGCTGCTTGGCCACCTCGCTCAAAGGGCCGATCCCGACCAGCCGTCGGTCGGCCAACGCCGCCACCCGGTCGGCCAGCGCAAACAAGGTATCCACATCATGCGTGACCATCACCACGGTCAGGCTCATTTCACTGCGCAGGTCTTCGATCAAGCGCACGAACCGTTTGCTGCTGGCGGGGTCCAGGCCGGCGGTCGGCTCATCCAAGAACAGCAACTCCGGGTCGAGAATCAGCGCCCGCGCCAGCGCCACCCGCTTGACCATGCCGCCCGACAACTCGGCCGGCTTCTTCAAGGCGTCGGCCGGGCTCAAGCCCACCTGGCTGAGTTTGAGCAGCACCAATTCGGTGATCAGGCGCTTGGGGATGTCTTTCAATTCGCGCAGCGGCAAGGCGATGTTGTCAAACACGGTCAGCGCAGAAAACAGCGCCCCCTGCTGGAACAGCATGCCCCAGCGGTTGCGCACCTGAGCCAAATCCGCCGCGCCGCAATTGCCGAGTTGATGGCCAAAGATGCTGACGGTGCCGGCCGTTGGCCGCTGCAGGCCCAGCATCAAACGCAGCAAGGTGGTCTTGCCGCTGCCCGAGCCGCCGATGATGGCCAACACCTCGCCGGCAAATACCTTCAGGCTGAGGCCGCGGTGGATCACCGCACGGCCCAGCACGGTCGTCACCTTGTCCACTTCGATCAGCGTCGCCATCTAAATGCCGACTCCCTGAAAAATGATCGCAAAAGCCGCATCAGCAATGATGACGGCGGTGATCGAGCTAACCACCGAACTGGTCGTACCCACGGCCAGACTCTCGCTATTGGGCTTGATGCGCAGGCCGAAATAGCAGGCCACGAACGCAATCAACAGGCCGAACACATGGGCCTTGCCCAGACCCAACCACAGATTGGCCTCGGGCACCGCCGCCGGTAGGCCGTGCAGGAACTGCACATAGTCCAGCCCCAGCGTCGCACGCGCGGCCACCATGCCGCCGGCCAGCACCATGCAACTCGTCCACAAGGCCACCAAAGGCATCGCCAGCCCGAGCGCAAAAACCTTCGGCAAGACCAAGCGGATCGTGTGCGAGATCCCCATCACCGAGAGTGCGTCAAGTTCCTGCGTTACGCGCATCACGCCGAGTTGCGCCGTCATCGCCGAGCCGCTGCGCCCGGCCACCAAAATCGCCGCCAGCAAAGGGCCCAACTCGCGCCAGACGCTCAAGCCGAGGATGTTGATGACGTAGATGTCGGCGCCGAACAAGCGCAGCTGACGCGAGGTCAAATAGGACAGCGTGACGCCGACCAGAAAGCCCACCAGCGCGGTGATGCCCAGCGCCTGCGCGCCGGTGCGGTAGATATTGACCGAGATGTCCCGCCAGGCGATCAGGCCGGGATGCTTGAGTAAATGCCAGCAGTCCAGCGCTAACTGCCCCAGCAAGCGGGTGCCACCGACCAAGTGCTCGGCCATCAACATCAAATCACCCCCAAAGGCGACCACACCGGCCGGCACACGGCCGCGCTTGGCGGCCGGCAACTTGGGCAAGACCAGTTTTGCAAAGATGGCTTGATGCTCGGGCAGCCACGCGATCGCGTCAGGCAAGCGCCGACCCCAGGCATCCCAGAGCGTCATCGCGCCGGCATTGTCCAGGCGCTGCAACGCGCCAAGATCCCAGGCCACACCGGCCCGCCAAAGCGCGCCGGCCTGCGCACTCAAAGCCTCGAAGTGGCCACGCAAAGGCAGCAAACTCCAATCGCCCTCAAGCCGAGCCAGACCAGGGCCACCGTCAACGGCCAGATGCACGATCCGCGGCACCGCCGTCGGACTGTCTTGCTGCACTGATTCAGCCACCGCCATCGTGTCTGCGCTCGCATCGTAATTCGGTGCGCCAGCATAGCCCCGAACGCAGCGCTTCAAACCGCCTATTGCCAAGCTTCTTGAACCCGTTCAAGGAATTTTTCGGCGCTCTCTTTTAGGCTACAGCCCATCTGATGGCAAGAGCGAAGGAGTCCGTATGGGCAATGGAGTAGGTTTTACCAAACAGATGGCGCGCAATATTTTTTGGGGCGGGACGCTGTTCTTCGTTCTGATCTTTGCCGTCATCATTTTTGACACCGAGCAGCGCATCCCGGCGCGCTCGAATGCCCAGAACATCACGCCTGGCGTGATTGCGGGCAAAAAGATCTGGGAGACCCGCAACTGCATAGGCTGCCACACGCTGCTCGGCGAAGGTGCGTACTTCGCTCCCGAGCTGGGCAATGTCTACAAGCGCCGGGGCGGTGAGTTCATCAAAACCTGGATCAAGATTCAGCCCACCCACACCCCGGGGCGCCGGCAGATGCCGCAGTTCAATTTGAGCGAACAACAGTTGGACGATATGGTCGAGTTCCTGAAATGGACCGGCGAGATCAACACCGAAAACTGGCCACCGAATATCGAAGGCTGAGCGGAGCACCTTGATGACAAGCACAACACTCAAATACAAATCCCAGGCGGTCGCGAAGTACTACTTCATCGCCGCCCTGGCCCTGTTCACCGCACAAATCGTCTTCGGCCTCGGCCTCGGTCTGCAATATGTGATCGGGGACTTCTTGTTCCCCTACATCCCCTTCAACCAGGCCCGCATGGTGCACACGAATCTGCTGATCGTGTGGCTGCTGTTCGGTTTCATGGGTTCGGCCTATTACCTGGTGCCCGAAGAGGCGGAAACCGAGCTCTACAGCCCCAAACTGGCGCTGGCGCTGTTCTGGATCTTCCTGGTGGCCGGCGCGGTGACGATTATTGGCTACCTGGCCGTGCCCTATGCCAAGCTGGCCGAGCTGACCGGCAATGATCTGCTGCAGACGATGGGGCGTGAGTTCCTGGAACAACCGCTGCCGACCAAGCTCGGCATCGTCGTCGTGTGCCTGGGCTTTATGTTCAATATCTCGATGACGGTGTTGAAGGGCCGCAAGACCAGCATCTCCTTGGTGCTGCTGCTGGGCCTGTGGGGCCTGACCATTATGTTTTTGTTCAGCTTCGTCAACCCGCACAACCTGGTGCGCGACAAGATGTACTGGTGGTTCGTCGTTCACCTCTGGGTGGAAGGCACTTGGGAGCTGATCCTCGGCGCGCTGTTGGCTTTTGTCTTGATCAAGACCACCGGCGTTGACCGCGAGGTGATCGACAAATGGCTGTACGTGATCGTCGCCTTCGCGCTGATGACCGGCATCCTCGGCACCGGCCATCACTTCTACTTCATCGGCCTGCCCGGCTACTGGCATTGGGTCGGCAGCGTGTTCTCGGCGATGGAGCCGATCCCCTTCTTCATGATGACGGTGTTCGCCTTCAATATGGTGCAGCGCCGCCGCCGCGAGCACCCGAACCAGGCTGCCTTGCTGTGGGCCGTCGGCACCTCAGTGGTCGGTTTCCTGGGCGCCGGTCTGTGGGGCTTCATCCATACGCTGAGCGCGGTCAACTACTACACCCACGGCACACAGGTCACCGCCGCGCACGGCCATCTGGCCTTCTACGGCGCCTATGTGCTGGTGGTGCTGGCGATGATCAGCTATTCAATGCCGACGCTGCGCGGGCGCATCGCCAACAGCCAAAAGGCGCAGAACGCCGAGATGTGGAGCTTCTGGATCATGACCATCGGCATGGGCGTGATGGTGCTGGCCTTGACCGGTGCCGGCACTGTGCAGATCTGGTTGCAGCGCATGCCGACCGAGAACGCGATGGGTTTCATGGCCACCCAAGACCAGCTGCGCTTCTTCTACTGGACGCGCATGGCCGGCGGCGTGATGTTCCTGGCCGGCTTGATCACCTATCTGTGCAGCTTCTTCATTGGCGGCGAGCCGGTGGTTGAAAAAAGCAGCGTCGGCTCAGGCAATCTCAGCCAAGCCCTGCGCGGTGCCTGAGCGGAGCTGACGGTGGAAATGCACAGCGCTCAGCAACTTTGGGAGATTCGGCGGGAGATCCCTTTTTACGCGCCGCAGGGCGATGAATGCCGGCTTTTTGAGCATGCGCATGCCAGCGCCCTGCCCTTGCTGATCAAGGGCCCGACCGGCTGCGGCAAAACCCGTCTGGTCGAGCATATGGCGGCACGGCTGGGTCGCCCGCTGATCACCGTCAGTTGCCACGATGATCTGAGCGCGTCCGACCTGGTCGGGCGTTTTTTGATCAGCGGCGGCAATACCGAATGGTCGGACGGGCCGCTCACCCGCGCGGTGCGCCAAGGTGCGATCTGCTACCTGGACGAGGTGGTCGAGGCCCGACGCGACACCACCGTGGTGCTGCACCCGCTGGCCGATGACCGGCGCATGTTGGCGATTGAGCGCACCGGCGAACAGTTGCAGGCAGCCCCCGGTTTCATGCTGGTGATTTCCTACAACCCCGGCTATCAGAACCTGCTCAAGAGCCTCAAACCCAGCACGCGCCAGCGCTTTGTGGCGCTGTGCATGGACTACCCTAACGCACAAATAGAGCAGGCCATCATCGAGGCCGAGGCGCAGGTGCCGCCGGCCTTGGCGGCGCAATTGGTCAAGCTGGCCACGGCGCTGCGGCGCCTGACCGACCATGATCTGGAAGAAACCGTCAGCACCCGTTTGCTGGTGGTGGCGGCGCGCCTGGTGGGCTCGGGGCTGTCGCTGCGCCAAGCGGTGCAGGCGGCGATTGTGGATGCGCTGACCGACGACGCCGACACGGCGGCCGCCCTGAGCGAGCTGGTGCGGGCGGTGTGCGGTGAAGCCACTTAGCCAAGCCCAGCTTCAGCGCCTTAGGCGCGGCCTGCAGCTGGGCTTCTTCGCCCTCTTTGTGCTGGCGCCGGCGCTCAATCTGCTGCGCTTTGATCTGAACGAAGCGCAGCTCTGGTTTCTGGGGCAACGCTGGACCCTCGGCGTCGACGCGCTCAAAGCCGGCGAGGCCACGGCCGCGCAGACCGCCATCAATATCTTCACCCGTGCTTTTCTGCCGGCGCTGCTTTTGATCGCGGGTTTTTTGTTCATCGCCTGGCGCTATGGGCGGCTCTACTGCGGCTGGCTGTGCCCGCATTTCGCCGGGGTAGAGCTGCTCAACGATTTATTGCACCGTGCGATTGGCAAGTTCAGTCTGTGGGACCGGGTTCGCGTCAAGCGAGCCGGGCGCGAACCTAGCGCACGTTGGTGGCCCGTGTATGGGCTGTCCTGCCTGCTGATGGGCGCGCTGTGGGCCGTCACCCTACTCAGTTACTTGCTGCCACCGGCAGAGATTTGGCACAACTTGCTGAACGGCAGCTTGACGCCCAACCAGGCCCGCTTCCTCGGCATCGCCACGCTGATCTTCACGGCCGAATTCGCCTTCGCCCGCCATCTGTTTTGCCGCTTCGGCTGCGCCGTGGGGCTTTTTCAAAGTCTGGCTTGGATGGCCAACCCGAAGGGCATGGTGGTCGCCTTCGCGCGTGAAAATGCACGTGATTGCAGGTCCTGTGACGACCCCCGAGGCTCGGCCTGCGACAGCGTCTGCCCGATGCGCCTGCACCCGCGCAATATCAAACGGATGATGTTCTCCTGCGTGCAATGCGGTCAGTGCATTGAGGCCTGTGATGACTCCCAGGGCGCGCAAGGGCGCGGCCAATTGCTGGAATGGCGGGTCGGGCTGGACGCGGTGCGCGAAACCTTGCGGCAGAAGAAGCTCGATCAAGCCACAAAACACGACGGGCAACCCTGAGAGGCTGAGATGGAAGAGTGGATCGGCAAGGTCTGGCACCGCTTTGTCACGCGCGCCGCGGATCAGCAACATCTGGCCGCAGCGGTTCAGCTGGTGGATATGCGGCGCAGCATCGCCATGTTGTTCCGCGCTGCCGGCGGCAGCGCGGCGGTCAGGCTGGGCGAGGCCACCGCGACTCAAACGGGCGGGCCGCGCGGCTGGCTGCAAAAGCTCAGCGGCGAGGACGGCCGCGTCAAGCTGGCGCGGCTGGAGCCGGACGTGTTGTCGCTGCCGGCGCAGATCGCCGTCTTCAAAGAGCTCGAACTGAATCGCGACCTCTATTTGTGGCTGGCCGCGCTGTCGGCGGTCTATCTCAACAGCGGT
>NZ_JANNMI010000207.1:0-11682 GCF_031397715.1 Roseateles sp.
GCTACAACATCGCCGGGCCGGAGGTGGAGCAGGCGCTGCTGGCCCATGCGGCGGTGGCGGAATGTGCGGTCATCGGCGTGGCCGACGAGGAACGCGGCCAAGTCGTCAAGGCGGTGGTGGTTTTGCGCGCTGGCTCAGAGGCCAGCCCGGAGCTGGCCAAAGAGCTGCAGGACTTCGTCAAAGCGACTATTGCGCCTTACAAATACCCGCGCGCGATCGAATTCAGGGCGAGCTTGCCACGCACCGAGACGGGTAAGCTGCAGCGCTTTCGGCTGCGCACTCAGGCTGGGGAGTCTTAGGCGATGACGCGGTGGGTGTTTGAGCGCCAAGAGTTGGTGCGCTTCGGTCACTGCGACCCGGCCGGCATCGTCTTTTATCCGCGCTATTTCGAGATGCTCAATGCGCTGGTGGAAGATTGGTTCACGCAGGGCCTCGGCGTTGACTATGCGCAACTGCTGGGGCCGCGCCGGGTTGGCATGCCCTCGGTGCGTCTGAGTGCCGATTTCAAACGGGTCAGTCGCATGGGCGATCAGCTGACGCAGCGCCTCGCCATCAACAAGTTGGGCCGCAGCTCGCTAGGGCTGACGATACAGTTCGACGCACCAGACGGCTGCCGGGTTTCTTTTGAGCAGGTGCTGGTTTGCACCTCGTTAGAGACCCACCGGGCTCAACCTTTTCCAGCCGATTTACGCGCTGCCTTGGAGCAAGCCAATGACAAGCAAGAGTAAACAAATCCTCCAGCCGGCCGCTTGGGCGCCACCGCGCGGCTATGCCAATGGCGTGGTGGCGAGCGGTCGAATGGTCTTCGTTGCCGGCCAGATTGGCTGGAACAGCGCTTGCCAATTCGACAGCGATGACTTCATTGAACAGGTACGTCAGACGCTGATGAATATCAAGGCGGTCCTGCTAGAGGCTGGCGCCACGCCCGCCCACATGACCCGCATGACCTGGTATCTGCTCGATAAAAAAGAGTATCAGGCGCGCGGCCGTGAGGTCGGTCAGGTCTACCGCGAGGTGATGGGGGCCGAGTACGGTGTCGCCATGGCGGCGGTGGTGGTGGCCGGATTGATGGAAGATAGGGCCAAGATCGAGATTGAAGTGACTGCCGTTATACCTACTTGAGAACAATCATGAGCAAAGCCACTTTCCACTGGGACGACCCGCTGCTGTTGAATGAGCAGTTGAGCGACGAGGAACGGATGATCCGCGACGCGGCCGCGGCTTACTGCCAGGATCGCCTGACGCCGCGTGTGCTGGAAGCCTTTCGGCATGAACGCTGCGACCTGGAGATCTTCCGCGAGATGGGCGCCATCGGCCTGCTCGGCCCCACCGTTGCGCCCGAGTACGGCGGGCCGGGCCTGAGCTATGTGGCCTACGGCCTGATCGCGCGCGAGGTCGAGCGGGTCGATTCCGGCTACCGCTCGATGATGAGCGTGCAAAGCTCGCTGGTGATGGTGCCGATCAATGACTTCGGCACGCCAGCCACCAAGCAGAAATACCTGCCCAAGCTGGCTTCGGGCGAGTGGATTGGCTGCTTCGGCTTGACCGAGCCCAACCATGGCTCCGACCCGGGCGCCATGATCACGCGGGCCAAAGCGGTGCCGGGCGGCTATTCGCTGACGGGCTCAAAAATGTGGATCACCAACAGCCCGGTGGCCGATGTGTTTGTGGTCTGGGCCAAGGACGACGATGGGCAGATCCGCGGCTTTGTATTGGAGAAGGGTTTCAAGGGCCTGACGGCGCCGGCCATCCACGGCAAGGTCGGCCTGCGCGCGTCGATCACCGGCGAGATCGTGATGGACGAGGTCTTTTGCCCCGAAGAAAACGCTTTTCCCGAGGTGCGCGGCCTCAAAGGCCCGTTCACCTGTTTGAACAGCGCCCGCTACGGCATCGCCTGGGGGGCCTTGGGCGCGGCCGAAGACTGCTGGCACAAGGCGCGCCAATATGTGCTGGATCGCCAACAGTTCGGCAAGCCGCTGGCCGCCAATCAGCTGGTGCAAAAAAAGCTCGCTGATATGCAGACCGAGATCACGCTGGGCCTGCAGGGCTGCTTACGCTTAGGGCGGATGAAGGACGAAGGCACGGCCGCGGTCGAGATCACCTCGATCATGAAGCGCAACAGCTGCGGCAAGTCACTGGAGATTGCCCGTACGGCCCGCGATATGTTGGGTGGCAACGGCATCTCGGATGAGTTCGGCATCGCCCGCCATCTGGTCAACCTGGAGGTGGTCAACACCTATGAAGGCACGCATGACATCCATGCGCTGATCCTGGGCCGGGCGATGACGGGGATCGCGGCTTTTTAGTCATGGTGTGACAGACCGCCCGAGCGTAGCGAGTAGCTCTGTCACCCACTGATTGAGCGGGTTCTACGCGTCCGACGTGTCGTCGGTTTCCGCGATCGGCGCGGGAGCCGGTGGCCGCGGCTTCTTCACACCCGGCTTGGCCAGCAGTTCCAGGTAAAAGGCATCGGCCTTGTCGGCGGCGTAAGCGTTGATGCGGGCCGTGATGTCGGCGACTTCAATCACCGCGGCGGTGGCTTCGCTGCTGCCGAAGCGGCAATCAAAGTCCCAAAATTCCACGCCTTCGGGGCGCGACTTGTTCTGCTCACGCTTGATGTATTTGCGGATCTCATGCTTGATGGCCTCAAGCAGACGGTCCGGGTGCTTGCCTTCAACTTGGAGTAGGAATGTTTTTTTCATGTTTTGCCTTGGTGCGCGTCAGCGCTGTGAGCTGGATTATCCGGTGTTTGTGAAACTGTGATGTTCAAGCTGGGCTCGGGCCCAAATAACAGGCGATACTGATTTGGGGCCATTGCGGTTTGATGGGCAAGAATGCAGCCGCACCCGGTCCAGCCCCCAAGCTACAGAAAAAATCACAGGACATGATCGCGCCTTTGCCTCTTGCAGCGATAAGGACGATAAGGTGGCAGCGCCTTGGCGTGTTGCCTGGGCACTTGCTGGCCCACTTGCAAGTGCTGTTGCGAGTGCTGTTGCAAATGCTGTTGCTAATGCTGTTGTCAAGCGCATACCCGGCGGCAATGGCTGCGCAGGGTGTCGGCGGCGTGAGTCCCAACCCCCGGCCGACTGCGCCGGGGGTATCCGTCCATTCCCCAGCGCGGCTACGCGCGTCGTTGGACAGGATCGAACGCTCGGGCAGCAGCCATTGGCTGGAGAATGATCTGGCCCTGCTGATCCTGCAGGCGCAGGCCCCACCACGCAGTGCCGAGCAGATCGAAGTGCTGGCCCTGCGCGGCATCATCAATGCCGAGTTCAGTGACAGGCGGGCTTTGCTTGAGTGGCTGATCACCGAACTTGAGGCCTGGCCCGATGCGGGGCAGCGCAACGCCGCGCGCTTGGCGGCGTCCTATCTGCGGGCCAAGCTGCTGTTGCGAGATGGCGATCCGGCTGGCGCCATCAAGGCCTTGGAATGGGTCGACGGTGTCGAAGAAGCCGATGCCAGCATCACGCTTCGTTTGCGCAGCATCTGGTTGCTGGCGACCCTGCTGTCGGACGCCGGGGATGTGGACGCTGGCATCAATACCGGTGTGATGGCCCTGCGCTTGGCCGAGCAAAGCGGCGCGCCCTGGCGGCGCGCCCTGGCGCTGATAGGTTTGGCCTTCAACTACATGCGTGCACAGCAATTGGAGCGCGCCAAGCAGTTGATTGCCGAGGCAGCCGAAGTGGCCGAGCGTGACCCCGACCCGATTTTGATGTCCCGCCTGCACAACAGCCGCGGCATGATTTATTCGGAGTTGGGTGACGAGGCCACGGCGGGGCAGGCCATGCAGATGGCATTGGATTTCGCGCGCCAGGCCGGCTCGCCGACCATGCTGGCGCTGGCATTGGCCAATGCGGCCGATTCCCAGTTGCGCAAGGGCGACTTCCAAAAGGCTCGCAGTCTGTCCGAGGAGGCGTTGGCCATGGCCTTGGCCAACCATGACTTGAGCAGCGAGACGCTGGCTCGGCAAAACATCGGCATGGCGAAAATCGGCCTCAAGCTGATCGAGGAAGGCAAGCGCGAGACGATCGCGGCGATCACGGTCGACGAAGCCCAGGGGCAGCGGGCGCAGGCCTCGGATGGCTGGTTGGAACTGGCCAAGCAGCTGGAGCGCTTTGGTGATTTACCCGGCGCGGTGCAGGCCTATCACCATTACCGTGGTTTGAGTGACCGGGTGCTGCGCGAGGGCAGCCGCAAAGCGGTGCTGGAGGCGCAGGCCCGCTTCGACAATGAGATCCAGGCCCAGCAGATCGAGGCACTCAATCAGGGCAATCAGCTCAAGGCCGAGCAAGTGCGTGCGGGCGATTTGCGGCTCAAGCTGTCGGCGGCTTTGGGTGCTTGCGTGGTGTTGTCGGGCATCTTGCTGGCCTTGGCCTATCAGCGCATACGCAAAACCAATCAAGCGCTGGCCCTCAGCAATGCCGCCTTGAAGAGCCAAGGCGAGCGCGACCCGTTGACCGGCCTGGCCAATCGGCGCCATTTTCAATCCGCCATCAAGCGCTTGGCCGCCAAGGGCAAGTTCTTTGGCACTGTGTTCTTGATCGATATCGATCATTTCAAGCGGATCAATGATGGCTATGGCCACGCCGCCGGTGACAGTGTTTTGGTCGAGTTGGCCGCTAGACTGCGGGCCGTCTTGCGGGACGAAGACCTGGTGGTGCGCTGGGGCGGGGAGGAATTCCTGATCGTCATTGATGGTCGTCAGGCGGCTTCGGCCAGTTTGCTGGCGCAACGCTTGCTGGACGAGATCGCGCAGACGACGATGCAACACGGTGAGGTGCAAATCGCGGTCACGGCCTCAATCGGGTTTGCCAGCTTTCCGTTGGCGCCGTATGGTGTGGCCATGGCCTGGGAGCGGGCGCTTGATCTGGTTGATATCGTGATGTATTTGGCCAAAGCCCATGGGCGCAACCGAGCCTTCGGGATCGTGTCCATGGCGGCAAAAGACGAGGCCGGGGTGCAGGTTCTGGCCGATGAATTGGAGGCCGCATGGCGTGAGGGGACGGTGAATTTACTGGCTTTGCAAGCTGCGCCCAAGACCTGGGAGGCTGGCCCATGACATGGCCGCCAACAAAGTTGCTTGAACAGCGCCAAGTCGCGTGGTCGCAACCAGGCGATGGGCATCGTCACCGTGTCAGCCGGCGACGCCGAAGCGCTGACGTAGATTGAGGCCGACTTCGACGCAGCCTGCTCGTCCGAACGGGTCAGTCTGCATCAGGCGCCAGGGCCGGCGGCGCTTTAACGTGGAACAACACGGATTCAGCCGCCCCACCGGGGCGTCTGTCCGCGTTGTTTCATGGTTCGGGGTGCTCCGCCCCCGGACCATGACAGTTAGTCAGGCGCGTTCAGTCAGTCGCTGTTCTTAGGGCGGCCGGCCTTGATGGGCGTGAGCGCCGTCAAAATAGCGGCCAGCTGCTTGTCGGTCAGATCCATCAAGGCTTGCAAGCCGGCGCGCAGCAACTCGCTCTTCTTGGTCGAGCGCTTGAAGCCGATGGCGCGGTCCTTCAGGCGGGCAATCAGCTCGAAATCCGCGCGCGGCATGGTGAAACTGTCGCGCACCAACTTGAGCTTGGGCTTGGTCTCGGTGACAGCCGCTGGCTTGGCGATGGCTGGCTTGGCGGCAGCTTTGGGCGCAACATTTGGCACCGGCTTGGCAACTGCCGTGACGGCATTGACGGCCTTGGTCGGCAGCGACTTGGCGGCAGGCTTTGCCACTGCAGGGGTCACGGCCTTGGCCACCGCGGCCTTGCTCACTGTTTTAGCGGCTGTTTTAGCGGCTGTTTTGCGGGCCGGCTTGGCCGCGTCGGCCGCACGCGCCACTGGCCACGCTGCAGGCTTGGCAGCTGCTTTGGCGGCTGGCTTAACGGCTGGCTTAACGGCAGGCTTAACAACAGGCTTAACAACAGGCTTGGCGGCGGCGACAGTGACCGAAGCGGCTACGGCCGGTGTGGCCGCCGTCTCGGTGGACGCGGCGGCCAGGGCGGTGGTCGGGGTTGTGACTGGGGCTGGGGCCGGGGCTGGGGCTGGGGCTGGGGCTGGGGCTGGGGACTCAGCGGTGTTGTTGGCGTTGGTGTTTTGCATAGTGCTCCTCTTGATAAATCGTATAAACCATTTACATCTTAATCGCTGCGCAAGCCTGAGGCAAGCCAACTCCGATTTCCAAGGGTCAGCGCCAATACCGGCGTAGTTCGGCTGGGCGTAGGATTTTCATCGGCGATACAAATCTAGGGCCTGGGTTGGCGCGTTGAACAAGAGCCGCCGCTGAAGGTTCCATACAGGAGACTGCCTTGCGCGCAACCGCTGCCGACCCCGCCTACTTCCACAAAGTGGTGGACTGCCAATGGGCTTGTCCCGCCCACACCCCCGTGCCCGAATACATCCGCATGATTGCGGCGGGCCGCTATGCCGATGCCTATATGGTGAACTGGGCCTCTAACGTCTTCCCCGGTGTGCTCGGGCGCACCTGCGACCGCCCCTGCGAGCCGGCTTGCCGGCGCGGCCGGGTGGAGGAAAACAATGGTGCGAGCCCTGAGCCGGTGGCGATTTGCCGGCTCAAACGCGTCGCCGCCGACCTCAAGGGCGATGTCAAGGCGCGCATGCCGGCGCGCTTGGCCGGCAATGGCTTGCGTGTTGCCTGCATCGGCGCCGGCCCGGCCGCGCTGACGGTGGCGCGTGATTTGGCGCCGCTCGGTTACGCCGTCACGGTGTTCGACGCCGAGGCCAAGGCCGGTGGCTTCATCCGCACGCAGATTCCGCGCTTTCGCCTGCCCGAGAGTGTCATTGATGAGGAAACCGGCTACATCCTCGACCTCGGCGTGGAGTTCCGTGCCGGCGAGCGCATAGCTTCTATGGCGGCCTTGTTGAGCGAGGGCTTCGACGCGATCTTTGTCGGCTGCGGTGCACCGCGCGGCCGCGATTTGCAGCTGCCCGGCCGGCTGGAGGCCGCCGCCCAGATCCATATCGGCATTGATTGGCTGGCCTCGGTGTCGTTCGGCCATGTGACGAGCGTGGCGCCGCGCGTGATCGTTTTAGGTGGTGGCAATACCGCGATGGACTGCTGCCGCTCGGCCCGGCGCCTGGGCGCTCAAGAGGTGAAGGTGATTGTGCGCAGCGGCTTTGATGAAATGAAGGCCTCGCCCTGGGAAAAAGAGGACGCGCAACATGAGGGCATCCCGATCCTGAACTGCCATGTGCCCAAGGCCTTTGTGCACAGGGAAGGGCGCTTGGTCGGCATGATGTTCGAGATCGTCGCCGCCCAGCTGGACGCGCAGGGCCGGCGCCAGTTGCTGCCGACCGGCGCGCCCGACGTGCTGATTGACTGCGACGAGGTCTTGCTGGCGGTCGGCCAGGAGAATGCCTTCCCCTGGATCGAGGCCGATTGCGGCATCGCGTTCAACCGCTGGGGCCTGCCGGAGCTGGACGCGCAGACCTTTCAGTCCAGTCGGCCCGAGGTGTTTTTCGGCGGCGATGCGGCCTTTGGGCCCAAGAACATCATCACCGCGGTTGCGCATGGCCATGAGGCCGCCGTGTCCATAGACCGTTATCTGCACGGCGATGACCTGCGTCAACGGCCGCCGCCGCAGTTCAATCTGATCTCGCAGAAGATGGGCATTCATGAATGGAGCTATGACAACGGCGTCTCCAATGATGACCGCTTCAAAGTGCCCTGGGCGGCGGCCGAAAAGGCGCTGGCCAGCATCAAGGTCGAGGTCGAGTTAGGTTTTGACGCGGCCACCGCCTTCAAGGAGGCGCAGCGCTGCCTGAACTGCGATGTGCAGACGGTCTTCAGCCCACCGGCCTGCATCGAGTGCGATGCCTGTGTGGACATCTGCCCGACCGACTGCATCACGTTCACGGTCAATGGCGAGGAGGCCGAACTGCGTGGCCGCTTGAAGGCGCCGGCGTTGAACGAGAGCCAAGCCCTCTATGTCTCGACCGAGCTGAAGACGGGCAGGGTGATGGTCAAGGACGAAGACGTCTGCCTGCACTGCGGCCTGTGCGCCGAGCGCTGCCCGACCGGCGCCTGGGATATGCAGAAGTTCCTGTTCAACCCCGCCAAGGCCGGCGGGCGCGACCCGGCCCGGCACGGAGTGTCGGCATGAAGCGCCTCGAAGCGGTCAATGACTTCGTCATCAAGTTCGCCAATGTCAACGGCTCCGGCTCGGCCTCGGCGAATGAGCTGTTCGCCAAGGCGATTCTGCGCATGGGCGTGCCGGTCAGCCCGCGCAATATCTTCCCCAGCAATATCCAGGGCCTGCCGACCTGGTATGAGGTGCGCGTCAGCGCGGCCGGCCACCAGGGCCGGCGCGGCGGCATCGACATGATGGTGGCGATGAATCCGCAGACATGGGTGCAGGATGTGGCCGAGATCGAGCCCGGCGGCTATCTGTTTTATGACAGCAGCAAGCCGCTGCCGGCCAGCGCTTTCCGGCCCGACGTGCATGTGATCGGCATGCCGCTGACGACGATTTGCAACGAGAACTACAGCGACCCGCGCCAGCGCCAGCTGTTCAAGAACATCGTCTATGTTGGCGCGTTGTCGGTCTTGTTGGGGATCGATGCCGCTCAAATCGAGCGTTTGTTCGGCGAGCAATATGCGGGCAAGGAGAAGCTGCTGAGCTCGAATTTGACAGCACTTCAGTTGGGGCGTGAATATGCGCAAGAACACCTGAGCGGCAGCGTCGGCCTGCGGGTCGAAGCAAGTGACCAAGTTGGGAAGAAGATCTTTGTCGACGGCAATAGCGCCGCCGCACTGGGCTGCGTCTATGGCGGCGCCACCGTGGCGGCCTGGTATCCGATCACCCCAAGCAGCTCGGTGGCCGAGGCGTTTCAGAAATACTGCGCCAAGTTCCGCGTCGACAAAGCCACGGGCGAGCAGCGTTATGCGATCGTGCAGGCCGAGGACGAAATCGCCTCGATCGGCATGGTCTTGGGCGCGGGCTGGATGGGCGCACGCGCTTTTACCGCGACCTCGGGGCCGGGTGTGTCCTTGATGACCGAGTTCATCGGCCTGGCCTACTTCGCCGAAATCCCCGTCACCATCATCAATGTGCAGCGCGGCGGGCCGTCCACTGGCATGCCCACCCGCACCCAGCAGGCCGACCTGACGGCTTGCGCCTATGCCTCGCATGGCGATACCAAACATGTGCTGCTGTTTCCCGAAGACCCGACCGAATGTTTCGAGCATGCGGCCGCCGCGCTCGACCTGGCCGACCGCCTGCAAACGCCGGTTTTTGTGATGAGCGATCTGGACATCGGCATGAACCAGCGCCTGTGCAAGCCCTTTGCTTGGGACGACGCAACAACCATGGACCGCGGTAAGGTGATGACGGCCGAGGAGCTGGAGGCCGGGCGCGACTTTGGCCGCTACAAGGATGTGGACGGGGACGGCATCCCCTGGCGCACGCTGCCGGGCACGCATGCGAGCAAGGGCGCCTACTTCACCCGCGGCACCACGCGGGACGCCTATGCGCGCTACTCGGAGGCCGGGGCTGACTATTTGTACAACGTGCGCCGTCTGCTGGCCAAGTTCGAGACCGCCGCCAAGCTGGTGCCGCAGCCGGTCTTGCGCGCAGCGGCCAAGCCGACCCGGCTGGCTGTGCTGTATTTCGGCTCAACCAGCCCGGCAATGAGCGAGGCGCTGGACCTGCTGGCCGCCGACGATATCGAGCTCGACGCGATGCGGCTGCGTGCCTTCCCTTTCCCGGACTCGGTGGCCGCCTTCATCAAGTCTCACGACAACGTCTTCGTGGTCGAGCAAAACCGTGACGCGCAGCTGCGCTCAATGCTGGTCAATGAGCTGGAAATCGACCCGGCGCGGCTGCTGCCTGTGCTGCACTTCGACGGCACGCCGATCACCGCGCGCTTCATCACCGCCGCCATCACCCGCGCCGTCCATGCGATGGCGGTCAAACCGCTGCGCGCTGTGGGTCAAATGGGGCAAGTTGGACAGGATGACTGATAAACAAGCCATGACCTATATCGCCAAACCCCTCTTGCACCACCCTTCATTGGCCCGCAACAAGGTCGGCCGCACCCGGCGCGACTACGAAGGCCGTGTCTCCACGCTGTGCGCCGGCTGCGGGCATGACTCGATCTCGGCCGCCATCATCCAGGCATGCTGGGAGTTAGACATTGAGCCGCACCGGGTCGCCAAGCTGTCCGGCATCGGCTGCAGCAGCAAGACGCCGGATTACTTTCTCGGCGCCTCGCATGGCTTCAACACCGTCCATGGCCGCATGCCCTCGGTGCTGACCGGTGCCAATCTGGCCAACCGCGAGCTGCTTTATCTGGGCGTCTCCGGCGACGGCGACTCGGCCTCGATCGGTCTGGGCCAATTCGCCCATGTGATGCGGCGCGGCGTCAATATTGTCTATATCGTCGAGAACAACGGCGTCTACGGCCTCACCAAGGGTCAGTTTTCGGATACCGCCGACCGCGGCTCCAAGTCCAAGAAGGGCGCCGTCAATGCCGACTCGCCGGTCGACTTGATCGGCTTGGCCTTGCAACTCGGTGCGACCTATGTGGCGCGCGGCTTCTCCGGCGACAAGGAGCAATTGGTGCCGCTGATCAAGGGCGCGATGGCACACCAAGGCGCCGCCTTCATCGACGTCATCAGCCCCTGCGTCGCCTTCAACAACCACGCGGGCAGTACGCGCAGCTACGACTATGTGCGTGAGCATAACGAGGCAGTCAGCCGGATTGACTTCATCAGCCCGCGCGAGGAGATCACGGCACAAGTGGCGCCGGGCGACTGCGTGGACGTCGAGCAGCATGACGGCACGGTGCTGCGCCTGCGCAAGCTGCACGCCGACTACGACCCCAGCAACCGGGTGGCGGCGATGGCCCATGTCCAGGCCTTGCAAGCGCAAGGCGAGGTGGTCACCGGCCTGCTTTATATTGAGCCCGACGCTGAAGACATGCACGCCGCTTTGCGCACGCCGGCCCAGGGTTTGCGGCGGCTGACCGAAGCGGATTTATGCCCGGGGGCGGCGGCGCTGGAGAAGGTCAACGCGGGTCTGCGATGATTTGCTTTCACGGGGCCGCTGGCGCGAACTCTTTCTCAAATACCAAGGCGGGCGGGCAATTGATTTCACATGTTCATCTGGGAGTTGCCGACTTTGAGCGCAGCTCTGCTTTTTATAAGCCTTTGATGGCGGAGCTCGGGCTGCTGCTGAAGTTCAGCGACGCCGCCAAAGCCTGGGCTGGCTGGGTAGCACCCGATGCGCCACGCCCCTTGTTTTTGATCGGCAAGCCTTTTGACGGCGCAGCGGCCGCGCCGGGCAACGGGCAGATGGTCGCACTGCTGGCGCCGACGCGCGCGTCGGTCGATCATGCGCACGCCTTGGCGCTGAGCCTGGGCGCAGCCTGCGAGGGCGCGCCGGGCTTGCGCCCGCAGTACCACCCTGACTATTACGGCGCTTACTTCCGCGACCCGGACGGCAACAAACTCTGCGTCTGTTGCCATGACGCCGAGGCTGGGAGTTAGTCCGCCAAACCTATGCAGATCTGCGCGTGGGCCAGGCCCAGATAGCGCTCGAAATCATGGCTGTAGGCGCGCGTGGCAGGCTGAGGGTCATGGCAGGCTGAGGGAGTCTCAGGCTGAGGGTCAAGTCTTTAATCGGTCTCAGGCTGAGGGTCAAGTCAGGCTGAGAGGCTGAGGGTCAAGTCTTTAATCGTTAA
>NZ_JANNMI010000228.1:0-14894 GCF_031397715.1 Roseateles sp.
TGCTGATGCCGCGGATCACAAAGGAATTGAGCGCCTCGCGCATTTTGGCAATCGCATCGAGACGGTCCTTTCCGTGCACGATAAGCTTGGCAATCATCGAGTCGTAAAACATCGGGATCTCGCCGCCCTCGACCACGCCGGTGTCGACGCGCACGCCGTAACGAGCAGGATCAGCGGACTCCATCGATGTCAGGGGTGGCTGGTATTTAACGAGTCGGCCGGTCGACGGCAGAAAGTTGCGGAACGGGTCCTCGGCATTGATGCGGCATTCGATCGCCCAGCCCTCGCGCTTCAGGTCGGCCTGCGAGAAGGCCAGCGCTTCGCCGGCGGCAACGCGGATCATCTGCTCCACCAGATCCAGCCCGGTGATGCATTCGGTCACCGGATGCTCGACCTGCAGCCGCGTGTTCATCTCCAAGAAGTAGAAACTCTGGTCCTTGCCGACGACGAACTCGACCGTGCCCGCGCTTTGGTAGTTGACCGCCTTGGCCAAGGCGACCGCCTGCCCGCCCATCGCCTTGCGCGTTGCCTCGGAGATGAACGGCGACGGCGCTTCTTCAATCACCTTCTGATGGCGGCGCTGGATCGAGCATTCACGCTCCCACAGATAGAGCACCTGGCCTTGGCTGTCGCCGAGGATCTGGATCTCGATATGGCGCGGCTCCTCGACGAATTTCTCCATGAAGACGCGGTCGTCGCCGAAGCTGTTGCGCGCCTCGTTGCGGCAGCTGGTGAAGCCCTCGAAGCAGTCCTTGTCGTTGAAGGCGACCCGCAGGCCCTTGCCACCGCCGCCGGCGCTGGCCTTGATCATGACCGGATAGCCGATGCCGGCCGCAATCAGGACCGCTTCCTCGGCCGACAAAATCGGCTCGTTGTGGCCGGGGATGGTGTTGACCTTTGCAGCGTTCGCCAGCTTCTTGGACGCGATTTTGTCGCCCATCGCCGCGATCGAATGCGCTTTGGGGCCGATGAAGGCGATGCCCGCTTCTTCGACTCGGCGGGCAAAGTCCTCGTTCTCGCTTAAGAAGCCATAGCCGGGGTGAATCGCTTGCGCGCCGGTCTGCAGCGCGGCGGCAATGATCTTGTCTGCCACCAGATAGGACTCGCGACTGGGCGCGGCCCCAAGTAGCACGGCCTCATCGGCCAGCTCGACATGGAGCGCGTCCTTGTCGGCCTCGGAATAAACGGCCACCGTCTTGATGCCCATCTTGCGGGCCGTCTTGATGACCCGGCAAGCGATTTCCCCGCGGTTGGCAATCAGGATTTTCTTAAACATGATTCGTCTCCGCAGGGAACTCGCCTGCACGCGCTACGCGCGTCAAGCAATTTGTCGCTGGCGCGACCGCGCCGTTGGCGCGAGCACCGCGATTGGCAATAAGTATCTTTGTAAACATGCTTGATCCCCAATCAATTCTAAAAACGTAGCCGCCCAGCCAAGCAACGGTCGGTCCAATCCTTGACCCGCTCGGCCATCCAGGCTGGCCCCTGGGTCTTGGCCGGGCCGCGCCCCTGGTAGGCAAAGGCCAACATGGCTGCAACCCGGCCGTCCTCATGCGCGTCTTCACGTTTCAAGTCGGCCAATGCGTCCGAGCGTGACGTGCCATCCACACGGAACAACAAGATCACCGGCAGGCTGAACAAGTCGGCCTCACAGGCTTCGATGCGTGGCGCACTGCTTGGCCCATAGCGAAGCAGCGCGCAGCGCTCAAACGCGGCCTTGGCGGCTTGCTTGCCCTTGGCATCGGCGGCGTCTTGGTCCTCCTGCTCGCTGGCCCTGCCCTGCTCCCCGGCCAGCTCATGCTCGGCCGCGCAAGCTAGCGCAATGGCAGGCATGGACATCAAGAGCGCAGACAAGGCAAGCGCCTTCACAAAGGAATATTGCCGTGCTTGCGCCACGGGTTCTCCAACTTCTTGTCCTTGAGCATCACCAGCGAGCGGCAGATGCGTTTGCGGGTTTCATGCGGCTGAATCACGTCGTCGATGAAGCCACGCGCACCCGCCACAAACGGGTTGGCGAAGCGGGCCTTGTACTCGGCCTCTTTGGCCGCCAACTTCTCCGGGTCGCCCTTGTCCTCGCGGAAGATGATCTCGACCGCACCCTTGGCCCCCATCACCGCGATTTCGGCGTTAGGCCAGGCGAAGTTCACGTCGCCGCGCAGATGCTTGGAGCTCATCACGTCATAGGCGCCGCCGTAGGCCTTGCGCGTGATCACCGTGACCTTGGGCACCGTGCATTCGGCATAGGCATAGAGCAGCTTGGCGCCATGCTTGATGATGCCGCCGTATTCTTGGGCTGTGCCGGGCATGAAGCCGGGCACGTCAACGAAGGTGATCACCGGGATACTGAAGGCATCGCAAAAGCGCACAAAACGCGCCGCCTTGATGGAGCTCTTGATGTCCAAGCAGCCGGCCAGCACCAGCGGCTGATTGGCGACGATGCCGACCGTTTGGCCTTCCATGCGGGCGAAGCCGGTCAGGATGTTCTTGGCGTACTCGGGCTGCAGCTCGAAGAAGTCGCCGTCGTCGACCACCTTGAGGATCAGCTCCTTCATGTCGTAGGGCTTGTTGGCGTTGTCGGGCACCAGCGTGTCGAGCGAATGATCGAGCCGGTTGCCGGGGTCGCCGCTGGGCCGAGCTGGCGCCTTTTCGCGGTTGTTCAAGGGCAGGTAGTTGAAGAAGCGCCGCAGCATCAGGATCGCCTCGACATCATTCTCGAAGGCCAGATCGGCGACCCCGCTTTTTGAGGTGTGCGTGCCGGCACCGCCGAGTTGCTCTGCCGTCACCTCCTCATGCGTGACCGTCTTCACCACCTCGGGCCCGGTGACGAACATATAGCTCGAATCCTTCACCATGAAGATGAAATCGGTCATCGCCGGCGAGTAGACCGCGCCGCCTGCGCAAGGCCCCATGATCATGCTGATCTGCGGGATCACGCCGCTGGCCAGCACATTCTTCTGGAACACATCGGCATAACCGCCCAGCGAGGCCACGCCTTCCTGGATGCGCGCGCCGCCCGAGTCGTTCAGTCCGATGACGGGTGCGCCGACCTTCATCGCCTGGTCCATCACCTTGCAGATCTTCTCCGCATGACTCTCGGAGAGCGCGCCGCCGAAGACGGTGAAGTCCTGGCTGAAACTGAAGGCCAGGCGGCCGTTGATCATGCCGTAGCCCGTGACCACACCGTCACCGGGAATCTTGTTGTCTTGCATGCCGAAGTCCACGCAGCGATGCTCGACGAACATATCCCATTCCTCGAAGGTGCCCTCGTCGAACAGCAACTCCAACCGCTCGCGGGCGGTCAGCTTGCCCTTGGCATGTTGAGCGGCAATGCGTTTCTCGCCGCCGCCGAGGCGGGCCTGGGCGCGTTTTTCTTCCAGCCGTTGTTGGATGTCATGCATGGTCTATGTCCTTTCGCTGGGCCGCCCCAAGAAAGGACGGCGCCCCCTCGGGGGGCAGCCCATTCAATGGGCGTGGGGGTTTCAAATTTCTTCTCCAGAAAATCGATTCAAAAGCTGGCGGGCAGCCGTCGATGCGGCCAATCGGCCTTGCAAAACCTCGGTCGTGATCTCGGGCAAAAGCTCGCGCACAGCCGGCGCCTCGGCGAACTGCTGGCGCAGGCCGCTGTGGATGCGTTCCCACATCCAGTCCAAGGCCTGGGCCTGGCGCTTGGCCTGCGTGCCGCCTCGGCCGTTCTGCTCGCTGCGATACAACTCCACCGCAGCCCAAAACTCAGCCAGCCCCGCGGCCTTCAAGGCGCTAACTTGTAACACGCGCGGATGGCTGGCGGATTGACCCGAGCGGCCATAGTGGCGCAGGCTGGAGCCGATCTGCGCCTGCGCGCGGGTGGCGGCAGCCCAATCCAGATCGGCCTTGTTGATGACGACCAGATCGGCCAGCTCCATCACGCCTTTTTTGATCGCCTGCAAATCGTCGCCGGCATTGGGCAGCTGCATCAGCACGTACATGTCCGTCATGCCGGCCACCGCCGTCTCGCTCTGGCCGACGCCGACCGTTTCAACAATGACGATATCAAAGCCTGCCGCCTCGCAGACCAGCATCGCCTCGCGGGTCTTGTCGGCCACGCCGCCCAGCGTGCCGCTGCTGGGGCTGGGGCGGATGTAGGCCCGCTCGTTCATCGACAGTCGCTCCATGCGGGTCTTGTCGCCGAGGATGGCGCCACCCGACAGGCTGCTGGAGGGGTCGACCGCCAGCACCGCGACACGCTGGCCGCGGGCGATCAGGAACATGCCCAGCGCTTCGATGAAAGTGCTCTTGCCCACGCCGGGCACGCCGGAGATGCCGAGCCGAAAGGCCTTGCCGGTGCGCGGCAGCAGCTCGGTCAAGAGCGCATCGGCTTGCACGCGATGGTCAGGCCGCGTGGACTCAAGCAGCGTGATGGCCTTGGCGATCGCTCGGCGTTGGGCCGCGCCGGGCGCGCCGATCAGCGTCTCGGCAAGCAGCATCATTGGACGACAAGCGCCTTGCGGATCTGCTCCAGCACGTCCTTCGCGCTGGCCGGGATCGGCGTGCCGGGACCGTAAATGCCCTTGACGCCGGCGGCGTAGAGCATGTCGTAGTCCTGCGCCGGAATGACGCCGCCGACAAACACGATGATGTCGTCGGCGCCCTGCTCTTTGAGCGACGCAATGATGGCCGGCACCAGGGTCTTGTGTCCTGCGGCCAGGGTCGAGATGCCGACCGCATGCACATCGTTCTCGATCGCCTGGCGGGCGCATTCCTCAGGCGTCTGGAACAAGGGGCCGATGTCGACGTCGAAACCCAGATCGGCATAGGCGGTGGCTACCACCTTGGCGCCACGGTCATGGCCGTCTTGGCCTAGTTTGGCGACCATCACGCGTGGCCGACGGCCCTGCGCCACCGCAAAGGCGGCGATCTCTTCTTGCAACTTGGCCCAGCCCTCGGCCGAGTCGTAGGCGGCCGCATAGACGCCGCTGACCTTTTGCGTGTCGGCGCGGTGGCGGCCATAGACCAGTTCCAGTGCGTCGCTGATCTCGCCCACGGTGGCGCGCAAGCGCATCGCCTTGATGCTGAGGTCAAGCAGATTGCCTTGGCCCGATGTGGCGGCCTCGGTCAGCGCCTGCAAAGCGGCCTGCACGGCGGCGCTGTCGCGGCTCGCCTTGATGGCGCGCAGCCGCTCAATTTGACCGTCACGCACACGCACATTGTCGACGTCCAGAATCTCAATCGGGTCTTCCTTGGCCAGCTTGTACTTGTTGACGCCAACGATGACATCGCGCCCAGAGTCGATGGCCGCCTGCTTCTGGGCCGCGCTGGCCTCGATCTTGAGCTTGGCCCAGCCCGAATCCACCGCCTTGACCATGCCGCCCATCGCCTCGACCTCTTCGATGATGGACCAGGCCTTGTCGGCCATGTCTTGCGTCAGCGACTCCATCATGTAGCTACCGGCCCAGGGGTCGATCACGCTGGTGATATGGGTTTCTTCTTGAATGATCAGCTGGGTGTTGCGGGCAATGCGCGACGAGAACTCGGTCGGCAGCGCGATCGCCTCGTCCAGCGAGTTGGTGTGCAGCGACTGCGTGCCGCCGAACACCGCCGCCATCGCCTCGATCGTGGTTCTAACGACGTTGTTGTACGGGTCTTGCTCGGTCAGGCTCCAGCCCGAGGTCTGGCTGTGCGTGCGCAGCATCAGGCTCTTGGGATTCTTGGCCTCGAAGCCCTTCATGATCCGGCACCAAAGCAGGCGCGCCGCCCGCATCTTGGCGATCTCCAGATAGAAATTCATGCCCACGGCCCAGAAGAAGCTTAGGCGCGGTGCGAAGTCGTCGACGCTCAAGCCCTTGGCCAAGGCCGTCTTCACATATTCCTTGCCGTCGGCCAGGGTGAAGGCCAACTCCAGCGCCTGGTTCGCGCCGGCTTCTTGCATGTGGTAGCCGCTGATGCTGATCGAGTTGAACTTGGGGCAGTTCTGTGCCGTGTATTCGATGATGTCGCCGATGATGCGCATCGACGGCTCGGGCGGGTAGATGTACGTATTGCGGACCATGAACTCCTTGAGGATGTCGTTCTGTATGGTTCCGCTCAATTTGTCTTGCGAGACGCCCTGCTCCTCGGCCGCCACCACATAGCCAGCCAGCACCGGCAGCACCGCGCCGTTCATCGTCATCGAGACCGAGACCTTGTCGAGCGGGATCTGGTTGAAGAGGATCTTCATGTCCTCGACCGAGTCGATCGCCACGCCCGCCTTGCCGACATCGCCGGTGACGCGCGGGTGGTCACTGTCGTAACCGCGATGCGTCGCCAGATCAAACGCCACCGACACGCCCTGCCCGCCGGCGGCCAAGGCCTTGCGGTAGAAGGCATTGCTTTCCTCGGCGGTCGAGAAGCCGGCGTACTGGCGGATGGTCCAGGGCCGCACCGCGTACATGGTCGCTTGCGGCCCGCGCAGATAGGGCTCGAAACCAGGCAAGGTGTTGGCATGCGGCAGGTTTGCAGTGTCTGCCGCCGTGTACAGCGGCTTGACGACGAGACCTTCGGGTGTGTGCCAGTTCAGCGCTGCCAGATCGCCACCGGGGGCGGAGTTGGCGGCGGCGCGGGCCCAGTCGGCCAGCGAGGCCGATGGGAATTCATTTTCGTTTGACGCTTCAGACATCGAGGACTCCTGCTGACGCGGCATGATAGCGCGCCCATCATTCATAATGATAAATTCAAAATTGACGCTACACTGACGCCGCTCAACGCACAAATCCATGAATACCCGGCTCTCGCTCGCCCCACGTGCCCTTTACCAAGAGGTGGCGGAGCGCTTGCGTCAGCAAATCTTTGGCCGCGAGTTGGAGCCCGGCGCCTGGATCGACGAGCTCAAGCTCTGCGCCGAGTTGGGCATCAGCCGCACGCCGCTGCGCGAGGCGCTGAAGGTCTTGGCCGCCGAAGGTCTGGTCACGATGAAGGTGCGGCGCGGTGCCTATGTGACCGAAATGAGCGAGCGCGATGTGCGCGAGGCCTATCAGTTGCTGGCGCTGCTGGAAAGCGATGCGGCAGCACGGGTGGCGGCCGTTGCCGCGGATGCCGAATTGGCCGAGTTGCAACTGCTGCATGATCAATTGGAGCATCAAGTCAAGGAACGTGACGCTTTCTTCGCCGCCAATGAGCGCTTTCATCTGCGCTTGCTGGAGATTGAGGGCAACCGCTGGCGCCAACAAATCGTCACCGATCTGCGCCGCGTGATGAAGCTCAACCGCCACCATTCGCTGTTCAAGCAAGGGCGGCTGGATGAATCTCTGGCGGAGCACCGAGCCCTGATAGCGGCGATCACGCAGCGCCAAGGCGGTGATGCCGCTCGCTTGATGCGCGCGCATTTTGACAACGGTTTGGCGGCGGCCGCCAACAGCGCCGCACCGGCATCCGCCTGAGCGCCGAGGCTCTTGTCCGCGCGAGGACAATGCCGCCATGAACGCTGAACAAATCCAGATCTTTTTTCAAACCCTGCAGGCGGCCAACCCGTCACCGCAAACCGAGTTGGCCTATGCCAGCGTGTTTGAGTTGCTGGCGGCGGTCCTGCTGTCGGCGCAGGCCACCGATGTGGGCGTCAACAAGGCCACGGCCCGATTGTTCCCGGTGGCGAACACGCCGCATAAAATCCTGGCTTTGGGTGAAGCAGGCCTGTGTGAGTACATCCGCACGATAGGTTTGTATCGCAGCAAGGCCAAACACCTGATGGCGACCTGCCGCATCCTGGTCGACCAGCATCAGGGCAAGGTCCCCAACACCCGCGAAGCGCTGGAGGCCTTGCCCGGTGTGGGCCGCAAAACCGCCAATGTGGTGCTGAATGTGGCGTTCGGTCAGCCGACGATGGCGGTCGACACCCACCTGTTCCGGCTCGGCAATCGCACCGGCTTGGCCCCGGGCAAGACACCACTGGCCGTCGAGTTAGGTTTGCTGAAACGCATTCCGGCGCCATTCATGGTGGACGCACATCACTGGTTGATCCTGCATGGCCGCTATATTTGCAAAGCACGCCAGCCGCTGTGCGGCAGTTGCGCCGTTGCGGCTCAATGCGATACGGGACGCCGCCTACAATTGCCGACTGCCTAGCCGCCGCCGGATGCCATGCCAAGCCTCAATGATCTGATCGACCGTGTCGAGCGAATATTGATTCGCCACGACGAATTGAAACGAACCAACGCCCTGCTGCAAGAGCAGATGCAAACCCTCAGCCACGAGCGCGACAGCCTGCGCTCGCGCTTGAACGCCGCCCGCGCCCGCATCGATGTCTTGCTCGAGCGACTGCCGGTGGACAGCAGCGACTCCGGAAAGAAGCCCCAATGAAGCAAATGGAAGTAACCATCATGGGCCAGAGCTACCTGCTCGGCTGCCCGGAGGGCGGTGAGGCCGCGTTGACCAGGGCGGTGTCGCAGGTCGATCGAGAGATGACGGCAATTCGCGATTCGGGCCGGGTCAAGGCACGCGAGCGCATCGCTGTGCTGGCCGCCTTGAATCTGGCTTACCAGTTGGCAGAGGGCGGCGCAGCGGCAAAGGAGCCCAACAAAGCTCGGCCAGTTGGCGCTGACAACCTACCCGACCTGGAGGGCCTGATTCGCCGGCTCGACGAAGCCCTTGAACAGGACGGCAAATTGCTCTGAGTTCACCAAACTGTCAGCATGCAGGCCGTAGAATCCAATCCGTCCACCGCATTCGCGTGAGCTTTATATTTCCTTGAACCAATGCTCTATGAGCAAGGGCTTGGAACATCGCCCAGCAAGCGTGATCGTCTCGCGTCAGATGAACCCAATGTTTGGCTGACCTCGCCCACCTGAACCCCTGGTTCAGGAATGCGGCTCACGGTTCGCGGTGGACACCTTCTTCGCCTCGCTTGCCCGCACGGCTTGGCCAGCGAATTTGCAAACTCCGGCTTGCAGCTCGCTTCGATCAACTGACGAAGGGGATGGCCGCCAACACGACTTGATTGCCGCCACGGCGCTGCGCCTCTTGAACCGCCGCCTCACTGGCCGCCAGCAATTCCTCTTGTTTGGAGGCGGTGTGCGGAAAGCTGCAGACGCCCATAGAGATGGACAAGCCCATATCCAGCCCGTTCAGCACAACAATTTGTGCCGTGCACTGGCGCCGCAACTGCTCCATGCGGGCATGCGCGGTGGCCAGCCCGACCCCGGACAAGAGCACCGCAAACCTATCTTCGGCGATGCGGCAGGCTGCGTCCATCGAGCGCGTATTGGCGCGCAACATACGGCCCATACCTTCCAGCAAGCGCTGATTGGCCTCCTCACCCATGGCCTGAGCTGCCTCCGGCACGGGATCCAGGGCAATCACGACGAGCGCGAACTCGCGGTGTTCACGGGTCGAGAGGTCGATTTCGCGCAGCAGTTGGTCGTCAAACTGAGCGCGCAAATAAAGCCCCGACAAATCATCCCGGCCGCTGCCTAACTGCAATTCCCGCCGAATCTGTTCGATGGTTTTTTGCTGCTGCTCGATTTGCTGCAACGCTCGCTGCAGGTGCGACTCGCGGTGGCGCTCTTCGGTACGTTCACGCCACACCGACAATATGTGTTCGGCACCCAATGGTGCGCGGGTGACGGTGAACTCACGTCTGCGCCCGGCCAACTCCAGCCTGTGTTCGCTGACGACAAGGGTGCGTTGAGCCATCACCGACTGCTCCACGCGGCGCATGCCTATCACCTCATCTGCGCGCATCAAGTCGTTGTCAAGGCTGCCCGAGACCGCGCCTTTGCCAAAGACATAATCCAAAGCTGGGCTGGCAAAAACATAACGCCCCGTCGCCAAAGATTTGACCGCGACGAAGGAATCAAGCGGCTCAATCAGGCTCAGCAACACCGGCCCCAACTCCATCAGCAAATCTCCCTGCTGACTCAGCCAATGCGCAAAACCACCCGATTTGGGTCGAGGATCTTCGTGGTTATCGGAAGAAGTGTCCATGAACTCTCAGTCAAACATAAATCAAATGCAGCCCAAACTTCGAAACCTGGACGCCTATCGGGAAATATAGTGGGCATGCGCGTGCAGCAGCAAGTGGCGGGCGCCGAGAATCAGATCACTCCCCCTAGATTGCCTTAGTAAGGGGCAAACCAGTGCGCCAACATGGACACCGCACCCCGGCTGGATTATCTATTCCAAATCTATCGGCGCCGTCTATGCAGACGGCTTTTCAACGCCCTTGTTTGCCTGCGGCTCGCCGCTCATCGAAATTCGAGCACGCACTCCTGCGGGACAATCAAGCCGATGGTGCCAATTGGGTGCCGCTCAAACAAATAAAGCTACATGCAAATCTTTGACTTGGTCGTGATCGGCGCGGGCGCCGCCGGACTTTTTTGCGCAGGGCTGGCCGGTCAGCGGGGCCAGCGCGTGCTGCTGATTGACCACTCCGAACGGCTGGCCGAAAAGATTCGCATCTCAGGTGGCGGGCGCTGCAATTTCACCAACAAAGACGTCAGCCCGGCCAATTTTCTGTCCGAGAATCCGGCCTTTTGCCGCTCCGCCCTGGCCCGCTACAGCAGCCAAGACTTCATCGCCCTGGTCCAAAAGCACGGCATTCGCTTCCACGAGAAGCACAAGGGTCAGCTGTTTTGTGATGACTCCAGCGAGCAGATCATTCAAATGCTGCTCAAAGAATGCGATGCCGGCGGCGTGCAGCGCTGGCAGCCCTGCACGGTGGTGGAGGTGCAAGCAACAACCGACGGCGCCACAGAAAGTCGGGGCTTTACGCTGGAGACATCGCATGGCCCGGTGCAAACCCAAGCCCTCGTGGTGGCAACCGGCGGGCTCTCCATCCCCAAGATCGGCGCCTCCGACTGGGGGCTGCGCCTGGCCAAGCGCTTGGGCCACAACATCATCGAGCCGCGCGCCGCCCTGGTGCCGCTGACCTTTGATGCCACTGACTGGGCGCCGTTTTCGGCGCTCTCCGGGCTGTCCCTGCCCGTGGTCGTCAGCACCGGCAAAGGCAAGGCACGCGGCAGCTTTTTGGAGGATTTGCTGTTCACGCACCGCGGCTTGAGCGGGCCGGCCATTTTGCAAATATCCAGCTTTTGGTCCGAGGGCGAAAGTCTGCAAATTGACCTGGCACCCGTCCTGGACCTGCTGCCCACGCTGCTGGCGGCCAAGAACGACTCACGCCGCCAACTTGGCAATGAGTTGGCGAGCCTGTTTCCTCAGCGCTTGGCGCAGGCCTGGCTTGAACGCCTGGGCTTGAGTGGCGGGCGAACCATGCCGGAATGCAAGGACCGCGATCTGCAAAATCTCGCAACTCAATTGCAAGGCTGGCAACTGACACCCAATGGCAGCGAAGGTTGGCGCAAGGCCGAGGTGATGCGCGGCGGCATCGACACGCGCGAGCTGAACTCGCAAAACATGCAGAGCAAGCGCGTGCCCGGCCTGTATTTCATCGGCGAAGTTGTCGACGTTACCGGCTGGCTGGGCGGCTACAACTTCCAATGGGCCTGGGCCAGCGCAGCGGCTTGCGCCAGATCATTGGGCGGAAATACTTCAAGTACTTGAAATTCAGGCTACAATCGCTGTCTTTGCTGGCAAACCCTGCGCGTCGATTCGCAACTTATTTGAAGCGGATTCCGGATAAGCCGTTTCAGACACTGAGTTCAAAGCTGCTGACTGCAAAACGCAGACTAGCAGCATGAACGACGTGTGTGACGAACACCGAGCGCATATTGAAGGAACTACCTTTTCATGACCACGATTCGCGTCAAAGAGAACGAGCCATTTGATGTGGCTCTGCGCCGTTTTAAGCGCACTATTGAGAAACTCGGCTTGCTGACTGACCTCCGCGCCCGCGAGTTTTACGAGAAGCCAACGGCTGAGCGCAAGCGCAAGAAGGCTGCGGCCGTCAAGCGCAACTACAAGCGCATTCGCAGCATGCAGCTGCCCAAGAAGCTGTTCTGATCGTCAAGTAGAGATCAGACGCTTTGCGCGGGCTACCAAGCCCTCGCGATAGTTAAACCAAAAATTTAGCTGTCTCGATAGAGCGCCTAGAAAAAGCCCGCACAGGACGCTGTAGCGGGCTTTTTCTTTTTCCCGCCACAATCAGTGCAGCCTTTGCGCCCATCAATTTCTCGCACCACCTAGCCCCAAGGATTCACCATGAGCCTGAAAGACCGCATTACCGAAGACATGAAGAACGCGATGCGCGCCAAGGAAGCCGACAAACTGACCACCATCCGTGGCTTGCTCGCTGCCATCAAGCAAAGGGAAGTCGATGAGCGGGTGGTCGTCGATGACGTGGGCGTGGTCGCCATCGTCGACAAGTTGATCAAGCAGCGCAAGGACTCGATCACCCAGTTCACGGCCGGTGGCCGGCAGGATCTGGCGGACAAAGAGGCGATTGAATTGAAGCTCTTGGAGGTCTACCTGCCCCAGCGCATGGATGCCGCCGAGGTCAAGGCAGCCGTCGACGCCATCGTTGCGGAAGTCGGCGCCAAGAGCGCGGCCGATATGGGTCGCGTGATGGCCGCCGTTAAGACCCAGCTGGGCGGCAAGGCCGATATGGCCCTGGTGTCGGCGGCCGTCAAGCAAGCGCTGAGCCACTGAGGTCGGTTATGAATTTGCCGATCCAGACCATCACGGCCGATTTCTGCGTGGCGCCGCAGCTGGAGCCCGCTGCGATGGTGACCGCCGCGGCGGCCGGCTTTCGCAGCATCATCAACAACCGGCCCGACTTTGAGGGCGGCGCTAGCCAACCCACCAGCACCGAGATCGAAGCCGCCGCCCTGGCCGCCGGTTTGAGCTACCGGCATCTGCCGGTGGCCGGTGGCTTCCAGTCGCCGGATGAGATCGCCCAGTTCAAGCAATTGCTGGACAGCTTGCCCAAGCCCATCCTGGCCTTCTGCCGTTCGGGCGCTCGTTCGGGTAAGTTGTTTGCTGCGGCAAACCAGCGCTGAACGCAGCAAACCAGCGCCACCACGGGAATACTCTCCTAGGACATGCCCTAGGAGACTCGCCTCATTCAGGATCAATTCAGCCCTGTTCTCATACATTGCGTCAAGCGGCGAATATGTCCGCCGCATTCGCGCATTTGTAAAAGACAACGGGAGATCACGGTGCACGCCCTACTCAAAATTTCTGGGCTGATTGACGGCATCAGTCGTTTCATCGGCCGCTGGGTCATTTGGCTGATCCTTGCCTCGACGCTGATCAGCGCCCTCAACGCCATCGTGCGCAAGGCCTTCAATTACAGCTCCAATGCCTTCCTGGAGATGCAATGGTATTTGTTCGCCGCGTCCTTCTTGCTGGCGGCCGGCTTCACGCTGCTGAACAACGAGCATGTGCGCATCGATGTGGTGGTCGGGCGCTTCTCCAAGCGGGTGCAAACCTGGATCGACGTCTTCGGCTTCGTGGTCTTCCTGATGCCGGTGTGCGCCACCATTCTCTACCTCGGCACGCCCTTCTTTTTGCAGGCCTTGCGCTCCGGTGAAATGTCGTCGAATGCCGGTGGCCTGATCCTGTGGCCGGTCTACGCCATGATTCCGATCGGTTTTGGCCTGCTGATGCTGCAGGGCTTCAGTGAATTGGTCAAACGGCTGGCATTTTTGCAAGGCCTGATCGACGACCCAACCAAGCAGCCGGTGGCCAAAACGGCCGAAGAAGAATTGGCCGAAGCGATCCGCTTGGCCGCCGAGCAAAAGAGAATCTGAGGGAGCCCGGGAATGGAATTCATTGCCCAAAATTTGGCCCCCATCATGTTCGTCGGACTGGTCGTGTTCTTGCTGATGGGTTTCCCGGTGGCCTTCAGCCTGGGTGCTTGCGGCCTGTTCTTCGGCTTCGTCGGCATCGAGCTTGATGTGCTGCCAGCCTCGCTGATGCAGGCGCTGCCGCTGCGCATCTTCGGCATCATGAAGAACGAAACCCTGCTGGCGATCCCCTTCTTCACGCTGATGGGGTTGATTCTTGAGCGTTCCGGCATGGCCGAAGATCTGCTCGACACCATCGGCCAGCTGTTCGGCCCGATCCGCGGCGGACTCGCCTTCGCGGTGATTTTTGTTGGCGCCCTGCTGGCCGCCACCACCGGCGTGGTCGCCGCCTCGGTGATCTCGATGGGCCTGATCTCGCTGCCCATCATGCTGCGCTATGGCTATGACCGACGCGTCGCCTCGGGCGTGATCGCGGCGTCCGGCACCTTGGCGCAGATCATTCCACCGTCGCTGGTCTTGATCATCCTGGCTGACCAATTGGGCAAGAGCGTCGGCGATATGTACAAGGGTGCCTTCCTGCCTGGCTTCATCCTGACCGGCCTCTACACCGCCTACATCATCGGCGTCGCCATCTTCCGCCCCAAATGGGTGCCGGCCTTGCCGCTGGAGGCGCGCGCCATCCGTGAAAGCAATGGCGCCAGCGGTTTGCGCTCGCTGGGAATTTTGACCCTGGTGTCGGTCGGCATTGCGGTCTATTTCGGCCGGCACTACGCTGACATCACCAGTTACTTCAAGGGAGAGATCGTCACCAGCGTGGCCACCGATGAAACCATCGTGGTGGCGATGTCGGTCGGCGTCGGCGTGGCCTTTTTGGCTTCGGTGCTGAACCGAGTGTTGCGCCTGAAGCTGCTGTCCAAGATGGCCGAGCAAGTGACCTTTGTGTTGATCCCGCCGCTGGCGCTGATCTTCTTGGTCTTGGGTACGATTTTCTTAGGCATTGCCACACCGACCGAGGGCGGGGCGATGGGTGCGCTGGGCGCCTTCTTGATGGCCTTGGCGCGCGGGCGCATCAGCTACAAGCTGATGACGCAGGCCCTGACCTCGACCACCAAGTTGTCTTGCTTTGTGGTCTTCATCCTGGTCGGCTCAACCATCTTCAGTCTGTCCTTTCAAGGCGTCGACGGCCCCATCTGGGTAGAGCATCTGCTGACCGGCCTGCCGGGTGGCCAGATCGGCTTCCTGATC
>NZ_JANNMI010000406.1:0-6939 GCF_031397715.1 Roseateles sp.
CCTTTGGAACCGCAACGTGACGAGCAAGGCTATTTTCTGACGGAGCAGCTTCCCTTGCCGGTGATCAATGACCTGAGCCGCCTGTCCCCTGCCTTCAGGACTCGGTTGGAGGCGCTGGCCGTTGAGGCGCACCAGAACAAGAAAATGGAACGTTTGGCCATGGAACGGACGTTGCTGGCCGTGTGTGAGGGCCACTACCTGACCCTGAGCGCCCTGGCCGAACTGCTGCATCGCAAGCCTGTGTCATTGAGAAACAACTATCTCACACAGATGGTCAGGTCCAAATCGTTGAGCTTGGCGTTTCCGACCACCCCTACGCACGAGCGGCAGGCCTACTGTGCGACCGCGTCGTTGCCTGCGGAAGGATCGTAAAGGCACCCCGAATGCTGACGGAACGACACCTCGAACAACTCCGCATGGTCGCGTTTCATGATCCTTGCCGGCGGATCAACCGATTGAGGTGATGTGTCGAATCTGATGTTGTCTTTCGACACACTGCCAATTCGCCTTCACGGTATGGGCGAGTCCTGCTGCTATTTCATCGCAAACGAGGCATGCACTCCAATGACTGCGCAACTCGTTGATGCTGAAAGAACTTCTCATTTCATCGCAAACCTGACCGTTTGTCAGAAGGCCTGGGGAGGCGCAGGAGTTCCAATATGCTGAACGAACAACAACTCGAAGAACTCACCATCACCGGCAGCAAACAGGTCCGCCGGCCCGATGTGGTCGCCTTCGTGAACGGCCTGGCGCTGGCCGTGGTCGAGCTGAAGAGCCCGGCCAATGAGCAGATAGGCCGCGATGAAATCGCTTTCTAGGACGCACTCGCCAACAACGAGAGTGCGGCGCGGGAGCTGGGCGACGAGGTGCTGAAAAAGATCGCCATCGAGATCACCGAGAAACTGCGGGCCAGCACCTCGGTGGATTGGCAGGTGCGCGAAAGCGTGCGCGCCAAGTTGCGCATCCTGGTGCGGTGATGCTTGCAGAAGTGGAAGTACCCGCCTCCTGGTCCTGGTGAGCAAGACGCGGTTGAACTGGTGCTCAAGCAGGCGGAGAACTTGTCGAATACTTGGAGCAAATAGCCCCTCACCAGATCTTGCAGCGCTTGGCCTCCGGCTTGACCATCGCCTGCCCCGGCTTGCAAGCAAAGGCTTTCTCGAACTCCGGCATATTCACGGCCACACCATTGATGCGGTAGCGGCCTGGTGAGTGCGGGTTGGTCAGCGCCTGCACACGCAGCGCCTCGGGGCGGGCGTTATTGCAGTCCCATTGTGCGAAGCCAACGAAGAAGCGCTGCTCCGGCGTCAGGCCGTCGATGGGCTGCAGGTTCTGGGCGGCCACATGCTGCTTCCAAGCGGTCAGCGCCAGCACCAAGCCGCCGAGGTCGGCCAGGTCTTCACCCAGGGTCAGCTGACTGTTGATCTTGATGTTGTCGACGATGGTGTAGCCGGCATATTGCTGCGCCACGCAGGCGGCGCGTTGCTCAAATGATTTGCCGTCTTTCTGAGTCCACCAATCCTTCAAATTACCCTTGGCATCGAACTTGCGGCCCTCGTCATCGAAGCCATGCACCAGCTCGTGGCCGATGGTGCCGCCGGTGTTGCCGTAGTTGGGCGCGGCGTCCATCTTGGGGTCGTAAAGCGGCGGCTGCAACACGGCGGCGGGGAAGTTGATGTCATTCATCTGCGCGTTGTAATAGGCATTGACGGTCTGCGGCGTCATGCCCCATTCGCCACGCTCCAGCGGCCGGCCGATCTTGGCCAGTTGCCGCTTGAACTCGAAGCGATGGCCCCGCTGCACATTGGCGACAAAGCTGCTCCTATCAACCGCCATGGCGCTGTAATCGCGCCAGCGTTCGGGGTAGCCGACCTTGTTGACGATGCTGTCCAGCTTGGCCAAGGCCTGCGTCTTGGTGGCGGAGCTCATCCAGGGCAGAGCCTTGATGCTATCGGCCATGGCGGCCTCGATCTCGGCCGTCATCTGCAGCGTCTGCTGCTTCAATTCGGGGCTGAAACTGCGCTGCACAAACTCCTCGCCGAGCGCCTCGCCGAGCTGCGCGTCGACCAGCTCGACGCAGCGCTTCCAGCGCGGCTTGATTTGCGGTGTGCCCTGCAAGGTCTGGCCGAAAAAATCAAAGTTGGCCTGCACCATTGCGGGCGCCAGATAGGCGGCGTGGCTGCTCAACGCGGCCCAGCGCAGATAGGTTTTCAGCTCGGCCAGGCTGAGCGTTTGCAGACGTTTGTCGAAGGCTTTGAAGAAGGCCGGCTCGGTGACGTTATAGCTTTGCAGCGCTGCGGGCAGACCCAGGCCGGCGCGGTAAGCCGACCAGTCGAAATGCGGGGTTAGCGCTTGCAGTGCCTTGGCGTCGACCTTGTTGTAAGTCTTGTAGGGGTCGCGGCGCTGCACCTGGGTCAAGGTGGCGCTGGCCAGCGCAGTCTCGGTCGCCAGCACCGTGCGGGCGGCCAATGCTGCGGTTTGCGGTGTGTCACCGGCCAGCTCGAAGATGCGCGCCACATGGGCCTCGAACTTCTTCAGCATGGCGCGCGATCTGGCGTCCTTGTTGACGTAGAAATCTCGGTCCGGCAGGCTCAAGCCGGCGGCCATGGCGAAGGCGATCACCTGGGTCGCGTCGCCGAAATCTTGGCCCGAGCCGAAGCTGAAAAAGAAGCGCTCGTTATGGGTGGCCAGATGCAGGGCGGCCAGCAGCGCCGGCAGCTCGCGCTTGGTCGCCAGTGCCTCAATCTTGGCCAGCAGCGGCTGCAGCGGCAGCAAAGCTTGGCTGCGGGCCGCGTCTTCATTCATGCAGGCGGCGAAGTAATCGCCCATCTGCGCCTGCTTGGCGCTCAAGCCCGAGCGCTCCGGCGCGGCGGCGAGCTTGTCGAGAATGCCCCACAGAAAGCGCTGGTTCTCGTTTGCCATCTTGGCGTAAACCGACCAGCGCGACTGGTCAGCGGGAATCGGATTGTTGTTGATCCAGCCGCCGCAAGCGTATTGGTAAAAGTCCTCGCAGGGGTCGACCGTGGGGTCCATCGATGGCCGGTCCAGACTGGGCGTGTAGGGCAGCGCGCTCAGCGGCTGCTCGGCCGGCGCGGCATGCGCCAGCGTGGCGCTCAACACCAGGGCCAGGGCCATATTGAGCTTGGAAAAATTGTGGGGGGTCTTGGCCATGACTGCGAATGCTCTCTCGTGAAGAGCGAGCATTTTGCCCCATGCGCAAGGCCGTCAAACAAATGAACCTGACCCCATTAAAAGGGGGCGGCTTGGGGATCAGGCGCTGACCGCCAGCTCCGGCTCGGGCAGCTTGACCTGGTTGTCGGTGCTGAACTGATAGTCCTTGAACACATGTTCGGCGCTCAGCAGCTGATAGCTGCCGTCGGGCATGCGGTGGCTGGTGTCCTTCAGGCGCCAGGTCAGCTGGCCGCAGGTCCAGATGTCGAAGTTGCGCATATGGGTGCACAAACAGGTCTTGTCCATCACCGAGACGCGCTTCTCGCCCGGGTGCGCCGCCACTTCGCGGTTGTACGACGTGATGTAGGCGCATTTGCCATTCGCGTCGAGCAGATAGCCATAGGCCTCGCAATTGGGGCGGATGCCGTCACCGATGCCGGGGCTGGCCTTGATCATGCGCATCGGGTAACCGGTCGGCGAGATTTCGTTGACCTCGATATCGGACTCGCTGGCCTTGAAGTATTCCTGCTTGATGTCGTCCGGCAAACCGCATTCACGCGTGACGGTGAAGCGCGTCGCCACCTGCACGCCCGCGGCGCCCAGTTCCAGAAAGCGCACCGCGTCGCTGCCGGTAAAAATGCCGCCGGCGGCGATCAGCGGAATGTCGAGCTTTTCGGTCAGCAGGTATTGATGGATCTCGGTGACGATCTTCTCCAAGTCGTACTCGGCCCAGTCCATGCCAAAGCCCAAGTGGCCGCCGGCCAGCGGACCCTCGACCACCACGTAGTCGGGCAGGCGATTGAGGCGGCTGCTCTTCTTCAGGAACAGCTGCAACGCGCGCAACGAGGACACGATGATGCCTAACTTGGCCTCACGAAAACGCGGGTGCTCGGCTATCAGCGCGAACGAGCCCAGATGCAAGCCGGCCGCCAGCGTAATGCCGTCGATGCCGGCGTCGAGCGCCGCATTCATGCGCACGCTGAGCGTTTCCTTGGGTCCGTTCATCGTCAACTTTTCCATGCAGTTGATGAAGATCAGGCCAGTGCCTTGCTTGCGCGCCATGGTTTTCTCGACATGCAGCCGGGTCGCCTCGGCCAGATGTTCCAGATTGAACTTGACGTCAGACTTGTCCTCGGACGCGACGTTGTACTGAAACTGCGCCTGCTTGGCCTTGGTGTACTTGGTCTTGTAGCGACGGTCGGTCAAGGTGTTGACCATCGCGTCGGAGATATGGCCGACGCCGCCCAGGCGCGCCGCTTCCAGCGCCAAGTCGGAGGAAGAAATATCAACTCCCATGCCACCGATCACGATGGGCACCAACTCGTGCCGCCCCAGCCGCAGTCGGAAATCATCCAGACGTTTCATTTTTTCTATCTACTTTCGAAGTGTGGACTCGGCTGTCTGCACCGAGGCTAGCGGCTCATGGTGCCAGCAGAATCGCCGCGTTCAAGTGTGCCAAAAATAGGCTGCCTTTGTGTTGTCATACGACAAGACTTGGATGCGCGCCTGTCTTTGCAAAAACCTAAGTATCGCCGCCCGGCACCGCCAATGACGCGCTGGCCTCAGTGCCCCTCAATCAGCAGGCCCATAGCCACCACCCCCGGGCGTGCGAATCACAAACACGTCGCCCGCCTGCATGTCGGCCTGGCCAATATGCGCCAGCGTCTCGCTGCTGCCGTCCGATCGCTCGACCCAGTTGCAGCCCGGCGCCCCGGCCCCGCCACCGGCCATGCCGAAAGCCCCTTGCGTGCGGCCGTTGCTCAATATCGACGCCGTCATAGGGGCCAAGAAACGAACCCGCCGCTCGCCGCCATGGCCGCCCTGCCAACGCCCCGCGCCACCGCTGCCGGGCACGATCTCATAGGACTCCAGCCGCACCGGAAAGCGGAATTCCAGCACCTCGGGGTCTGTCAACCGCGAGTTGGTCATATGGGTTTGCACGACGCTAGTGCCATCGAAATCCGGACCGGCACCTGAGCCGCCGGAGATGGTTTCGTAATACTGATGGTCGGCATTGCCGAAGGTGAAATTGTTCATCGTGCATTGGCTGGCGGCCATCACACCTAAGGCACCGTAGAGCGCATTGGTGACGCAGCTTGAGGTCTCGACATTGCCGGCCACCACCGCCGCCGGATGGCGTGGATTGAGCATGCAGCCCTCGGGTACGACGATCTTGAGCGGCTTCAGACAACCGGCGTTGAGCGGGATCGCGTCGTCGACCAAAGTGCGGAACACGTACAAAACGGCCGCCATCGTGATGGAGCGCGGTGCGTTGAAGTTGTTGGTTAGCTGCGCACTGGTACCGCTGAAGTCGATCACGGCGCTGCGCTCGGCCGCGTTGACGCGCACCGCCACCGCGATCTGCGCGCCGTTGTCCAGCGGCAGCGTAAACGCGCCGTCGCGCAAGTGAGTGATGACGCGGCGCACCGACTCCTCGGCGTTGTCTTGCACATGCTGCATATAGGCAGCGACGGTCGCGCTGCCGTACTGCGCCACCATCGCCCGCAATTCCTGCGCGCCCTTTTCATTCGCCGCAATCTGGGCGCGCAGATCGGCCAGGTTCTGGGTCGGGTTGCGCGAGGGGTAGGGGCCGCTATTCAACAGCGCCAGCATTGCCGCCTCGCGCAGCTCGCCACCTTGGACCAGCAAGAAGTTATCGATCAGCACGCCCTCTTGCTCGATCGAGTTGGAGAACGGCGGCATCGAGCCCGGCGTGATGCCGCCGATATCGGCATGGTGGCCGCGCGAGGCGACGAAGAAGTTGGGTCGTTCCAGCGTTGTCGCATCCAGAAACACAGGCGTGACGACGGTGATATCCGGCAAGTGAGTCCCGCCGTGATACGGGTCGTTCAAGACATAGACATCACCCGGCGCCATCCGCGGGTTGCGCGCGATCACCGTGTGAATCGACTCGCTCATCGAGCCCAGATGGACGGGGATATGCGGCGCATTGGCGATCAAATCGCCGGCGGCGCTGAACAGCGCGCAGGAGAAGTCCAGTCGCTCCTTGATATTGACCGAGTGGGCGGTGTTCTGCAGGCGCAAGCCCATTTGCTCGGCGATGTTCATGAACAGGTTGTTGAACACCTCCAGCAGCACCGGATCGGCCTGCGTACCCGCGGCGAAGGCCTGAGCGCGCGGCCGCACCCGGCAGATTTCGATGCAACCGTCGGCCATCAAGCACGCCTGCCAGCCGGGGTCAATGACAGTGGTGGCGTTGCGCTCGGCCAGGATGGCCGGGCCGTCGATCTGGGCGCCCATCCGCAGACTCTCGCGCACGAACAGCTGCGCCGCACGCCAGCCGGCGGGCTGCTCGTCGGCCGGGCAATAGATGCGGATCTGCGCCTCGGGCGCCGGGCTGTGCCGCGTCAATTCGAGCTTGGTGCAGGTCGGCGGCAGTGACTCGCCGGCCGCGCTGCATTCAACCATCACCGCCTCGATCACCAGCGCCCGGCTCGGCATCAAAAAGGCAAAGCGTTGGCGATAGGCGGCCTCGAACTCGGCCCGCAAATCATCCAAGCGGGCGCCCTCGTCCAGGCGGCAGCTCAGCGCCGTATCGGTGCCCTGGTAGCGCAGCTGCAAAGATGTCACCGTTTGTAGAACGCCCAGCTCAAGCCCTTGCGCCACCAGCTCGGCGCTCGCCGCTTGGGCCAGCAGCGCCGCCTGTGCCCGTGCGCCAGCTAGGCCGGGCGCATCAAGCACGCGTTCGACTGCGGCCTCCCGCGTCGCCATGCGGTCGGCCAGACCCATGCCATAGGCACTCAAGACGCC
>NZ_JANNMI010000250.1:0-6991 GCF_031397715.1 Roseateles sp.
CTTGCATGGTGATCGGCTTTTTGCTGGCGGTCTTCATTGACCAGAAGGTCAAGGGCGAGGGGCTGTTGCGCACGATCTTTCTTTATCCTTATGCGATGTCCTTCGTCGCCACCGGCCTGGTCTGGCAATGGGTGCTCAACCCGACCGACGGTATCCAGCAGGCGGTGCGGCAAATGGGTTTCCCTGACTTCACGTTTGACTGGATCATCGACCAGGACAAGGTCATCTACACCGTGGTGATCGCCTCGGTCTGGCAGGCCTCGGGCCTGGTGATGGCCTTGCTGCTGGCGGGGCTGCGCGGCATTGACGAGGACATCTGGAAGGCCGCCCGCATCGACGGCATCAAGCCCTGGCGCGTTTATCTCTTCATCGTGCTGCCGATGTTGGGGGCGTCGTTTGCGACCGTCTTCGTGCTGCTCTTCACCGCGGCGGTCAAGGTCTTCGATGCGGTGGCCGCGATGACGCAGGGCGGCCCCGGCACGGCCAGCGATGTGCCGGCCAAATTCATCATGGACCATCTGTTTGGCCGCGCCAATATCGCGCTGGCCTCGGCCGGCGCCATCGTCTTGCTGCTGACCGTGTTGGCGCTGGTGGCACCGTTTTTCTATGCGCGCAGCCGCAAAGCTAGGCAAGCATGAGCGCCCTCGTCATCAAACGAGGCCAGCAACGCTGGACGCCTGCACGCCTTGGCATCTACGCCTTCTTGGTCACGGCGGCGCTGTTCTTCCTCGCGCCGCTCTACATCATGCTGGTGACCTCGTTCAAGACGATGGAGGAAATCCGCCTCGGCCACTTGTTTGCCTTGCCACTGCAGGCGACGCTGGAGCCCTGGCGCGCGGCCTGGAGCGAGGTCTGCACGGGGGTGTCCTGCGAGGGCGTCAGCGCCGGCTTTTGGAACTCGGTCGCCATCGTCGTGCCGAGCACCATCCTGCCGGTCTTGCTCGGTGCCTTGAACGGCTACGCGCTGAGTTTTTGGCGGCCACGCGGGGCCAATCTGCTGTTTGGCATCTTGATGCTGGGTGCTTTTATCCCCGTGCAAGTGATGATTTACCCGCTCGTCAAGCTGTTGGCGGCGCTGGGCCTGTTCAGCTCGCTGGCCGGCATCGTGCTGGTCCATGTGATCTTCAGCATGCCGGTGATGACGCTCTTGTTCCGCAACTACTTCAGCGCCATTCCGCAGGAGTTGTTCAAGGCGGCGCGCATCGACGGGGGCGGCTTCTGGCGCATCTTCGTGCAGCTGATGCTGCCGATGGCCACGCCCATCATCGTGGTGGCGGCCATCATGCAGGTGACCGGGGTCTGGAACGACTACATCCTCGGTCTGGTGTTCGCGGGGCGCGACAACCTCCCCATGACGGTGCAGCTCAATAACGTCATCAACACCACCACCGGCGAGCGGCTCTACAACGTCAATATGGCGGCCACCATCCTCACCTCGCTGGTGCCGCTGTTGGTCTATTTCGTCTCCGGACGCTGGTTTGTGCGCGGCATTGCGGCCGGCGCCGTCAAGGGTTAAGTGAAGCATGAAAACATGTGGCGTCAGTGTCAAAAACCTAAGCATAAATTTCGACGGTCACGAGGTCATCAAGGACCTCAGCCTGGACATCATTGAGGGTGAGTTCCTGGTCCTGCTGGGCCCCTCGGGTTGCGGCAAGTCGACCTTGTTGCACAGCATTGCCGGCCTGACGGCGCCGGAGAGCATTCACCAGGGCGTGGTCGAAATCGGCGGCCAGGACATGACCTATGCCGACCCCAGCGAGCGCGGCATCGGCATGGTGTTCCAGTCCTATGCGCTCTACCCGACCATGACGGTGGAGGGCAATATGTCCTTCGGTCTGCGCGTCAGCGGCTGCCCCAAGGCCGAGCTGCAGCGGCGTGTGCAGCGGGTGGCGGCGATGTTGCAGCTGGAGCCGCTGCTGGCGCGCAAGCCGGCGCAGTTGTCGGGCGGCCAGCGGCAGCGGGTCGCGATCGGGCGGGCCCTGGTGCGCGAGGCGGCGGTGCTTTTGTTTGACGAGCCGCTGTCCAATCTCGACGCCAAGCTGCGCGCCGAGCTGCGCCGTGAGCTGAAGCTGCTGCACAAGACGCTGGGCTCGACGATGATTTACGTCACCCACGATCAGGTCGAGGCAATGACGCTGGCCAGCCGCATCGTCGTGATGCGCAGCGGCAATATCCAGCAGATCGGCGCGCCGACCGAGGTTTACGAGCGCCCGGCCAATCTCTTTGTGGCGGGTTTTTTGGGCGCGCCGGGGATGAACTTTGTGCCCGGTCAATTGCACAGCCAGGCTGGCCGGGCAGTCGGCTTGGAGGGTGCCTTGCCCGTTGACTTGAGCAGTTACCCCTTTCAGACGGCGGCCGTGCACGGCATGCCGGTGCTGCTGGGTATTCGACCCGAGCATGTGCGGATTGAGCCCCAAGGCGCGTGGAGCGCCAGCGTCCATCTGATCGAACCGATGGGCAACCATCAAGTGGTTTGGTTAAAGGCGGCGGGTCAGTTGTTGGCGGCGATAGCAGACGACAGCATGAATCTGAGCGTCGACAGCGAAGTCCGCTTCAGCTTCGACCTCAAGCGCGTCTCGCTGTTCGATCAAGCCACCGAGCAGCGCCTCTAAGCTGAAGTTCCCGCACCAAAAGTCAGAATTTCCCAGCTGATTCAATCGCTTCGCGAGAATCAGCGGAGCGCGCTCTGTCGACCACTGGATGGCTTTGATGAGGTCGAGCGCCTTTTGCTGAGTGGCGTTAGCCCGCTTGGTGATGTCCAAAATTGGAGTTATGTTTGCGCCGGGATTTGCGCCGGGATATGCGCCGGGATTTGCGCCCGGTGTGCGCCCGGTGTGCGCCCGGTGTGCGCCCGGTGTGCGGCCGAACGCGTCGGCGCCGGCCAGCTTGGCCAGCGCCGGGTTGCGGCAAGCCATCAGGCGCTCAGCGCGCGTCGAACAGATCGGGGCGGGCAGAGCGGGCGCGCGGCAGGCTAGCTCATTCGCAGCCAAGCGGCCGGCCGAGCAGCGCGGCCCTTAAATTCGGCAGACGTCCGCGAGGTCTGTTGTTCGCAAGCGCACAGACCAGTGCGACTGCAAGCCTCAAGGTTCGGCAAGCGGGCAGCAAGCCTGCGCATTCGCGGCGCTACACAGCGTCCCTTTGTATTGCCATACGAGGTTCACCGATGAAGACAGCTCCCCAAACCAAGGCCGATTCTGCCCATATCGCCAAGCTGATAGCCGCCATCCCGATCGCCATGCTGGCCACCGTCGAGGCCGACGGTGCCTTGGCCTGCCGGCCCATGGCGGTGCTGGAGATGGACGCCAGCGGCGCGCTCTGGTTCTTCACCGACCTGCGCTCCTCCAAGGTCGAGCACCTGCGCGTTGCCAACCTCAGCTTCACCGACTCGGCGCATGGCAACTATGTGTCGCTGTCGGGTCGCGGCGAGATCGATACCGACCGCGCCCATATCAAGCGCCTGTGGTCGGCATTCGCCAAGCCCTGGTTCCCGGACGGCCCGGACTCGCCCAATCTGGCCCTGCTGAAGTTCATTCCCGCTGCCGCCGATTACTGGGACGCGCCGAACAGCAAGATGGTGCGTGCTTTTGGCGTGCTGGCGTCGATGGTGGCGGGCAAGCCCATCGCGATGGGAGAGTCTGGCTCGCACACGCATATGTCGGCGGCTGCGTCGGCGGCGCCCTGAACCATGCGCATCACCGGGCTAGGCAGCGCAACACCGCCGGGGCGTTATACCAAGGCCGAGTGCTTGGTCGCCTTTGAGCGCTCGGCATGGTTTGCGCGGCTGGACACGCGCGCCCACATGATCGCCAGAACCGTGCTGCAGCGCGACAACGGCATCGCGGCGCGCCGCTTGGCGGTCGACTCGCTGGACGAGGTCTTCAACATCGACCCCAACACGCTGGCACAGCGTTTCCTCAGCCATGCGCCGCGGCTTGCTGCGCAAGCCGGTGAACGCGCGCTGAGGCAGGCCGGCCTGGCCCCCGCCCAGATCGACGCCGTGGTGGTCAGCACCTGCACCGGCTATCTGTGCCCGGGGTTGAGCGGCTATGTCGTCGAGCGCCTTGGGCTGCGCCCCGATGTGCAGGCTTTTGACCTGGTGGGCCAGGGCTGCGCCGCTGCGCTGCCCAATCTGATGCTGGGCCGGGCATTGCTGGCCGGCGGCGCCTGCGCGCAGGTGCTGTCCATTTGCGTGGAGGTCAGCAGCGCGGCGATGTATCTCGACAATGACCCCGGCGTGCTGATCAGCGCCTGTTTGTTTGGCGATGGTGCGGGAGCTGCCGTGCTGTCGCGCCAGGCCAGCCCCGCCAGTTCCTTGGGGCGCAGCATGGTGTGGAAAGACAGCAGCTCGCTGATTGCGCCGGGCGAGCGCAGCGCCTTGATGTTCGAGCAGCGCGACGGCATGCTGCGCAATATCCTCACACGCGCCGTCCCCGCCTTGGCGGCCGACTACGCGCAGCGCGTGCTGCTGACCGTGCTGGGCCGAGCCGGGCTGAGCCCCGCCGATGTGGGCACCTGGATCATGCATGCGGGGGGCCGCGATGTGCTGCAAGCACTTGAGCAAGGCCTTGACTTGACGCCCGGCGATGAGCTGCGCTACAGCGCGGCGGTGTTGCGCGAGTACGGCAATATGTCGAGTGCTTTTGTCTACTTTGTGCTGGAGGCCGCGCTGGCCGATGGCGCGCCGCCCGGTTGGTGGTGGTTGTCATCGTTCGGGGCCGGCTTCAGCTGCCACGGTGCGCTGTTGGAGCTGCAGTGATGCTGCTGACGATGATGACGATGCCCAGGCGCGTGGCCGCGGAGACGCTGGATCATCTCCCGCCTGCCGACCCCGCGGCCATGCGCTCGCGCCGCGATCTCGTGCGCGTGCACCGGGTCATGGGCACGCGGGCCATCGTCACGCGCGGCTGGCAGGACTTGCTGGCGGGCCGGGCGCTTGCTCGGCCGTTGCGGATTCTGGAGCTGGGTGCGGGCGACGGCAGTTTGCTGCTTGGTGTCGCTGCTGCGTTGTCGCCAGGTTTGCCGCCAGTGCAGCTGACCCTGTTGGACCGCCAAAGCATCGTCAGCCGCGCGACGCTGGCGGCCTATGCCGACCTGGGGTGGTCGGTGCGGGTACAGCAGGCCGATGTGCTGGACTGGGCCGCAGGGCCGGCCGAGGCCGAGCCTTGGGATTTGATCAGCACGGCCTTGTTCCTGCACCATTTCGAGGGCAGCGAGCTTGATCGGCTGCTCGCTGCGGTGGCCGCGCGCAGCGATCGCTTCTTTGCTTGCGAGCCGCGCAGGTCGCGCCTGCCCTGGGCAGCCAGCCATCTGGTTGGCGCCCTCGGCGCCAACGCGGTGACCCGTGAGGATGCGGTCTTGAGCGTGCATGCCGGCTTTAGTGGCCTGGAGATCAGCGCCCTGTGGCCGGGGGACAGCGCACTTTGGCAGACCCGCGAGTTCGCGGCCGGCTTGTTCAGCCATTGCTTCAGCGCACGCCGCGCAGGGAGCCAATGATGGCGGACGCCCCACTCAGCAGCTTTGACGCCCTGATCGTCGGTGCCGGTCCGGCGGGTTGCACGGTCGCGATTCAACTGGCCCGCGCGGGTTGGTCCGTCGCCTTGATCGAAAAGCAGCAGTTCCCGCGCCGCAAGGTCTGCGGCGAGTGCGTCGCGGCCAGCAACCTGCCGCTGCTGGAGGCGCTGGGGCTGGGCGAAGCTTTTGCGGCCTTGGCGGGGCCGGACCTGCGCCAGGTGACGCTGCTGCGCGGCGACCAGGCGGTGGTGGCCGCGCTGCCGGCCGCCGGGCACCCCTGCTTTCCCTGGGGCCGCGCGCTCGGCCGCGAGGCGCTGGACAGCCTGCTGCTGGCTCAGGCGCAGGCCGCCGGTGCCGTGGTGTTTCAGCCCGCTGCCGTGCAAGCGATGCTGGGCGGCCCCGGCGCCTGGTTTTGCGAAGTCCGCATGCTGACCTCTGCCACAACAGTCACAACAGCGCCGACGCTGTTGCGCCTGCGCGCCAAGCTGCTGGTTGACGCCCATGGGTCCTGGGAGCCGCTGCCCTCGGGCCGTAGTCAGCAGCGGCAGTCGCGCAGCGCCGCCGACCTGTTTGCCTTCAAGGCCAACTTCGCGGGCTCGAATTTGCCGATCGGCCAAATCACTGTGCTGGCCCTGGACGGCGGCTACGGCGGCATGGTGGTGGCGGACCAAGGCGTGATGACCTTGGCCTGTTGCCTACGCCGTGACCGGCTGAGCCAGCTGCGCGGCGCGGCGCCGGGCCTGAGTGCCAGCGAAGCCGTCGAAGCCTGGCTGCAGCGCGAATGCAGCGGCGTGCGAGAGGCCTTGCACGGCGCTCGGCACGGCGCTGGGCGAATTGGACCCTGGTTGGCCTCGGGGCCGCTGGATCCGGGCGTGCGTGTCAGCACCGCGGACGGCATCTTCAGGGTCGGCAATGCGGCCGGCGAGGCGCACCCGATTCTGGGGGAGGGCATCAGCATGGCCTTGCAGTCGGCCGCCTTGCTTTGCTCGCATTTATTGGGCGGCGGCGGCACCGCCACGGCGCCGGACCTTGCTGCCCAAGCCCGTTTGCAGCGCAACTTTGCGGCCGACTGGCGGCGCCAATTCGCGCCGCGCCTGCGTTTGGCGGCCGTCTTTGCAAATCTCGCCATGCGGCCGCGCTGTGCGGCTGCCTTGATGAAGCTGGTGCAAGCCTGGCCCGCTCTGCTCACGCTGGGCGCGCGCTGGGGCGGCAAGGTCCGCGCACCCCAGCTGGTGGCGCAAGGAAATTCTTCATTGACCCACCTGCGAGAGGAATCGACATGAGCCAAACCTTTGAGCGCCTGAGTGCCATCCTGATCAAGGACTACAAGCTGCAGCCGGATCGCCTGACCCTCGATGCCCGGCTGGAGAATCTGGGCTTGGACTCGCTGGGCACGGTCGAGCTGTTGTGGACGGTTGAGGATGTGTTCCAGATCAAGCTGCCGGGCGACCCGGTCGACCTGCCCACCTTGGGTGATGTG
>NZ_JANNMI010000286.1:0-2137 GCF_031397715.1 Roseateles sp.
CATCCGGAACGATGGGCATGGACAGACGCAGGAAACCATAGGCGCCGAGTTTGAGCATGATGGCGGCCAGCACCACCGAGCCGCCGGTGGGCGCCTCGACGTGGGCGTCGGGCAGCCAGGTGTGGACCGGCCACATCGGCACCTTGACCGAGAAGGCGGCCAGGAAGGCGAAGAACAGCAAGGTCTGCGCACCACCGGCCAGCGGCAACTTGTGCCAGGTCTGGATGTCGAACGAGCCGCCCGACTGGAAGTACAGATAGAGCAGCGCGATCAGCATCAGCAGCGAGCCGGCCAGCGTATACAAGAAGAACTTGAAGGCCGCGTAGACGCGCTTGGGGCCGCCCCAGACGCCGATGATGATGTACATCGGGATCAGGGTCGCCTCGAAGAAGACATAGAACAGCAAGCCGTCCAGCGCGCAGAAAACGCCGATCATCAGGCCCGACAGAATCAGGAAGGCGCCCATGTACTGGTTGACGCGGGTGTCGATGACCTCCCAGGCGGCGAGCACAACGATGACGGTGATGAAGGCCGTCAGCGGCACAAACCACATCGAGATGCCGTCGAGGCCGAGGTGGTAGCGCACGTTGAAGCGCTCGATCCAGGGCTGGTTCTCGACGAACTGCATCGCGGCGGTCGTGTTGTCGAAACCGCTGATCAGCGGCAAGGTGACGGCGAAGCAGGCCAAGGCGGCGAGCAGCGCGAGCCAACGCACGGCCTTGACTTGGTCGTCGCGGCCCAGTGCCAAGAGAAGCAGGCCGCTGGCGATGGGTAGAAAAATGGCAAGACTAAGCAACATATCTATCTCCGCCCGCGCTCAAAGACCAGCCAAGGTCTTGAATTGGGGCCATATAAAGGGCCACAGCTGCCATGTCATCAAACCGAGCACGCCCAGAATCATCACCAAGGCATACCAGTACAAATGACCGGTCTGCACCAGGCGCGCCGCACCCGCAAGCCGGCCCACCGCACGCGCCGAGCCATTGATCAACACACCGTCGATCAGCGCGCCGTCGCCGCCCTTCCAGAACGCCAGGCCCAGGCCACGGGCGCCCTTGGCCAGCACGTTCTCGTTGAACCAGTCGAGGTAGTACTTGTTCTCCAGCACATTGACGACCGGCGCAAAGACGCGGCCGATCGTCTTCGGGATGCCTGGTGCCACCATATAGAACACATAGGCCGTCACCACGCCGCCCAGAGCCAGCCAGAACGGCAGCGTGCTGAGTCCATGCAGGGCCATCGCGGCGGCGCCATGAAACTCGTGCGCTAACTCCTTCATTGCATGGTGCACCTCGTGATTGACGAAGATCGCATCCTTGAAGAAGTCACCGAACAACATCGGTTGAATCGTCATGAAGCCGATCACCACCGAGGGAATCGCCAGCAAGACCAGCGGCGCGGTCACCACCCAAGGCGATTCGTGCGGCACATGCGGCTCGTGGTGGCCATGATCGTCGTGGTGATCATGCTCACCGGCGTCTTCTGGAGGAAACGGCTTGTGGCGGAAGTTTTCCTTGCCATGGAAAACCAGGAAATACATGCGGAATGAATAGAACGCGGTCACGAAGACGCCGATGATGACCGCGTAATAAGCCCACTGAGCCGCCGGCAGATGGCTGGCGTGCACCGCCTCGATGATGCTGTCTTTGGAGTAGAAACCAGCGAACAGCGGCGTGCCGATCAGGGCCAGTGAGCCGAGCAAGGAGGTAATCCAGGTGATCGGCATGTACTTGCGCAGCCCACCCATATTGCGGATGTCCTGGTCATGGTGCATACCGATGATCACCGAGCCGGCGCCGAGAAAGAGCAAGGCCTTGAAGAAGGCATGCGTCATCAAATGGAACACCGCCACCGAATAAGCCGAGGCGCCCAAGGCCACCGTCATATAGCCCAGCTGAGACAAGGTCGAGTAGGCGACCACGCGCTTGATGTCGTTCTGGATGATGCCTAAGAAACCCATGAACAAGGCGGTGATGGCGCCGATGATCAGCACGAAATTCAGCGCGGTGTCCGACAACTCGAACAAGGGGCTCATGCGGGCCACCATAAAGATGCCGGCCGTCACCATGGTGGCGGCGTGGATCAGGGCGGAGATCGGTGTCGGACCCTCCATCGAATCAGGCAGCCAGACATGCAG
>NZ_JANNMI010000294.1:0-1959 GCF_031397715.1 Roseateles sp.
TGGGTTGAGCGAGCTGGTTTGAGCGAGCTGGTTTGAGCGAGCTGGTTTGAGCGAGCTGGGTTGAGCGGGCTGGGTAAAGCGCGATTATCGATCCACCCGGCGGGCGCTTGGCCTGCCGATACCGAGCCGGGCGTGCATTCCGGCCAGGCTTGCCGGCCCAGCGCAGCGATTGGCACGGATTCTGCGACCTGCGCACAGGCCGCAGTGTTCAGAGACCGTGGGTCTATGCGCTGCGCACCAAGATGGCCCACAGCATGAATTCAACCGATGTGATTGCGTCGACCATGCACCAGCGCGATGCGCTGGCGTTTGATTTTCCTGCTGATGGTGCGCGGCCGGCGCCGCAACACGTCGCCAGAGCCGATCAGGCGGCGGTGCTGATCATTGACGATCAGCGCGCCAATTTGCTGGTGCTGCAGCATGTGCTGGAGGAGTCGGGCTACCGCGTCGCGGCGGTGGCCGGCCTGGCGCAGGCGGCGGCGCTGGCGCCGCAGTGGCGCCCGGATTTGGTGCTGCTGGCCCAGCAGTTATGCGCGTCGGGCGGTCAGCTCAAGGCGCTGCTGGCGGCGCCGGGCCTGGTCGGTGTGCCCTGCATCATGTTGGGGCCGCAGGCCGACAGCGAGCAGGTCTGGCTGGCGCTGGAGGCCGGCTGCGTCGACACCGTCCCTAAGCCGGTGCGGGCGCGCGAGGTGCTGGCGCGGGTCGCCGCCCAGCTGCGTGGCCAGCGCGAAGCCAGGCAGGCACGCCAGGCGCTGGATGCCTTCGGCCATGCCTGCCTGGTGCTGCGCGCGGCGGACGGCGCGCGCATCTGGCACACGCCGCTGGCCAGTCAGCTGGTGCATTTTCATTTCGAGGTGCCGGACCGGGTCACGCCGCCGGCCGTGTTGCGCTGGTTGCAGCAGGCCATTTCCGGCAAGCAGACCGGCCAGCAGGCCGACAACCTGATCACCGCGCGCGGCGGCCGCCGGCTGGAGCTGAGCCTGCATGGCCGCACCGGCGATGGCGACTGGCTGCTGATGCTGCGCGAGAGCTCGGACCAGGCCTCGATCGAGGCGATCGCCGCCGGCCTGGGGCTGACGCCGCGCGAGGCCGAGGTGATGTACTGGGTCATCAAGGGCAAGATCAACCGCGACATCGCCGCCATCCTCAGCCTCAGCCCGCAGACGGTGAAAAAGCATCTGGAGCATGTGTTCGCCAAGCTCGGCGTCGAGACCCGCACCGCTGCCGCCGCGCTGGCGCTGGGTCGCTTGAGAAATTGACGCTGTCACATACGCCATCCGGCGTATTGGCCGCCCGGCACGCAGTGGCAACACTTGACCCCAAGGCCGTTTTATCTCTCGTCAACCCACAGGACTCATCCATGATCAGCAATCGTCGCCGTTTCAACGTCACGCTCACCGCTCTGGCAGCCGCCCTGAGCTTCAGCGGCCAGGTTCTGGCCGCCGACACCATCAAGGTCGGCATCCTGCATTCGCTGTCGGGCACGATGGCGATCTCGGAAACGGTGCTCAAGGATGTCGCGCTGATGGCGATCGACGAGATCAATGCCAAGGGCGGCGTGCTGGGCAAGAAGCTGGAGCCGGTGGTGGTGGACCCGGCCTCGAACTGGCCGCTGTTCGCCGAAAAAGCGCGCCAGCTGCTGACCCAGGACAAGGTCGCCGTGACCTTCGGTGGCTGGACCTCGGTGTCGCGCAAATCGATGCTGCCGGTGTTTGAGGAACTGAACGGCCTGCTGTTCTACCCGGTGCAGTACGAGGGCGAGGAGCTGTCCAAGAATGTGTTCTACACCGGCGCGGCGCCGAATCAGCAGGCTATTCCCTCGGTCGAATACCTGATGAGCAAGGACGGCGGGGCTGCCCGCCGCTTCGTGCTGCTGGGCACCGACTATGTCTACCCGCGCACCACCAACAAGATCCTGCGCAGCTTCCTGAAATCCAAGGGCGTGGCCGACGCCGACAT